>NZ_SAUF01000005.1:600000-885564 GCF_004023665.1 Afifella aestuarii
TCGACAGATATTGTGCCCAGAGCTTGGTCTGCGCTTCGATGGTTCGCGCCGGATCGGACATCCAATATTGCCCGACATGGCTCATCGTCTTCATCACTTCGGCCGTGTGTTCGGCGAGCTGGTCGGCCCCCGTCTGTCCCGTTTCGCGAGGTCGCAGATAGGCCGCGAGCGCCTTTCCGCCTTCCTCGAAGGCACGCGCCATATTGCGAGCAAAGACTTCCGGATCGGCCGCGATGTAAGAGGTGGGCAGCGGCTTGTCCGACCGTTCCTCTGTGACATCCTCCCGCTCTTTGCGTGATTTTTTCTCCGCCATCCTGACACAATTACCTTATTAGGGGTGATCCGAGCGCCTTATGCGATATAGCACAGCAGCCAGCTCCTTCGAACTCAGCAAGGCCGAGAGCGTCAATTGCGTTTCCTAGCTCAACACTGTCATCAGAATCGCTCACATCCCGTTGGCGGATTAAGAGGGCTGACCGTTGCTGCCCTCGCACTCTTCGCGCTGACGGCCTGCGAAAGCCCCGCTCTCACAGGACTTAAGGAGAGCAGCACGCCGCCGCAAAGGCCGAGCGACCCTCAAAAGGCGGCGGCCTACGACCGCACGGTCGCAGAAATCCGGGCACGCGCCGCCGCCGAAGACGCGAATCCTCAAGAGTTTCCAGGCGTGTTCGACACCGCCGTGCCGCCGAGTATGCTCGTCAGGCCGACCCGGAACGTCGCCGCATTAAAGGCCGAGCTCGAACAGATTGCCGCCGCTCGCCGCGGTGCCAATGGCCGCAGGCAGCAAGAACTCGCTGCACGAGAGGCGGAATTGCGGCGCCTCGTTCAGCAAAATCAAAAAGAGACGGCTGAGAAAATTCGCGAAAACTCTACAAACGTGCAATAACGTTACGGCAGCGAAGCTGGCATAATCAAATCAGTCTTCGCCTGCAAATGGATGAAGGACAATGGACGAATTTCACAAGATCAAACGGCTGCCACCCTATGTTTTCGAGCAGGTCAACAGGCTCAAGGCCGCCGCTCGAGCCGGTGGCGCCGATATCATCGATCTTGGCATGGGCAATCCAGATCTTCCGACGCCGGCCTTCATCATCGAGAAGCTGATTGAGACCGTTCAGAAGCCGCGGACCAATCGCTATTCGGCCTCGAAAGGCATTCCGGGACTTCGCCGCGCGCAAGCTGCCTATTACGAACGCCGCTTCGGCGTGAAGCTCGATCCGGAACGCCACGTCGTTGCGACGCTCGGCTCGAAGGAAGGCTTCGCCAATATGGCCCAGGCCATCACCGCGCCGGGCGATGTCGTTCTCGTTCCCAACCCGAGCTATCCGATTCACGCTTTCGGCTTCCTGATGGCGGGCGGCGCGATCCGGCACGTACCGGCCGAGCCCGGACCGGAGTTTTTCCAGGCGCTGGAACGGGCCGTACACCATTCCATCCCAAAGCCGATTGCCGTCATACTCTGCTATCCGTCCAATCCGACGGCGCATGTCGCGGATCTCGAATTCTACCGCGACGTCGTCGCCTTCGCCCGCCGCAACGACATCTTCGTTCTGTCCGATCTTGCCTATGCGGAGATTTATTTCGACGACAATCCTCCGCCGTCGGTCCTGCAGGTGCCGGGTGCGATGGATGTCACCGTCGAGTTCACGTCCCTGTCCAAAACCTTCTCGATGCCCGGCTGGCGGATGGGTTTTGCCGTCGGCAACGAACGGCTTATCGCGGCGCTTGCGCGGGTCAAATCCTATCTCGACTACGGTGCGTTCACACCGATTCAGGTGGCCGCGGCGGCAGCGCTCAATGAGGAAGCCAGCCCGGCCGATGAAGCGCGGGAGATCTACAAGAGCCGGCGCGATTGTCTCGTTGAATCGTTCTCGCGTGCAGGGTGGGACATTCCGGCGCCTGCGGCATCGATGTTCGTATGGGCGCCGTTGCCGGAGCGGTTCCAGGGGGTGAGCTCGCTGGAATTCTCTAAGCTCTTGATCGAGAAGGCGGATATTGCCGTTGCTCCAGGCATCGGCTTCGGCGAACATGGCGACGGCCACGTCCGGATCGCGCTCGTGGAAAACGAGCAACGCATCCGTCAGGCGGCTCGGAACCTTCGGCGTTTTCTTGCCACGGCCGATGAAACGTTGCACAACGTCGTCCCGCTCAAGGCGAACGCCTGACAATTACCAATTCTCTCCGGGAAGGCATCCATGGATCAGCCGCTCAGGCTCGGACTGGCCGGGTTGGGCACGGTCGGCACATCCGTCATTCGGCTTCTTCGCGATCATGAAGAGGCACTGAGGGATCGGGCTGGACGGCCGTTGCGGCTTGTCGCCGTCTCCGCGCGCAACCCGAACAAAGACCGGGGCATCTCGCTCGATGGGCTCAGCTGGCACAGCGATCCCGTTGCTCTTGCCTCGTCGCCGGACATCGACTGCTTCATCGAGCTGATCGGTGGCGAAAACGGCGTCTGCCGCGAGGCGACGCGTGCGGCCCTCGATTCCGGAAAATCGGTGGTGACGGCAAACAAAGCGCTTCTGGCAAAGCACGGGCTTGAACTCGCGGCCGCCGCAGAAAAGGGTGGCGGCGTTCTCGCCTTTGAAGCCGCGGTCGGCGGGGGCATCCCGATCGTCAAGGCGCTGCGAGAGGCACTGGCCGGCAATCGCATCACGCGTCTGTTCGGCATCTTGAACGGCACCTGCAATTACATCCTGACGCGGATGGAAGCCGAAGGGCTGAGCTTCGAGCAGTGTCTCGCCGACGCGCAGGAGCTGGGCTACGCGGAAGCAGACCCGAGCTTCGATATCGACGGGCTCGATGCGGCCCATAAGCTCGCCATTCTCACCTCTCTGGCGTTCGGGGTAGAGCTCAACAAAGACGCCATCTTCGTGGAAGGCATCGCGTCGATTACGGCCGAGGATATCGCCGCCGCAGAAGAGCTCGGCTACCGCATCAAGCTTCTCGCCGTCGCCCAGGAAACGGACAGCGGCATCGAACAGCGCGTGCATCCGACAATGCTGCCGAAGAACTCGCAGCTTGCGCGGATCTCCGACGTCACCAATGCGGTCGCGGTCGAAGGCGACTTCATCGGGCAGGTGGTCCTGTCAGGCCCCGGAGCCGGTGGCGACGCGACGGCCTCCGCCGTCGTTGGCGATATCGTCGATTGCGCTCGCGGCTTTCGTGCGCCGCCTTTCGGGCGTCCTGTCGCAAGCCTCAAACCGTATGAGCGAGCCCGGATGCGGGCTCATGCCGGCGGCTATTATCTGCGCTTGTCGGTGCCCGACCGCGTCGGCGCCTTCGCGGCGATCGCGCGTGCCATGGCCGACGGCGGCATCTCGCTCGATTCGATCGTGCAGAGAAATCGTCCCGCGGGCGCCGCACCGCGCGGCAATCGCGATGATCTCCGTTCTATCACCATCATCACCCACGATACGACCGAGCAGGCCGTGCGTGACGCATTGGGCCGTATCGAGGGGGAGGGTGACATTGTCGGCCGGCCCCAAATGATCCGGATTGAGGCGCTGTAAGCGCCAGAATTTTGAGGGAGGGCTAAATGGCCGATATCGATTTGTCCGCAATGGACCGCGTTCTGACTCTGGAGCTGGTGCGTGTGACCGAACGCGCCGCCGTGGCGGCCGCCATGATGCGTGGCCGTGGTGATGAAAAGGCTGCCGATCAGGCAGCTGTCGACGCGATGCGCAACGAACTGAACCGCCTGTCGATTCGCGGCCGTGTCGTGATCGGTGAGGGTGAGCGCGACGAGGCGCCGATGCTCTTCATCGGTGAGGAGGTCGGCAACGGCGATGGCCCCGAGGTCGATATCGCGCTCGACCCGCTGGAAGGCACCACCATCTGCGCAAAAAACCTTCCCAACTCGCTCGCCGTCATTGCGATCACCCATCGCAACGGCCTGTTGAATGCGCCTGATGTCTACATGGACAAGCTCGCCATCGGCCCGGGCTTTCCGGAAGATTTCATCGAGCTCGATATGCCGCCCGAGGAAATCGTGCGCCGCATCGCCAAGGAAAAGGACGTCCGTCCGCACGAGCTTACGGCATGCATTCTCGACCGGCCGCGTCATCAGAAGCTGATCGAGGCGGTGCGAGACACGGGTGTGGCCATCCGCCTGATCGGTGACGGCGATGTTGCCGGCATCATTCATACGACGGATCCAGAGACGACCGGGATCGACTTCTACATCGGCTCGGGCGGCGCGCCCGAAGGTGTTCTCGCAGCCGCCGCGTTGCGCTGCATGGGCGGACAGATCTGGGGACGTCTCACGCTCGATACGGACGAAAAGCGCGCGCGCGCCGAACGCATGGGGATCAGCGAGCCGCGCAAGATCTACTCGACGGAAGACATGGCGTCAGGCGACGTGCTCTTTGCGGCCACGGGCGTGACAGATGGCAATCTTCTGCAGGGTGTGAGCTTCCGCCGCGGCGTGGCCATGACCCATACGATCGTCACCCGTTCGCATACGGGCACGCAGCGCTGGGTTCGCGCCAAGCACATCGTTGAGGACAAGTTCGAATTCATCGACTGATCCTCAGCTTCCGGGCGAAGCGGCGGCCTACGGGCCGCCGCACCGTTGCCAGAAAGACGGGGACCGTCATCGCTCGCTTGTGGCGCGGCGGTAGCAGCGGGACAGCTGCTGCCGCATAATGCTCGAATGTGGGGTCGACCCGAATCATCTCGTAGTCTTGTGGCGCCGGGCATTTGTCTCGGCGTCGATGCGTCTCTCAAGGGCCGCGTCTGGCGCATGCGTTTGGATGCGCGCGGGGAGGCCGCGGCCACGGCTCTGGCGCAACGCACCGGCTTGTCCGAGAGCATCTGTCGCGTTCTTGCTGGACGCGGCATCTCGGACGATGGTGCGGAGGCGTTTCTGGGCCCGTCGCTGAAGACGGACATGCCGGACCCCTCCTGCCTCATGGATATGGATCTGGCTGCCGGGCGTCTCGCCGATGCCATCGAGCGCCGCGAAAAGGTGGCAATCTTCGGCGATTACGACGTGGATGGTGCGACCTCTGCAGCCCTTCTTTCGGACACGCTCTCCGGGCTGGGGGTCACGACCGAGATCTACATTCCCGACCGCCTGATCGAAGGCTATGGACCGAACCCTGAGGCGATCGACCGCCTCATCGATGCGGGTGCAGAGCTGATCGTCACCGTCGATTGCGGCGCGACGAGCTTCGAAGCTTTGGAGCGGGCACATGCGCGTGGCGTCGATGTCGTTGTCATCGACCACCATCAGATGGGGCTCGATCGCCCGAAGACCGTCGCCCTCGTCAATCCCAACCGGCAGGACTGCCTCTCGGGCCTCGGCCATCTTGCAGCGGTCGGTCTCGTCTTCATGACGGCTGTCGCGCTCCTGCGGGAATTGCGCCGTCGACGCTACACTGGGGCTCTGCCGGATCTCCTCTCGGGCCTCGATCTCGTCGCGCTTGGCACGATCTGTGACGTCGTTCCGTTGACGGGCCTCAACCGGGCTTTCGTGACCAAGGGGCTCGTTGCGTTACGCCACGGCGGCCGCCCGGGATTGCAGGCGCTCGCCGCCGCGGCGCGCCTCAAAGGACCTGTCGAAACCAGCCATTGCGGCTTTCTCCTCGGACCGCGCATCAATGCCGGGGGACGCATCGGTGACGCCGGTCTCGGCGCGCGGCTCCTGACGACGCGGGACGCCGCCGAGGCCGAAAGCATTGCCGCCACGCTCGAACGCCTGAACGCAGAACGCCAGGCGATCGAGGCAGAAGCTGTCGCTGAGGCCTGTGCGCAGGCGGATGCCGCCATCACACGGGCGGGCGAAACGCCGTCCATTCTCGTCGTCGTCGGTGAGACCTGGCATCCGGGCGTCGTCGGTCTCGTTGCCTCGCGCCTCAAAGAACGCTTCCAACGTCCGGCGCTCGCCATCACCTTTGATGGGCCGAGCGGAAACGGCACGGGGTCTGCCCGCTCGATCGCGGGCGTCGATCTCGGAGCAGCCGTTCGCGCCGCACTCGCCGCTGGATTGCTGGAAAAAGGCGGCGGACACAAAATGGCGGCGGGAGTGACCGTTCGCAGAGAGAAGCTCGAGGAGCTGCAGCGGTTTCTGATTGCGGAGCTCGAAGCTCCCGTCGAGACGGCGCTCATCGATGATTGCATGAAGATCGACGGCCTCATCACCGCCGATGGGGCGAGCCGGGAGTTCTTTGCCGAGATAGAGAAATGCGGCCCCTATGGCGCCGGGCACCCGTCGCCGGTGTTCGTATTGCCCGCCCATCGCATTGCCTATGTGGATACCGTCGGCAACGGACATATCCGTCTCGATCTCCGCTCCAAAAGCGGAGGGCGGATCAAGGCGATGGCATTTCGCGAAGCTGAAACCCCGCTCGGCCGCGCGCTTCTGTCGTCACGCGGGGAGGCGATGCATATCGCGGGCACGCTTTCTCTGAACCGCTGGGGCGGACAGGAGAAGGTGGAAATGAAGCTTCTCGACGCAGCGCCGGCCTAGAGGCCGATGGCGAAATGACCTCGCCTCAGCCAGCCGATTTTCCTTGTCCGATACTACGACGGTTCGAAAATGCCGGCCGTCCGTATGCCTGCGCGAGAACAATTCTCTAATTCTATCTATGATGCTACCCTACCGGCTAATTTTCGGGGGGCGTCACATGCTGAAAACCTTGTTCTCAAGCGCTTGTCTCATCACTTTCGGGAGTGTCGCGCAGGCCGACTGCTTCGACGGTCTCGGGTGCACCGACATGCATCGTTTCGAGCAGGGCGCGTTGCGCACGATGCGTTGCAGCGACCTCTGGTATATCCGGAACCGGGTTTTCGACGAAAACGGCTATTGCTTCAGCACCGCGCGTGGTCGGGCCAACTTCGACAATTCCGATTGCTGGGAGCCGGATCAAAGCCGCGTCAGAATGAGCGCGATCGAGCGCGCTAACGTCGATGCGATCGTTCGCGCCGAGCGAGCGCTTGGCTGCCGGTAACAACTGCCAAGCAGTCACCCGTCGACGAGGGTACTCGTCGGCTCACGCTTTCAGGCGTTTGGCATGCCACGCGAGATGGTCCTCCATGAAGGTGGAGATGAAATAATAGGAATGATCGTAGCCCGGCTGCATTCGAAGGATTAGCGGGATGCCGCCCCCCGCGCAGGCTTTCTCGAAGAGCTCGGGCCTCAGCTGCTCGGCCAGAAAATTGTCGCCCGTCCCCTGATCGACCAAGAATTCCGGAAAGCGCGCGCCGTCGGCGATGAGAGCGCAGGCGTCATACTGCCTCCAGCTCTGTTCGTCCCGTCCGAGATAGGCGGGCAACGCTTTCTGGCCCCAAGGCACGTCGATCGGTGCAACGATTGGAGCGAAGGCCGAACACGCCAAGTAGCGGTCGGGATTTTTGAGCGCCAGCGTCAAAGCTCCATGCCCGCCCATCGAATGGCCGAAGATCGATTGCCGCTCGGGATCGACGGGGAAGTTCGCTGCAATCACAGCCGGAAGCTCGTCCCGGATATAGCTTTCCATGCGGAAATGCCGGGCCCACGGGTCTTCCGTCGCGTCGAGATAAAAGCCCGCGCCCTGACCCAGATCATAGGCGTCCTCATCGGCAACGCCCTCTCCGCGGGGAGAGGTGTCGGGACAGACGACGATCAGGCCGTGTTCCGCGGCCGCTCGGCGGTATTCGCCCTTTTCCATGACGTTGGCATGGGTGCAGGTGAGCCCTGACAGATAGGTGACAACAGGGCAGGGCGCGACCTTCGCCTGCGGCGGAACGAAGACGGCGAATGTCATCTCGGTTCCGGTCGCTTCAGAGGCATGGCTGTAGACGCCCTGCGTGCCGCCATGAGCGGCCCAGGTCGAAATGGTCTTCACGGGGATCTCCCTTGGCTGCGGCGACGGACGCCTCAATAGACGACGACGCTGCGGATCGATTCGCCCGCATGCATCAGATCGAAGCCGCGATTAATCTCTTCGAGAGACAAGAGGTGGGTGATCATCGGATCGATGTCGATCTTTCCCTCCATGTACCAGTCGACGATTTTGGGAACATCGGTCCGCCCCCTTGCGCCGCCGAATGCCGTGCCCTTCCAGGTACGGCCCGTCACCAGCTGAAAAGGCCGCGTGGAAATCTCCGCACCCGCAGGTGCCACGCCGATGACGATCGACTGACCCCAGCCACGGTGCGCCGATTCGAGGGCCTGGCGCATGACCGTGACATTGCCGGTGCAGTCGAAGGTGTAGTCGGCCCCGCCGATCTGGTCTGCGCCGCGCTTCGTCAGGTTCACGAGATAAGGGACGAGATCCTCGCCAATCTCCTTCGGATTGACAAAATGCGTCATGCCGAAGCGCTCACCCCATTCCTTTTTGGAATTGTTGAGGTCGACGCCGATGATCATGTCCGCCCCGACGAGCCGCAGCCCCTGGATGACGTTCAGGCCGATCCCGCCGAGGCCGAAGACGATGGCCGTGGCCCCGGGCTCGACTTGTGCAGTGTTGACGACGGCTCCAACGCCTGTCGTCACCCCGCAGCCGATGTAGCAGATCTTGTCGAACGGAGCGTCCTCGCGGACTTTCGCGACCGCAATCTCCGGCAGCACGGTGAAATTCGCGAAGGTCGATGTGCCCATGTAATGGTGCAGCGGCTTGCCATCGATGGAGAACCGCGAGGTCCCGTCGGGCATCAACCCCTGACCCTGCGTGGAACGGATCGCCGTGCACAGGTTGGTCTTGCGAGACAGGCAGGAGGGGCATTCGCGGCATTCGGGCGTATAGAGCGGAATGACGTGGTCGCCCTTTTTGACGCTCGTGACGCCCGGCCCGACATCGACGACGACGCCGGCACCCTCGTGCCCCAGAATCGACGGGAAGAGCCCTTCGGGGTCGGCGCCCGACAAAGTGAATTCGTCAGTGTGGCAGATTCCGGTCGCCTTCACCTCGACGAGCACTTCGCCCTCTCTCGGGCCCTCGAGCTGAACATTGGTGATTTCGAGGGGTTTTCCGGCCTCAAAGGCCACCGCTGCGCGAACATCCATATTGGGATCTCCTCCAAACTCTGCAGGTCCATTTGCAAGGCAATCGCGTCTCGACAAGGCCGCATCGCATGGATGACATGCATTTTCGTCGGCAAAGCCACTTTGACCCGAAGACGCGCTTGCGCTCTTTTCGCTTGTCGAGGCGCGCCTTGCTCACATAAACGGGCACCACCGCAAGAGGGGGGAAGTTTTTTCGAATGTTCCGTAAGATATTGATCGCCAATCGCGGCGAGATCGCCTGCCGCATCATTCGTTCAGCCCAAAAGATGGGAATCGCCACTGTTGCGGTCTATTCGGAAGCGGACCGAAACGCGTTGCATGTGGAGATGGCGGACGAGAAAGTCGCGATCGGCCCGGCTCCCGCTTCTGAAAGCTACCTGAAGCCCGACAAGATCATCGAGGCTTGCCGCCAGACCGGCGCCGAAGCCGTTCATCCGGGCTACGGCTTCCTCTCAGAAAACGCGAACTTCGCGAAGGCTCTGGCAGAGGCCGGAATCGTCTTTATCGGCCCGCCGGTCGGCGCCATCGAAGCCATGGGCGACAAGATCACCTCCAAAAAGGTCGCCAAGGACGCGGGCGTAAGTGTGGTGCCCGGTCATATGGGCCTGATCGAAAGCGGCGATGAGGCCGTGCGCATCTCTGCCGAAATCGGCCTGCCGGTCATGTTGAAGGCATCCGCTGGCGGTGGCGGCAAGGGCATGCGCGTGGCCTGGAACGAGCAGGAAGTGCGCGAGGGTTTCGATCTCGCCCGCCGTGAAGCCAAGTCCTCCTTCGGCGATGAACGAATTTTCATCGAGAAGTTCGTCGAGCAGCCGCGTCACATCGAGATCCAGGTTCTGGCCGACAAGCACGGCAACGTGATCCATCTGGGCGAGCGCGAATGCTCCATCCAAAGGCGCAACCAGAAGGTGATCGAGGAGGCGCCGTCTTCGTTCCTCGATCCGGAGACGCGCGCCGCGATGGGGGCTCAGGCTTGCGCTCTCGCTGCCGCAGTCGGTTATGAGACCGCCGGCACCGTCGAGTTCATCGTCGACCGCGATCGCAATTTCTACTTCCTGGAAATGAACACCCGGCTGCAGGTGGAACATCCGGTGACAGAGCTCGTCACCGGTCTCGACCTGGTCGAATTGATGATTCGCATCGCTGACGGCGAAAAGCTCCCGATTGCGCAGGAAGACGTCGTCCTGAAGGGTTGGGCGATCGAAGCACGCCTCTACGCCGAGGACCCCTTCCGCGGATTTCTCCCGTCGACAGGTCGCTTGCGTCGCTATCGCCCGCCCGAAGACGCCGCCCGCGAAGGCACCATCATCCGCAATGATACGGGGGTCGTCGAAGGTTCCGAGATCACCCTCTTTTACGATCCAATGATCGCAAAGCTCTGCACCTATGCAGAGGGCGAGGGCATGGCGGCACGCGAAAAGGCGATCGACGTCATGTCGGATGCGCTCGACGCGTTCACGATCACCGGCATTCGCAACAACATTGCCTTTTTAAGCGGTCTGATGGCGCATCCGCGCTTCCGCCGCGGCGATCTCTCCACCGCCTTTATCGCCGAAGAATACGGCAAGAGCTTCGAAGGTGCCGATGCGACCGACGAGGATCTGAGGATTCTCGCGGCCATCGCCACCTGCGTTCAATTGATCGAGCGCGTTCGGCTGGACGATCTTTCGGGGCGCTTGCGTCCTCATCCCGGCACCATTCGCCCCGATTGGGTGGTCCTGATCGACGGTGAGGCCGTCGACATCACCATCACATCGGGAATGCCTTCGATCCCGTTCGACGTCGAAATGATCGTCGACGGCATCGAGCATCGGGTGGTGACGGCCTGGAAGCCGGGCGATCTTCTATGGCACGGCATCGTCGACGACAAGGAAGTGTTCGCCCAGATCGAACGTCGCGGTGCTGCCTTGCGTGTCGAGCGTCGTGGCGTCGCCCGGATGACGCAGCTCATCCGTCCCTCGGTCGGCGAGATCTATCGCCATATGCCGGAAAAGGCGGTGAGCGAGCTCGACAACCGCTTGGCGTGTCCCATGCCGGGGATCGTCGTGTCACTTCCGGTTGAGGAAGGACAAAAGGTCGAGGCCGGCGAGACTCTCGCCACCGTTGAAGCGATGAAGATGGAGAACGTCCTCCGGGCCGAGCGCGATGTCGTCATCAAGAAGATCTGCGCGGCTCCGGGCGACGTCGTGGCCTTCGATCAGGTGCTCATCGAGTTCGAATAAGCCGCCTGAATGATCACAACCGGGAGGGGGTTTCACGCGTCAGATTGCGCGCGATAAAATTGGGTGTGACAAAAAGGGGGATCTTTCTCCGATGTGGCTCCTGAAGAGCATCCTTCGACAATTCGTGCGCAATGGTCGGCTCACTCTGATCGACGCTGAAGGTCGCGAGCATCTTTTTGGCGGCAAGAAGCCCGGCCCGGTTGTGACCATGCGCCTGCATGATCCGAAGCTTCATTGGCAAATGGCGATCAATCCGGAGCTCGTTGCTCCGGAAGCCTATATGGACGGGACGCTGACATTTGAAAACGGCGCCACGGTCCATGACTTCTTGAGGCTCTTTTCGATCAATCAGGATTACCTCTCCGCCCATCCGGCGCAGACCGTCGTCAACACCGGTTATCGCGCTCTGAGACGCTGGCATCAGAACAACATGCCGGGCAGGTCGAAGCAGAACGCCAAACATCATTACAACGTCAAAGAGGATGTCTACCGCCTCTTTCTTGACGACAGGATGCAGTATTCCTGCGCCTACTGGCGTGACCCGGATCATGAAACTCTGGAGGAGGCGCAACTCGCAAAGCTGCGCCATATCGGCGCGAAACTTCGGCTCCGACCCGGAATGAAAGTCCTGGAGATCGGGTCCGGATGGGGAGGTCTTGCGATCTTTCTGGCCGAAACCTTCGATGTCGAGGTCGTCGGTGTCAATCCGGCGACGGAACAGCTGGCGTCAGCCCGCCGATGGGTCGAAGAAAAAGGTCTGTCCGACCGGGTCAAATTCGTCGAGAAGGATTACCGTGAAATCGAAGGCGAATATGACCGCATCGTCTCGGTCGGAATGTTCGAGCATGTCGGCTATCGCTTCTACGATGCCTTCTTCCGAAAGGTTTTCAGCCTGTTGAAGCCCGACGGCTTCATGGTGCTGCACTCGATCGGCCGCATGTCACCGCCGGGAATCACAGGACCATTCCTCAACAAGTACATTTTCCCCGGCGGCTATGTGCCGGCCATATCGGAGGTTGTCACGGCGACGCAGCGCAACCGCCTATGGGTCTGCGATGCGGAGGTACTCCGCCTCCACTACGCCTATACAATCAGAGAATGGTACAATCGCTTCCAGACCAACCGCGACAAGGCGATCGAATTGATGGACGAGCGCTTCGTCCGGATGTGGGAATTCTATCTGGCGGCGGTGGAGCTCGGCTTCGTACACGGCTCCAACATGGTCTTCCAGCTTATCCTGTCCCGCCAGAGAGACGCCGTGCCGATTGTGCGGGACTGGATCCAGGAGACAGAGGAACACCTGCGCCACGGTTCCCTTTTGGTCGACGCAGCGCAATGACGTCAAAGGCACAGTGATCGTGGCAGATAAGACCGTTCGAGTTGTCATAAAAGGACGTGTCCAGGGCGTATCTTACCGGGCTTGGACCAAAGGCAAGGCGCGGGAGCTCGACCTTTCGGGCTGGGTGGCAAACCGGAGCGACGGGGCGGTGGAGGCTGTTTTCACCGGGGCAGTCGACAATGTGGACAAGATGCTCGTCGCGTTGCGCTCCGGACCGGCTCTGGCCTCGGTCGAGTCCGTCGAGGTGGTGGGCGGAGGGGGGCCTCAAAGCGGGCCCTTCCGCGTAGAGTATCTCACCCGTTAACATTGAGTTAATTTTAAATTAACATTTCAACTCGTCGTTTGGATAGGCTTGCGCCTGCAAGGCGAACGGGTTGGGGTGATGCCGTCTTCGAGAGGCTCAAGGCTGCGTTTGGCGCTTTTCTGCGGGTTCGCAATCGGTGCGGCCGCGGCATCCGGCGTGGCGTCCGGCAGACCTTTGGACGGCCGGAATACGATGCTTGCTGCGGACCATTCCAGCGACAGAGTGGCCAATGTGCGTCTGCATTTCATGCCTGAGGACGATCCTCGCGAGGGGCATGTGAAAGTCCTCCTGACACCCGAAAGCCGGCCTCTGAGCTTTTTCGAGGCTCGTCAGGCGGTTCAGCAGGCCTTTCTGGAGACGCTGAAGGAGCCGGGCTTGCCCGACAACCTGACCCGGGTTTCCGTAACGGTGCAACTCGCCCCTGCCGGCACCGAGCCGGAACAAAGCCGCACCTACCTCTACATTCGCAAGACGGCCAAGACCTGGACGGTGATGGCCGCGCCGTAGCTCGTGCTCGTGCGCGCTCTCACGGTTCGCGGGCGAGGGGGCCGAAGACGTCTTCGAAGGCTGCAATGAGAGCCCGATCCGCATCCGCCATATTCGCGGAGATGCCGAGATCTTTGAGGCTGGTGACGCCGTAGGCCGTGATTCCGCAAGGGACGATCCCGGAGAAATGCTCAAGATCAGGCGCCACATTGAGCGATATGCCGTGAAACGTGACCCAGCGGCGGACCCGCACGCCCAGAGCCGCTATTTTGTCTTCGGTCGGTGAACCGTCAAAGAGCGGCGGCTTATCCGGCCTTTGCACCCAGATTCCGACCCGCCCGTCGCGGCGCTCTCCGGTCACGCCAAAACGCGCCAGAGCCGAGATCAGCCACGCCTCCAGGCAGCGCACATAGACGCGGATATCCTTCTGCCGCCTTTCCAGGTCGAGCATCACATAGGCGACCCGCTGGCCCGGCCCATGATACGTGTATTGCCCGCCTCTGCCGGTCTTGAAGACCGGAAAACGCTCGGGCGTCAGGAGGTCCTGAGCACGAGCACTCGTTCCGGCGGTGTAAAGCGGGGGGTGTTCGAGAAGCCACAGGCATTCTGGAGCCTCGCCGGCACGAATCGCGGCAGCGCGCTCTTCCATGAAGGTCAGCGCGGCTTCGTAGGGAATCGGTCTGTTGGAAACCCGCAGCTCGACCGGCGCACCTGGATGATCGGGCCATAGACGTTCGGTTTGTCTCTCACCTCCGGCAAGAGATTGGACGCCCCGTGCGGGGGCTTCAGGCAATGAGGTCATAGGGATCACATAATCCTCGGCGCAAACAAAGGCGAGAGGGGGCAAAGGCGAGGGGTGGTAAGGGCCCGAGGAGGCAAAGATGAGGGAGCGGCTGCGCCTCGTGCGCACGACACCTTTAAGCCCGTCCGACCGCGTCATTTTGGGAAAGCGCATCTTCTCGCGAGACTGGCCTTGTTTCGGGTCCGACCATTTGCTACATGACCGCGCGCTGGCTTGACCGGCGCAGGATTTCGCGGTCGTGGCGGAACTGGTAGACGCGCAGCGTTGAGGTCGCTGTGGGGCAACCCGTGGAGGTTCGAGTCCTCTCGACCGCACCAATTTAAAAAGGTGGCTTCGGCCACCTTTTTTATTGTCTGCAACATCGGCGTTTCTGGCCGGCTTCGCTGGACCCGGTCGAGCCGCAGCCCTAAAGACGTGCGATGCAGACAGATACGCTCCCACGCGAAGACGAAGAGACGACGCTTCCGCAAGTTCGCGACGAGGAAGGCTCGCTCAACGGTGCCTACCTGGCGGCGGTCTCGGAGGCGATCGAGACGAGCGACGCCGATCGACTGCGCGTTCTGATCGGCGATCTCCACGAATCAGATCTCGGCGATGTTCTGCAGGCGATCAGCCGCGAAGAACGTGAGGCGCTGATCGCCCTCATGGGCGGCGATTTCGACTGGACGGCGCTGACTGAGGTCGACGAAACCGTCCGCGACGAGATTCTCGAAACGATCCCCAATACGGCCATCGCCGAGGCCGTCCGCGAACTCGATTCGGACGATGCGATCGGCATCCTCGAGGATCTGGCGGACGAGGATCGCGAGGAGATTCTGGCCGCGCTGCCGCTTGCGGAACGAATCAAGCTGGAGCGCAGCTTCGACTATCCGGAGGAATCGGCCGGTCGTCGCATGACGACGCGGTTCATCGCGGTTCCTCCCTTCTGGACCGTGGGGCAGACGATCGATTTTCTTCGGGAAGATGATCGGTTGCCCGACGATTTCACCGAAGTCTTCGTGGTCGATCCGCGTTTCTGTTTCCTTGGCACGGTGTCGCTGGACCGCCTGCTGCGTACGAAGCGGCCCGTGCGCATCGAAGAAATCATGGGCGAAGTCACCCATTCGGTCTCCGCGACCGACGACCAGGAAGAGGTCGCTCGTCTGTTCGAGCGCTACAACCTTCTCTCCGTCGGTGTCGTCGACGAAAGCGATCGGCTCGTTGGTGTGATCACCATTGACGATATCGTCGACGTCATCGAGGAAGAGGCCGACGAAGATATCAAGCGCCTCGCTGGTGTCGGCGACGAAGAGCTGACGGACACCTTCGTGAGTGCGGTTCGCTCTCGCTTCATTTGGCTACTGCTCAACCTCGGCACGGCACTGCTCGCATCGGCGGTCATCGGCCTGTTCGATGGCACCATCTCACAGATGGTGGCCCTTGCCGTGCTTATGCCGATCGTTGCCTCGATGGGCGGAAATGCCGGCACCCAGACCATGACGGTGGCCGTTCGGGCTCTCGCGACACGTGACATCGAAACCATCAACCCGATACGCTTCATCTCAAGAGAAGCCCTGGTAGGCCTCGCCAATGGTGTGCTCTTCGCGATCATCATAGGCGTCGTGGCGAGCTTATGGTTCTCCAGCACCCAGCTGGGCGGGATTATCGCCGTTGCCATGATCATCAACATGGTGGCCGCTGGGCTCGCCGGCATTCTCATCCCGCTCGCTTTGGAAAAAGCCGGTGCCGACCCCGCGATTGCCTCTTCCGTCTTCGTTACGACCGTCACCGATGTGGTGGGCTTCTTCGCATTCTTGGGCCTTGCCGCTTGGTGGTTCGCCATTTCGTGACGGCGCCGACGTCACGCAGAAAAAGATTTCTCAGCGGCCGGGCTCCCAGGGTGCGTCATTAACGACCGATAAAGGCTAACCGTCCATGAAGGGCCGATCCTTGGGGACGGCTTACATGATGCGCGCATTTCCCGTTTCGTACCGCAGGCTGGCGCCTGTTTTTCTCGCAGGCCTCTTGCTCACCGGCTGCGGCGGAGCTGCTATCAAATATCTGCCGGATTCAGACCCGCATCCGGGCGTGGCACGCGCCCATGCCCTGCCTGTCCAGGGCATCGACATCTCCAAATATCAGGGTGATATCGACTGGAACCGGGTCCGCGCCGACGGCATTCGCTTCGCCTACATCAAGGTGTCGGAGGGCGGTGATCATGTCGACGAGAATTTCTACGACAATTGGGAAGCCGCAGCCCGTGCGGGCGTCCCGCGCGGCGCCTACCATTTCATGTATTGGTGCAGAACGGCGGCCGAACAGGCGTTGTGGTACCAGCTCGCCGTGCCGCAGGATAAGACCCAGCTTCCCCCGGTTCTCGACCTGGAATGGAACCATCAATCGCAGAGCTGCCCTCACAAAATCTCCAAGGAGGAGGCGCTCGCCAAGATCGATGTAATCCTGAAGGCGATGGAAGAGCACACCGGCAAGAAGCCGATCATCTACACCGACATCAACTTCCATAAGGACATTCTGGAAGGACGCTATAAGGATTATCCGTTCTGGCTGCGCAGCGTCGCGGCCGAGCCGAAGGAGCGCTTCAAGAATCGGCCGTTCCTGTTCTGGCAGTTTACGGCCACCGGTCGCGTCGACGGAATCAAGGGCGCTGTTGACCGCAACGCCTTCAACGGTGACGAAAAGACCTGGAGACGCTGGTTGAGAAGTCAGACCGGGCTTTGATCCGATGACGCTCAAAATCCGCAGATTGAAAGCCTCCGATCGTTCCGCCTGGGAGCCTCTGTGGCAAGCCTATCTCACCTTCTATGGTGTCGATCTCGCGCCGGAAGTGTGCGATGTGACGTGGTGTCGGCTGGTTCTGGAAAAGGGCGCGATGTTCGCACTTGGCGCCTACGATGCCGACCGGCTTGTCGGTTTTGCCCATTGTCTCTTTCATCCGGCAACTTGGGCGATCGCCGATCGGCTCTATCTCGAAGACCTCTTCGTGGCAGCGGATGCTCGCGGGCTCGGTGCCGGCCGGGCTTTGATGGACGCCGTTTTCGCGGCAGCGGAAGCACAGAATGCCGACAAGGTTTACTGGCAGACAGAGGCTTCGAATCGACGCGCACGTGCCCTTTATGACCAAGTTGGAAAATTGACCGCCTATGTCAGATACGAACGTTGAGAAAGCTGCGACCCCGAAGATCGAGGGGATCCTGGAAACTGCCGTCTATGTCGCGGATTTGGCGGCAGCCCATGCCTTCTACGGCGAAGCGCTCGGTTTGGAGCGAATGACCGGCACGTCGCGGATGATGACTTACGCGGTGGGACCATCAGAGGTTCTCCTCGTCTTTCATCGTGGCGATACGCTGGAAGACACCAAGACAGCGGGCGGAGTGATTCCGGGCCATCATTCTGAGGGCCCGGCGCATTTCGCCTTCCGCATTGCCACCGACAGCTACGGTCAGTGGAAGCGGCACCTGCAGGCGACCGACATCGCCATCCTTAGCGAAGTCAGCTGGCCGCGCGGCGGGCGCAGCCTCTATTTTCGCGATCCCGACGGCAACGTCGTTGAGCTCGCCACTCGCGGACTTTGGCCGAACTTCTGAAGTTGGCGGCCAGTCGGACTCGCCGTAGCGCTTAGAGCCACCGGCCGACGCGCGCCTTATAGGCGAGATATTCGGCACCGAAAGCCTCTTCGAGGTGCTTCTCTTCAGGCCTTGCAGCGAGGCGATCCATCAGCACCAACGCGACCGGCGCGAGCAAAACCAGCCACCAATTGGCGAAGGCGAGTCCGAGCCCGACAACGAGCATGACGTTGCCGACATAAAACGGATTGCGGGAATATCGAAACGGGCCTTCGGTCACGAGGGCGGAGGCCGCCCGATCGGGCCGCAGTGTCGTCTGGTGCGGCCTGAACGTTCGATAGCCCCAAAGGTCGATCCCGAGAGCGGCAAGAACGATCAAGCCTCCGAGACCACGCAGGGCGCCGTCTGAATCGGGCCAGGGCAGGGGCGCGACATAGGCGAGAAGCAGCCCGACGAACACTGAGCCGGCCACGATGATCGGTGGCCAGGGGACCGAGCTTGGCGCGGTCTGCGGATTTGAGTCGTTTTCCACGGTGCCTCCCGTCGAAGCTGTTGTGGTCGCCAATCAGATCTGGTGGTGCCTCAACACAGTCTCGCCGACAATTAGACTTGCGTTCTTTCCCGGCGCTCAAGGCGCGCGAAAAATCGGCGCA
This sequence comes from Afifella aestuarii, assembly GCF_004023665.1. Lineage (NCBI taxonomy): Bacteria > Pseudomonadati > Pseudomonadota > Alphaproteobacteria > Hyphomicrobiales > Afifellaceae > Afifella > Afifella aestuarii. The sequence continues at coordinate 618,359 of NZ_SAUF01000005.1, forward strand.
TCCCTTGGTGAGGCCACCACAGGGCGCCCGGACGCCCCCCAGAAGAGGCCGAGCCTTTTCAATCCCCCAGACATTTCGAAGATCGCACCACGCCATGATTGACGGAACGCTGCACGGCGACGCATCTTCCTGCATGCTCAAAATCTACGGCCGCCCCAATTCGATCAATGTCCAGAAAGTGGTTTTCTGCGTGGACGAGATCGGTCTCAGCTACGATCTCGTTTTGGCGGGACGTCAGCATGGACATGTCGACACCCCTGAATTCCGCAAAATGAATCCCAACGGCCTTGTGCCGGTGCTGGTCGATGATGATTTCGTCCTGTGGGAATCGAATGCGATCGTTCGCTATCTTTGCGCGCAGCACAGCGCAGGCGCCTTGTGGCCGAGCGACCTCAGAGTTCGCGCCGATGCGGACCGTTGGATGGACTGGCAGACGACGACGTTCGGTCCGGCGATCGGCCCCGCATTCTACAATCTCGTTCGTCAGCCCGAGGATGCACGTGATCATGCGGCGGTCTCGGCCAGCCAGAAGAAGGGCGAAGCCTGCGCCGCGATTCTCGAGAAATGGCTGGGGGACCGGCCGTTCGTCAGCGGGGAAACGTTCACCATGGGCGACATCGCTATAGGTGCGATCGTCCTGCGCTGGCTTAACCTGCCGCTCGAACGCACGCCGGCGCCGAACGTTGAGGCCTATTGCGCGCGGATCATGGAGCGTCCCGCAGCACGGAAGGCGCTTGTTCTGCCCTTGAGCTGAACCCGTGAAGCATCCGGTCATGGGACGGAAAGTGTAGGCCGACCTTGTTTTTAGATATTCGCGGCCTCCTGCGTTTGGAGCGATGGCGCCTCCGCCTGCAGAATATTTTGACGAGCTTCTGGTTCATCCCCCTCGTCATCGGTGCTGCGGGATGTGTTGCGGCTTTGATCTCGCTCGAGCTCGACCAGTGGACCGCGCTGCAGAAATTGCTCGGGCACCACTTTTTCCGCGAGATCCAGCCGGATACGGCACGTTCGATTTTGAGCACGATCGCCGCAGCGACGATCTCTGCGACCTCGATCGTCTATTCGCTGTCCCTCCTGATCCGAAATCTCGCGGCGACATCGCTGGGACCGCGCCTCGTTCAGGACTTGCGGCAGGATCGGCTGACGCGGCTGACGCTGGGGATGCAGCTCGCCGTTTTCACATACAGTCTGACGATCCTCTACTACGTTGGCACCTTCATCGAGACCCGCACCATCTCGATCGGCGTCGCCATCCTGCTCGTCATCGTGGCGCTTTCGTTTCTCGTCGTCTTCGTCAATCACATCACCGATCAGGTTAGCGTCGATCATATTGTGGCGCGCGTCGCCGGCAATCTGCAGGACGCTCTCCAGTCCCACCTGAAGGATGCGAAATCGACCGAAGCCCTCGCCCTGCCGGCGCCGAAGCCGGCCAATGGCGCCATAATTTTTGCAGACGCAGAGGGGTATGTGTCCTCCATCAGCTACGACGCCATCGTCGACGCCGCTGATGACAGCATCCGCGTGATCGAAATGCTGGTGCAGCCGGGCGATTTCGTCATCAAACGCAAGCCTCTGGCACGCATCGATTGCGAGGAGATGCCGGACGGGTTTGCGGGCCTTGTGCGTGGCGCGGTCATTCTCGGTTCGTCGCGCACCTACTTCCAGGATCTGCCCGCCCGTTTCAGGCTTCTGGTCGAGATCGGGTTGCGGGCGCTGTCACCCGGCGTCAACGATGTCTTTACCGCGGTCGCCTGCGCCAACCATCTCGCGGCCTCGCTTGCGTTGCTCGACGGGCGCGATCTGACCCCCGCAATCCATTGGAATGAGAAGCGCGACGTGATGCTGGTGCCGCAGCCCATGCATTTTGAGGTGGTCGTGGCCTCCGTTCTCAACCCGCTCCGTCAGGCGGGGAAGGAAGTCTTCGTGATGAACGAAGCGCTTTTGCTCACCTTGGGCGATCTCGCGGCGGCTTCCATCAAACCCGGATTGCGCGAAGTCTATGAACACCATGCGCACCTCGTCGCCGAGAGCGCCCTTATGACCGATCTGCAGGACGAAGAACGCTCCATCATTCATGGGCTGCTTCGGCGCGTCGAGGAGCGGGGCGCCGAAGGCAAGAAGATTGAACGTGAATTGAAGAGCCGGCGTGCCGCGCGGCAGAGCTGACCACCGGCACCCTTTGCTGGCTTGAAGCCCGACCTGGACGCGCCAGGTTGAGCTTCGAGAGACAAAGGAGCACGACATGACACTCACCGTCACGGCGAACGGCGCCGAGATTCCGGCGCTCGGTTTTGGAACCTGGCGACTGCGGGACGATGTCTGCCGCCACATGGTGGAGGTGGCGCTCGACGCCGGCTATCGTCACATCGACACTGCGGAAGCCTACGACAATGAGGAAGCGGTCGGCGACGCTCTCGCAAACCATGTCACCCCACGCGACGACATCTTCGTGACCACCAAAGTTTGGCACGAGAACCTTCGCGACGGCGATTTCCAGAAATCTGTCGAGGGAAGCCTGAAGCGTCTTCAGATCGACCAGGCCGACCTCGTGCTGATCCATTGGCCGAGCCCGTCGATCCCGTTCGACGAACAGATCCAAAGCCTGTGCAAGGCGAAGAAGCAGGGGCTGACCAAACACATCGGCGTGTCGAATTTCCCGGCCGCCCTCATCGAAGCCGCGATGCGCCACGCCGATGAGCCGATCGTCGCAAACCAGGTCGAGTATCACCCCTATCTCGATCAGAGCATCGTTCATGCGGCCTGCCGCAAACACGGCCTCGCTCTGACGTCTTACGCGCCAATCGCCCGCGGCGCGGTCTTGGATGAAGAGGTCGTGCGGGAGATCGCCGAAGAGAAAGAGCGGACACCCGCCCAGGTCATCCTGCGTTGGCATATCCAGCAGGAGGGGGTGGTTGCGATCCCGCGCTCCTCGAAGGCAGAAAGAGTAAATGAAAACAGCGATATATTTGATTTTGCTCTAACCCCAGATGAAATGGGGCGGATCTCGGCGCTGGCGCGTCCGGATGGCCGCAGCATCGATCCGGATTGGGCACCTGACTGGGACGAGGCGGCCTGAGGCTTTGCATGACGGCACCCTTCGTCTGCGCCTTCCCGTGATATGAGCCATCATCTTCGGCCAGTCCGGAGATGATTCGTCGATCGGGCAGGAGCCGATGTTTTTCATAATCTCAAAGGTTGCGGGCTTCTTTCTCGCTCCCTCGAATGCGCTTGTCATTCTGACGATCTTCGGCGTCGTGGTTCAGATGCTGTGGTCGTTTCGCGTCGGCGCTGTCGTGGCGGCGGCCGGGCTCGTCGGCATCCTGGCCTGCGGACTCGGCCCCGTGGCCAACTGGTTGATCCTTCCTCTGGAGAACCGCTTCGAGCAGCCCGCATCGGACAACGCCGCCCCCGACGGCATCATAGTCTTGGGCGGCGCTCTCTCTGATCGGGTAAGTGGCGAGCGCGACGCCGGGCTTGAGCTGACCGAAGCGGGCGACCGCATTCTCGCACTCTTGCGCCTTGCGCGGACTTATCCGCAGGCCCGCATCGTCTTCACAGGAGGCAGCAGTGCACTGACCGGCGGGGGCAGGAAGACGGAGGGCGAACTCGTCGGAGAGGCCATTGAGCGTTTCGGGCTCTCGCCGGAGCGCGTGACGATCGAATCCAACTCCCGCAATACGGCGGAAAACGCCAGCTTCTCGAAGGAAATTGCCAAACCGCGAGCGGATGAAACCTGGTGGCTGGTGACGTCGGCCTTTCATATGCCGCGGGCTGTCGGCGTGTTTCGCGCCGCAGGCTTCCCGGTCACGGCCTATCCGGTGGATTTCCGGGCTGCGCCTGATGACTGGATGCGCCCGTTCGCCACCGTCAGCGACGGACTTCGGCGCACCGATGTCGCGTTCCGCGAATGGGTCGGGCTGCTTGCTTATTACTGGACCGGACGCATCGACACGCTCTTTCCCGGCCCGTAGCGATCGACGTTGCACGCGTCCTAAAGGATCGTCTGCGAGGCTGGCTGCGTTAAGAACCTCGTTAAAAGCGGGAAGGTCTTGCCCTTGGACGAACTGATGGACGGAAATGTCGCCGCCTTGCTCGGCGATGCGGAGACGGGCCTGCTGGCTTTCGTCGAAATGCTCATGCGTCCTTGGATGTTGATCCAGGTCGCCATCATCATCGCCGCAGTCCTTCTGAGTGTTGTTATCGGGCGCTTTGCTGAAGCACGCCTCGAACCGCGGGTGAGGGCGATCCGGGGACAGCCTCGTCTTCTCAGATTCCTCGCACTCCTGCTGCGACGAACCAACTGGATCGTTCTTTCCCTCGTCTTGCTGGCCGTCCTCACGGTCATGCGAACGGTGACCTGGCCGAGCCGCACCTACCTGTTGGCAATTGCGACGTCTCTCGTCGCCGCCTGGGTGCTGATCTCCGTCGTCTCGAAACTCATTCGCAATCGAGCGGTCAGCCGCATGATCGCTGTGCTGGCCTGGGCTTTCGTGGCGCTGCGCATCACAGGCCTCCTCGACGAGGCGACCGCATTGCTCGATGCCGCTGCGCTCCAAATCGGGTCCTTCCGCCTGTCACTGCTCTTTCTGCTCCAGGCGATCCTCCTTTTGAGCGGGCTCTTATGGCTCGCCGTCACCTTCGGCAATTTCGTAGAGCAGCGGCTCGAACGCGCCAGCGATCTGACGCCCACGATCCGCGTGCTTCTCGGAAAAGTCGTCAAATTCGCGCTCATCGTCGCGGCGGCAGCAACTGCTCTCTCGGCCGTCGGTGTGGACCTCACCGCGCTCACCGTCTTCTCCGGCGCGGTCGGCGTCGGCATCGGCTTCGGCCTCCAGAAGGTCGTGTCGAACTTTATCAGCGGCATGATCATCCTTCTCGACAAGTCGATCAAACCGGGAGACACGATTTCACTCGGCGAGACGTTTGGCTGGATCCGCGAGCTGCGTGCCCGTTTCGTCTCCGTCGTCACCCGTGATGGCAAGGAATTCCTCATTCCGAACGAGGATTTCATCACCCAGCAGGTGGTGAACTGGTCCTTCACCGACACCTTGATTCGCCTCGACGTACATTTCGGCGTCGCATACACGTCCGATCCGCACCAGGTGAGCCGGCTTGCAATCGACGCGGCGAAATCCGTCGAGCGGGTTCATCAGGCACCTCCGCCGGTCTGCTGGATGACGGGCTTTGGCGAATCCTCGATCGATTTCATTCTTCGCTTCTGGATCCGCGATCCCCAGAACGGTCTCACCAATGTGCGCGGCAAGGTGCTTCTCGCCTGCTGGGACGCCTTCAAGGAGGCGGATGTCTCCATCCCATTCCCGCATCGACAAGTCATCTTGAGCGAGCCCGTCGAAGTGCGCGTTTCGCGGCCCCCGAGCGCAGAGGCCTCGTCGAAAGACAAAGCGCGATCGAACCGGGCGAAGGGTGGCTCGCGGCTCCATGCCGACCCGAAGGCGCCACTCTAAACATGTTAACTTTCAGGGGCTTATAGGGAGAAAGAAGCCCAGCGTCTTATGTATGGCTGCTATGTGGATGACGCAGCCGTTAACCTCTATTAAGACTTGCTTTCTCTCCCGCTCATCGCCACATTCCCGCCGCTGATCGGCCCAAGGCGATCAGCCTCTCGGTCACCCTCGAGCGCCCCTGCAGCGTAGCCTGCGCAGGGGCGGACCGGCGGGAACGAAGGATGAAGTGGACCGCCCAACTTTTCTAGCCGCGAATGCTTTTTCATCGGCGCAGGCCTCGCGTAAGCCGTGGATGCGTTGATATTTGGCGACGGCGGGCAAGGTGGATGCCGAACGCGATTGAGGCAAAAAGGTGGCAAATTTGAGCCATCTTCAGCTTGAAGTCAGCTTTGGCAAATTGTAACGGTTTTCGGTGTCGGGAGGGTCCAAGGACTCCCTCCTCACCAGGGGACAAAGGGGAATTTGATGCCCGATTTGAACGAGCCGTCCTGCTGGCGGGCGGCGGCGATTACCTTTGCAGTATGTGCAGGACTGCTGCTGGTGATCTCGCTGGTGGTCAGTGGCGGAGCGACTACGGTGGCGGTCAGCTGACCGCATTCATCCTAGGAAATCGCGCAGTACGCGGGGCCGAAAGGTCCCGCGTTTTTTATTGCCCTTAGCCGCGCCGGCTCTCCCACGCCGAAGCGTTTGCATTTCTTCCTGAAGACTGCCTAGCTAAAGGGGCGGAGAAACAGGAGAAACCCATGCCGCAGCAAATCGTCAAAGGCTACCGTCAGCTCATCGACGAGGCCGAGGCGACAATCGAAACCGTGAGCGCCGATGAGGCGTTCCGGCGGCACGACCAGGCCGAAGCCGTCCTCGTTGATCTGCGCGATATCCGAGAACTGCAGCGCGAGGGAAGGATCCCAGGCGCCATCCATTGCCCGCGAGGCATGCTTGAATTCTGGATTGATCCGGCGAGCCCCTACCATAAGCCGGTCTTTGCCGAAGACCGCCCATTCATTTTCTTCTGCGCGGCAGGCTGGCGCTCGGCGCTGGCTGCTGGCCGCGCCGCCGAGATGGGCTTGAAGCCCGTCGCACATATCGAGGGTGGCTTCGGGGCGTGGAAGAAGGCCGGACTGCGTGTTGAATCGCCAGCTGAAGACGCAAGCCCAAGCCCGAAGAAGTGAACTGAAACAGCCTCGTCCGGCGTAACGTCCCACCCGCAATCTCCGCCGGCAAAGGATTCTGGCGTCGACGGGAAACCGAGAGCCTCCTTCCGTGTTGGTAAGACATCAACCATCCCGGAGGAGAGAATTTGGTCGCCACAATCACTGGCATCGCCATCGCATTGCTGGGCGCTGCCCTTGCCGTCGGGGGCATCTGGCTCGCAGCCCTCGGTGGCTCCTGGTATTACATTCTTGCCGCTGTCGGCTTTCTGGCCACCGGCATCCTTTTGTTCATGCATCGCGCGGCCGCGCTTTACGTCTACGCTGCCGTCGTCCTCGGCACGCTCGTTTGGGCGATCTGGGAGGCGGGCTTCGATTGGTGGCAACTGGCTCCGCGCGGCGACATCGTCGTCCTCATCGGTATCTGGCTGCTTCTGCCTTTCGTAACGCGCTCATTGAAGCGCGATTTTTTTGACCCGCGGCCTGCAGCCTGGCGCGGGGCGGGGATCCCGCTCGGCGTCTCGCTGGTTCTTGCCGTGGGCGTCGCCATCTATGCGCTCGCAACGCCGTCCGCCGATCTCCAGGGACAGCTTCCGGCGGCGCGAATGGCCGACGCGGAGACCGGGCCGTCGGGCGAGGCCGCAGATGTGCCGGCGGCGGATTGGCCTGCCTATGGGCGCACCGAGTTCGGCCAGAAATATTCCCCGCTCGACCAGATTCATGCCGGCAATGTCGACCATCTCAAGGTCGCCTGGCAGTATCATACCGGCGACACGAGGCGGCCGGGCGATCCGAAGGAAACCACCTACGAGGTCACGCCGCTCAAGATTGGCAACACGCTCTACCTCTGCACGCCGCACAATCTGGCGATCGCTCTCGACGCCGCGACCGGCGAGGAAAAATGGCGCTTTGATCCGGAGGTCGGGACCGAAGCTAGCCGGCAGCATCAGACCTGCCGCGGCGTATCCTATTACCAATCGCTCGAAGGATCTGACAGCGCCACCGCAACCGAGTGTCCGACGCGGATCTATCTGCCGACATCCGATGCCCGCCTGATCGCTCTCAATGCGGAAACGGGCGAGGTGTGTCGCAGTTTTGGCGAGAACGGCCATGTCAATCTCTGGGCGAACATGCCGAACCTCCAGGAGGGGTTCTATTATTCGACTTCCGCGCCGGTGATTGCGCGCGGTCTCGTCGTCGTGGGCGGCTCGGTCAACGACAACGTCTCGACGACAGAACCTTCGGGCGTCATCCGCGCCTACGATATCGACACGGGTGATCTTCTTTGGAACTGGGATTCCGGCCGGCCGGACGAAACGACGCCGATCTCTGACGGCGAGACCTATACGGCCAACTCGCCCAATTCGTGGACGACCATGAGTGCCGATCCGGAACTCGGCCTCCTCTACGTGCCGCTCGGCAATGCGCCGCCCGACCAATGGGGCGGCAACCGCACCCCGGAAACCGAGCGCTTCTCTTCCTCGATCGTGGCGCTCGATCTCGTCACCGGCGAACTTCGCTGGGTGTTTCAAACCGTGCACCACGATCTGTGGGACATGGATGTTCCGTCACAACCGAGCCTGATCGACCTTCAGATCGATGGGAACACGGTTCCAGCCGTCGTTCAGGCGACGAAACAGGGTGACATCTATGTGCTCGACAGGCGGACGGGCGATCCCATTCTCCCGGTCACCGAAGAGCCCGCACCGCAAGGTGCGGCCAAGGGAGATCACGCGGCCAAGACGCAGCCCACATCGGCACTTTCGCTGAAGCCGCCGCGGCTCACCGAGCACGACATGTGGGGTGCGACCATGTTCGACCAGCTCGTTTGCCGAGTCGAATTCCACCAGTATCGCTGGGAAGGCCGCTTCACACCGCCCTCGACAGAAGGCAGTCTCGTCCATCCGGGCAATTTCGGCGTCTTCAACTGGGGCGGCGTCGCCGTCGACCCGGTCCGCCAGATCGTCTTCGGTACGCCGTCCTATCTCGCTTTCGTCTCCAAGCTCATCCCTCGGGAAAATCCGGAGAAGAATTACGTTTCGGAGGGCAAACCCGGCCTCAACGAGAATTACGGGGCCCCGTTCGCAGTGAGCCTGAAGCCTTTCACCTCGCCGATCGGGCTTCCTTGTCAGGCTCCGCCCTGGGGCTACGTCGCGGGTGCGGACCTCACCACGGGCAAGGTGGCCTACATGCACCGAAACGGGACCGTGCGTGATCGCTCGCCCATCCCGCTGCCGTTCAAGATGGGTGTGCCGGACCTCGGCGGCCCGATCCTGACGGCCGGCAATCTCGCCTTCATGAGCGGCTCGCTCGATTATTACGTTCGCGCCTTTGATGCGACGACCGGCGAGCAACTCTGGCGAGATCGGCTGCCCGCCGGCGGCCAGGCGACCCCGATGACCTATGCCGTTGACGGCAAACAATATCTCCTGGTCGTCGCCGGCGGTCACGGATCCCTCGGCACGAAAACGGGTGACTCGATCATCGCCTATGCGTTGCCGTCGACCTGATCTCGTCCCCGGCGCGGGACGAGCTTGAGAAAAGGAGAGGGCGGTGCATGGCAGCTTCCGCCCCCTTCCTTCTTGATCGAAACGCTGCGGCCATTACCTTGCAGCCTCCGGAGCAATCCGACAGGACCATGAAAAGAGGATCAGGCGAGGCGAAATGGCGGATAAATCTTATGACGTAGTCGTCATTGGCGCAGGACCCGGCGGCTACGTGACGGCTATCCGTTCCGCGCAGCTTGGCTTCAAGACCGCCATCGTCGAAGCGCGCCACCTCGGGGGAATTTGCCTCAATTGGGGCTGCATCCCGACGAAGGCCTTGCTGCGCTCCGCCGAGATCTTCCATTACATGCAGAAGGCCGGCGATTACGGATTGACGGCGGAAAAAGTCGGCTTCGACATGGGCGCCGTCGTCAAGCGTTCGCGCAATGTCGCCGGTCAGCTCAACCAGGGCGTCGGCTTCCTCATGAAGAAGAACAAGATCGACGTCATCTGGGGCAGAGCGAAGCTTGCGGGCAAGGGCAAGATCGAGGTGTCGCCGAGCGACGAGCCGGCTCCGAAGGGGGCGCTCGAGCCCGGCCAGTACTCCGCCAAGCACATCATCGTGGCAACGGGCGCACGCCCGCGTGTTCTTCCTGGCCTGGAGCCCGACCAGAAGCTCGTCTGGACCTATTTTGAGGCGATGGCTCCCAAGAGCTTGCCGAAATCGCTTCTCGTCGTCGGTTCCGGCGCGATCGGGATCGAATTCGCTTCCTTCTACCACACGCTCGGCTGCGACGTGACGGTGGTCGAGGTGCTGCCACAGATCCTCCCCGTCGAGGATGCGGAGATCTCATCGCTCGCGCGAAAGCGCCTTGAAAAGCAGGGCATCAAGATCCTGACCGAAGCGAAGGTCTCCAAGCTTGAAAAAGGCGCAGACGACGTCACGGCAACGATCGAGACGAAAGACGGCAAGAGCGAAAAGAAGACCTTCGAGCGGGTCATCTCCGCAGTCGGCGTGGTCGGCAATATCGACGGTCTCGGCCTGGAAGAACTCGGCGTGAAGACGGAGAGGGGGCTGATTGCGGCCGATCCCTATGGCCGGACGAGCGTCGAGGGGGTCTATGCGATCGGCGATGTCGCGGGTCCGCCGATGCTCGCGCACAAGGCCGAGCACGAAGGGGTCATCTGCATCGAGGCGATCAAGGGCATGGAGCCGCACCCGATGGACAAGCTCAAGATCCCGGGTTGCACCTATTGTCATCCGCAGATCGCCTCCGTCGGGCTGACCGAAGCCAAAGCCAAGGAAACCGGACGCAAGATCCGTGTCGGGCGTTTCCCCTTCATCGGCAACGGCAAGGCCATCGCGCTCGGGGAGCCGGACGGGCTCGTCAAAACGATTTTTGACGCAGAGACAGGGGAGCTTCTGGGTGCTCATATGATCGGTGCCGAAGTGACGGAACTGATCCAGGGATTCGTTGTCGCGATGAACCTCGAAACGACGGAAGAAGAGTTGATGCACACGGTGTTCCCGCATCCGACCCTCTCGGAAATGATGCACGAGAGCGTTCTTGACGCGTATGACCGCGTTATCCACGTATGAACTCGTGCCCGACAGGGCTGAAAGCAATCTAGAGGAGACGGGGATGGAAGGTTTCGGTTGGATTATGACGATCATCATCGGCGGTCTCGCCGGTTGGATCGCCGAAAAAGTGATGAGCGCCGACCACGGCCTGCTCACAAATATCGTCTTGGGCATTCTGGGTGCCATTATCCTGAATGCCATACTGGTGGGTTTGTTCGGTTCCACCCTCGGCGGCTTCATCGGTCAGCTCGTCGTGGCCGCGATCGGCGCCTGCCTTCTCATTTTTGGTTACCGCGCAGTTCGCGGCCGCAGATAGTCAAGAGTTTTGGTCACTCTCATCAACACAGTCGAACCTTCTGAAGATGGCGCGCCCGAGGCAACTGCTCGGCCGCGTCATCCAGAGAAGGCCCGCAGGCCGGATTCGCCGATCCAGCGCAAACCCGCCTGGATCCGCGTCAAGGCTCCCGTCTCCCAAGGCTACCGCGATACGGCAGGTATCGTTCGGTCGAACAAACTCGTCACGGTGTGCGAGGAAGCGGGCTGTCCCAATATCGGCGAGTGCTGGGAAAAGAAGCACGCGTCGTTCATGATTCTGGGCGAGACCTGCACGCGCGCCTGTGCGTTCTGCAACGTGCGCACCGGCATGCCGGGGCCTGTGGATCCGGACGAGCCGGAGAATCTCGCGCACGCCGTCGCCCAGATGGGCCTGCAGCATGTGGTGGTGACCTCTGTCGACCGAGACGACCTCGAGGATGGCGGCGCGGCACATTTCGCAGCTGTCATTCGCGCCATTCGCGAGGCGACGCCGGAGACGACGATCGAAGTTCTGACGCCCGACTTCTTACGCAAGACGGGTGCGCTCGAGACCGTCGTCGAAGCGCGTCCCGACGTCTTCAACCACAATCTGGAAACGGTGCCGTCGCTTTACCTCAAGGTGCGGCCGGGTGCCCGGTATTTCCATTCGATCCGGCTTTTGCAGCGCGTGAAGGAACTCGATCCGGAGATGTTCACCAAGTCCGGCGTCATGGTCGGGCTTGGGGAGACGCGCAATGAAGTGCTGCAGCTCATGGACGATCTTAGGACGGCTGAGGTCGACTTCCTGACGATGGGCCAGTACCTACAGCCCTCGCGCAAGCATTATCCGGTGAAAGAGTTCGTCCCTCCTGAGGGCTTCAAGAGTTACGAGGCAATCGCCTATGCCAAAGGCTTTCTCATGGTGTCGGCGAGCCCGTTGACGCGGTCTTCCCACCACGCCGGAGACGATTTCGCCCGCCTGCGCAAGGCCCGCGCTGCACTCGCCAGCTGATCCCATGCATCATCACGAGACTTCCCGCACCGTCAGCCACTCCGCGGAGGAGATGTTCGATCTCGTCGCGGACGTGGAGAAATACCCGCAATTCGTGCCGTTCTGCGAGAGGCTGAACGTGCGGGGAAGAAAGCAGATCGAGGGTCGTACGATCCTCGTCGCCGACATGACCGTCGGCTACAAGATGCTGCGCGAGACGTTTACCAGCAAGGTGACCCTGGACCGTGAGGCTCTCTCCATCCGGGCCGATTACCTCGATGGGCCGTTTCGGACGATGGAGAATATCTGGACCTTCGAGCGCCTCGGGGAAAACCAGGCGAAGATCCATTTCTGCATCGATTACGAGTTCAAGAGCCGGACGCTCGCCACCCTGATGGGCGCGATGTTCGACCGCGTCTTCCGGACGTTTGCCTCATCCTTCGAGCGGCGCGCAGACGCCCTCTACGGGACAGACGCCGCGCCTTCCCGCGCCTGAGCGGAGGCTTACTTCGCTTTCTGACCAGGCGCCGCCTGCACCATTCCAATCAGAAAATTGAGTGCGAGGATCGCACTTTCGCGCCGGACCCCTTCGCGACCGAGGAGAGGATCGAACCGGCTCTCACGGTGAGCGGTTGCGCCATGGCGCTGTGCCACCGCGAAATGGACAAGCCCGACAGGCTTTTCCTCGGTTCCGCCGTCGGGCCCCGCAACGCCTGTGACTGAGACCGCCATATCGGCATGCGAATGGGCGAGGGCACCTTCCGCCATCGCCCGCGCCACGGCTTCACTGACCGCCCCATGTGTGTCGATGAGCGTCTTCGGCACGCCGAGAAGCTCTATCTTGGCCTCGTTGGAATAGGTGACGAAGCCACGCTCGAAGGCGGCGGATGAGCCGGGGATATCGGTGAGCGCAGCCGCGATGCCGCCTCCGGTGCAGGATTCGGCCGTCGCCAGCCGGACGCCCTTGTCCTTGCAGAGATTAAGAAGTTCGATCGCCTTGGTTTCGAGATCACGCATCGCCGTCTCCCGGCAGCGCGACGCTGACGGCGGCAAGTGCAGCGATCCCTTCGCGCCGACCGGTAAAGCCGAGCTTCTCGCTCGTCGTCGCCTTGACGTTGATACGGTGGCGGGCGATCCCGAGCATCTCGGACAGTCGTTCCGACATGGCTTCGCGATGCGGCCCGACCTTCGGTGCTTCGCAGATCAGCGTCACGTCGACATTGACGATCGCTCCGCCGCGAGCGGTCACGCGTTCGACCGCAGCCTTCAAAAAGATCTCTGAATCCGCACCCTTCCATTGCGGGTCGCTCGGCGGGAAGTGCTGTCCGATATCGCCTTCGCCGATCGCGCCATAGATGGCGTCGGTGAGGGCATGCAGCCCGACATCGGCATCCGAATGACCCTCCAAGGCCATGTCGTGATCGATCTTCACGCCGCACAGGAAAACGTGGTCGCCTGGACAAAAGGCATGCACGTCGAAGCCCTGACCTGCGCGATATTCGCGCACCGGAGCCAGATGGGCAGCAGCTCGCGCAAAATCTTCGGAAGTAGTCAGCTTGATGTTCCTTTCATCGCCTTCGACGGAGCGCACATGGAGGCCGGCCGCCTCTGCGACCGCCGCATCATCGGTCAGGTCGTCGCGTTCCGCAGCGGCCCGGTGCGCGTCCAAAATAGGTTGGAATGGAAATGCTTGAGGCGTCTGGACGGCGCGGCAGCTCGATCGCTCGATCGTCCCCAAGACGACGCCGTCCTCGACGTGCTTCAACGAGTCAGAGAGCGCGAGCGTCGGAACCGCTCCGGTCTTGTCGTCGGTTGAGGTCGTCATACGGGCGATGAGCTCGCGCGAGACGAAAGCGCGCGCCGCATCGTGGATGAGAACGATCTCCGGCCGCTCGTCCGAAAGTGCTTCGAGCCCGAGACGCACCGAGATCTGTCGCGTCGCTCCGCCGGCAATCGGCTCTCCGATCCCGGACAAACCCGCCACCGCCTCGTCATAAAGAGCACGGTCATCTGGATGGATGACACAGCGGATGACGTCGATCTCGGCTGCCTCCTGAAAAGCGAGCAAGGTGCGACGCAAGACAGCCATCCCGCCGATTTTCGCATATTGCTTCGGCAGGCCGAGCCCGGATCTGTGACCCCGCCCGGCAGCCACGATCAGGGCTGCATATCTGGGTCGTGCGGAAGAGCGTGGCGCAACATTGCCTTCTTCACCGTTCATGTGTACCGAAACCTCGCTCACGGACTTGCCGAAGCCGTAGACATGACTAGATTATCGGCAAACATAGTTTTTGCCGGATTTTTCATCATTGCCCGACGCAGATCTCACCATCGATAGCTTGAAGATTGCCGGGCTGTCGATTCCCAATCGCGCCCTGCTGGCGCCCATGTCGGGGGTGTCCGACCTCCCGTTTCGGCGGCTCGCCGCGCGTTACGGCGCGGGGCTCGTGATTTCCGAGATGGTCGCCTGCGACGCCGTGCAGCGGCAATCGGAAGAGGCGCGGCTGCGTGCGGAAGGCGAGGGTCTTTCCCTCCATGTCGTGCAGCTCGCCGCACGCGACGAGGAGGCCATGTCCGAGGGCGTGCGGATCGCCGAAGCGGCGGGAGCCGCAATCATCGACATCAACATGGGATGTCCCGCCAAACGCGTGACCGGCGGCTTCGCCGGTTCCCATCTCATGCGCGATCTCGATATGGCCGAGCGTCTGATCGCCTCTGCCGTGCGCGCCGCCAAAGTGCCGGTCACGCTGAAAATGCGCCTCGGCTGGGACCATACCTCGCTCAATGCGACAGAGCTGGCGCAGCGTGCGGAGAACGTGGGCGTGGCCATGGTGACCGTCCATGGACGCACACGCAGCCAGTTCTACAAGGGCAAGGCCGATTGGGATGCTATCCGACCCGTGGCTCAAGCGGTCGGAATTCCGGTTATCGCCAATGGCGACCTCACGACACCCGAAGATGCGCCAGACATGCTGCTACGTTCGGGAGCGGCGGGGGTGATGATCGGCCGCGGCGCTTACGGGCGCCCGTGGATCGTCGGTCAGGCGGGCGACGTCCTTAAAGGCAAAACCCCGCGACCCGATCCGACAGGGAGAGAGCGTGCCGACCTCATTATGGAGCATTACGATATGATCCTGGCTCACTATGGGCCGGTTCCAGGCGTTCGCATCGCCCGAAAACACCTTGCCTGGTACCTCGACGATTTTGCGATGGACGCACCGGCGCAGGCTGCTCGCGGCAGGCTTCTGCGCGAAACGGAGGCACGGCGCGTAAAGGCCGAACTCGCAGCCCTCTTGCCCGATCTTCGGGCGGACGCCGCTTCCTTGCGCGAGGCCGCCTGATGAAGCCTTACGCAGAAGAGGGGGTGCCGGCGCTCGCGATCCTCAACGCCCTGCCGCATCCGATTTTCGTGGTCGACGCCGACAACACCATTTTGAACGCCAACCAGGCGGCAGAGAGTTTTTTCGGCGCAAGCTCCGCGGTCATGCATCGCGACGGCCTCGAACGCCTCGTGCCTTTCGGCAGCCCCTTGTTTCCCTTGCTCGACCAGGTCCGTTCGCGCGGCGCGGCAATCGCCGAATACCGCGTCGACATGAGTTCGCCACGCATCGGCTCCGACAAGCTCGTCGATATCTACGCAACGCCGGTCTCCATGACGGATGCCTGCGTCTCGGTTCTCCTCCTCCCACGTTCCGTGACGGAGAAGATCGACCGGCAGCTGACATATCGCGGGGCCGCGCGCACCGTGACCGGCCTTGCCGCCATGCTGGCGCACGAGATCAAGAATCCGCTGTCCGGCATTCGCGGCGCTGCCCAGCTCCTGGAAGCGTCCGCGAGTCAGGAAGATCGCCCGCTGACCCGCCTCATCTGTGATGAGACCGACCGCATCGCAGGGCTGGTCGACCGCATGGAAACCTTCACCGACGCCCGCCCGATCGAGCGCGAGCCGGTCAACATTCACCGCGTTCTGGAGCGCGTAAAGACACTCGCCACATCCGGCTTCGCGCGCGGCATCCGCATCACCGAAGAATACGATCCGTCGCTGCCGCCGGTCCTGGCAAACCGCGACCAGCTTCTGCAGGTCTTCATAAATCTCGTAAAGAATGCAGCGGAAGCCCTTGCAGATCAAAACGATTCAGAAATAACATTTCGCACAGCCTACCGGCCTGGGATTCGCTTGTCGGTTCCCGGGACGCAAAGCCGTGTCAGCCTCCCGCTGGAATTCACCGTCATGGACAACGGACCGGGCGTGCCCGACGACGTACTGCCTCATCTCTTTGATCCGTTCGTCACCTCGAAGGCGAATGGCACGGGTCTTGGATTGGCGCTCGTAGCCAAGATCATCGGCGATCACGGAGGCATCATCGAGTGCGAATCCCAGCCCCGCCGCACGCTTTTCCGCATTCTTATGCCGACGCTCGAACAGACGTCGGACGAGCTCGACCTGAAGGAGGATGGAGCCTCGTGAGTCAGAGCACGATTCTCGTCGCCGACGACGACACGGCGATCCGAACAGTCTTGAACCAGGCGCTGTCGCGCGCCGGCTACAATGTCCGTCTGACCTCCAACGCGGCCACGCTGTGGCGCTGGGTGGCGGAGGGCGAGGGCGATCTCGTCGTCACCGACATCGTCATGCCAGATGAAAACGCGTTCGAGCTCTTGCCGCGCATCAAGCGCGTCCGGCCGGAGCTGCCGATCATCGTCATGAGCGCACAAAACACCTTCATGACGGCGATCAAGGCATCTGAGCGCGGCGCTTACGATTATCTTCCGAAGCCCTTCGATCTGAAGGAGCTTATCGCGACGATCGGTCGGGCACTGTCCGAACCGCGTTCGAAAGTGATCGCCGAACACGACCAGCAGGACGAAGCCATCCCGCTCGTCGGTCGCTCGCCGGCGATGCAGGACATCTACCGCGTTCTTGCCCGGTTGATGCAGACGGATCTGACGGTCACCATTTTTGGCGAATCCGGCACCGGCAAGGAGCTGGTGGCGCGCGCGCTCCACGATTACGGCAAGCGCCGCAAGGGCCCCTTCGTCGCCGTCAACATGGCAGCCATCCCGCGGGAGCTCATCGAATCGGAGCTCTTCGGCCACGAACGCGGCGCCTTCACCGGCGCCCAGCACCGATCCGCCGGCCGCTTCGAACAGGCGGAGGGCGGCACGCTCTTCCTCGATGAAATCGGCGACATGCCGATGGATGCGCAGACGCGCCTGCTGCGGGTGCTGCAGCAGGGCGAATACACGACCGTCGGCGGCCGCACGCCGATCCGCACTGACGTCCGGATCGTTGCGGCTACCAACAAGGATCTGAAGAACCTGATCCGCCAGGGCCTCTTCCGTGAGGATCTCTTTTTCCGCCTGAACGTCGTTCCGATCCGCCTGCCGCCATTGCGCGAGCGCACAGATGATATTCCCGATCTCGTCCGCCACTTCCTCGTCCAGGCCGAGCGCGAAGGCTTGCCCGTCAAGACGATGGAAAATGACGCGCTCGATGTGCTCAAACGCCATCGCTGGCCGGGGAATGTGCGGGAACTCGAAAACCTCATCAGACGCCTGACCGCGCTCTATCCGCAGGAGACGATCACCGCGGACCTGATTCGTCACGAGCTCGATCCGATCGGCGACGTGGAAGAATCCGCGCGCCCAGCGGAGGAAGAGAGCCTCTCGAATTCCGTCGCGCGGCACATGACCAATCTCTTCAACGAGTTCGGCGACGCTTTGCCGCCGCCCGGGCTCTATCATCGGGTGTTGCGTGAGATCGAAGTTCCCCTGATCGGCGCAGCTCTGGGCGCCACAAACGGCAACCAGATCCGCGCGGCGGAGCTCCTCGGCCTCAACCGCAACACGTTGCGCAAGAAAATTCGCGATCTGCAGATCCTGGTTGTGCGCGGTCCGAGATAAAAGGGCCGCGCGCACTGTGCGGGCGCCGTTTTTGTGACATATTAGCCACGTTCTGTGCCCACGCATGAGCGATCAACCCGATCGACCGTAGGATCCATGTCCGTCGCCACTAGCCCTGATCTGCCACCCGAACGCATCCGTCCGGGCTTTGGCGAACGCAACCGCATCGCGCGCATGGTCGGCCTGCTCGCGGTCCTGCTGGCGCTTTCAAGCGCCATCGGTACGTTTCTGATCCTCACCGGACAGACCACCATCGAGCCGACGCCTGCGGTTGTGCGCACAGCCGGCCTCTTGAACGGCATCGTCGTTCTTTTCCTCATTGGGACGGTCGCGTTCGAGGCAACTGGGCTTTGGATTGCGCGCAGGCACGGACGCGCCGCCGCCCGGCTGCATGTGCGCATCGTGGCGCTGTTTTCGATCATCGCAGCTCTGCCGGCGATCCTGACGGCCGGAATCGCCTCGATCACGCTCAACAAGGGGCTCGACCGCTGGTTCGCCGAGCGCACCGAAGCGATCATCGAGAATTCGCGGGAGGTCGCGCAGGCCTATGTGCAGGAGCACAGCCGCATCCTGGCGATCGATCTTCTGGCGATCGCAAGTGAGTTCAACCGCGTCGCTCCGGATCTGGAGCTCAACAAAAAGGCGATTGCCGCCTACCTGTCCAATCAGGCGCAGCTGCGCGGCCTGTCAGCAATCGCACTCATCCGGCGCGACAGATCCGTGATCGTCGAAGGCAAAACCTCGACCAACCTCAAGGTGCCGCCACCACCGCAGCAGGTGTTTGAAGATGCCGATGAAGGCCGTCCGGCGCTGATCGCACCAGGCACGACCAATCTCGTCGGCGGTGTGCTGAAGATCACCAGCCTCGACGACGTCTATCTCTACCTTGCCCGTCCACTGGACCCCAAGGTGACGCGACAAGTCCGCCTCACCGAGGAGAGCGCCGCCGAATACGGCCAGTTGCAGGAGAACCGCTTCGGCGTGCAAATCGCCTTTGCCATCCTCTTCGTCGGCATGGCGCTGGTGGTGCTTTTGTCCGCCATCTGGATCGGTCTCGGTTTCGCCAACGGGCTCGTCGCACCGATCCGACACCTGATCGGCGCCGCCAGTAAGATTTCAGGCGGCAATCTCGACGTCAGCGTGCCGGTGCAGGAGAAAGCCGGCGACCTCGGCATTCTGTCCGCAACCTTCAACCGAATGGCGGGCCAGCTGCGATCACAGCGCAACGCGCTTCTTTCCGCCAACAGCCAGCTCGACGAGCGGCGCCGCTTCACCGAGGCCGTGCTGTCGGGCGTCTCGGCCGGCGTTATCGGCCTCAATGCGGACCGTATCGTCACACTCGCCAATCACCCCGCACTCGAAGCGATCGGCGAAGAAGAGACCGGCATCGTCGGTCGTCACGTCAACGAGCTCCTGCCCGAACTGCAGAACGTTCTCGACGAGGTCGCCAACCGCGGTCGCGGTTCGGCACGCGATCAGATCATCATTGCGCGCGAAGGCGAGCCTCGCACGCTCAATGTGCAGGTGACGATCGAGCAGTCCGACGACAGCTCGCATGACGGGTTCGTCGTCACGCTCGATGACATCACCGACCTCGTCGCCGCGCAGCGCCGGTCGGCCTGGGCCGATGTGGCCCGCCGCATCGCCCACGAGATCAAAAACCCGCTCACACCGATCCAGCTTTCGGCCGAACGCATCCGCCGTCGCTTCGGACCACGCATCGACGAAGAGAGAGATCGTGTCGTCTTCGATCAGTGCACGGAGACGATCATCCGCCAGGTCGGCGATATCCGCCGCATGGTGGACGAGTTTTCCGCCTTTGCGCGGATGCCGAAGCCGGTCATGGAAGCGCGCGATCTGCGCGAACTCATCCGCGAAGCCGTCTTCCTCCAGGAAGTCGGCAACCCGAACATCAGCTTCGCACTCGATCTGCCGGAAACGCCCGTCGAGGCGCCGGTCGATCATCGCCTGGTCACGCAGGCGCTCACCAATATCGTCAAGAACGCCACCGAGGCGATCGAGGCGGTTCCGGAAGATGAAAACGTGAGCGGCGAAATCCGCGTGCGCGTGCGCGACGATATCGATCACGCGATCGTCGATGTGATCGACAATGGCAAGGGTCTGCCCCAGGAGGGTCGCGAGAAGCTTCTCGAGCCCTACATGACAACCCGCCAGAAAGGCACCGGCCTCGGCCTTGCGATCGTGCGCAAGGTGATGGAGGAACACGGAGGCTCCATTGAACTTCTCGACGCACGAGCGGCCGGCGTGGATGCCCGCGGCGCCTGCGTTCGAATGAACTTCCCACATACCAACCATCCGGCCGCGACCGAGGCAGAGACAAAGCCTGCGGAACGCGCCGAACAGGAGAGCAAGTGATGGCTACCGACATCCTTGTCGTCGACGATGAAGCCGATATCCGCGAACTCGTCGCCGGCATCCTTGAAGACGAAGGCCACGGAACACGCACCGCCGCCAACAGCGACGCCGCGCTGGAAGCGATCGCCGAACGCAGGCCCGGCCTCATCTTTCTCGATATCTGGCTGCAGGGAAGCCGGCTCGATGGACTGGCGCTTCTCGATGCCATCCACACCGAGCATCCGGCATTGCCGGTGGTGATCATTTCCGGTCACGGCAACATCGAGACGGCCGTCTCCGCCATCAAGCGTGGCGCCTACGACTATATCGAAAAGCCGTTCAAGGCGGACCGTCTCGTGCTCGTGGCGCAGCGCGCCCTGGAGGCGTCTCGGTTGAAGAAAGAGGTGGCCGAGCTCAAGCAGCGCTCGGGCGTCACCAACGATCTCGTCGGCTCCTCGTCCGTCATGCACCATCTGCGTCAGACGATCGAACGTGTCGCTCCGACAAACAGCCGCGTGATGATTTTCGGAGCTTCAGGAGCAGGCAAGGAGCGCGTGGCGCGCGCCATCCACGCCGCCTCCCGCCGCGTCAACGGCCCGTTCGTCGTGCTGAGCTCAGCGGCTATCACGCCCGAAAACATGGAGATCGCGCTCTTCGGGACGGAGGCCGTCGACGGCGAACATCGCCGCATCGGCGCGCTCGAAGAGGCGCATGGCGGCATCCTCTATCTGGAGGAGGTCGCGGACATGCCGCGGGAGACGCAGAACAAGATCCTGCGGGTTCTCGTCGAGCAGACGTTCGAGCGGGTAGGGGGCAGCAAGAAGGTCAAGGTCGACGTCCGCATTCTTTCTTCCACGGCCCGCGACCTCGAAGCGGAGATCAAGGAAGGTCGGTTTCGTGAAGACCTGTTCCATCGCCTGAGCGTCGTCCCGATCCGCGTTCCGTCATTGGCAGAGCGCCGCGAGGACGTCCCCGAACTCGTCGATTATTTCATGGCACAGATCGCCCAGACAGCCGGCCTGCCGACGCGGCGCATCGCCGATGATGCAATGGCCGTGCTTCAGGCGCACGACTGGCCGGGCAACATCCGTCAGCTGCGCAACAACGTCGAACGGCTGATGATCCTGACCCAAGGAGATGCGGAAGCGATGGTGACGGCCGCCATGTTGCCGCCGGAGATCGGCGAGATCCTGCCTGCGAGCCCCGCCGATGGATCGGCCCACATCATGTCACTGCCTTTGCGGGAAGCCCGCGAGGTGTTCGAGCGAGAATATCTGTCCGCGCAGATCAACCGTTTCGGCGGCAATATCTCACGAACGGCCGAGTTTGTCGGCATGGAACGCTCGGCCCTGCATCGCAAGCTGAAGAGCCTCGGGGTATAGAGCCTCACGGCGGCGGGATTCTCGCAACAAAGGACATTTCATGCGCGTCATCATTTGCGGCGCTGGCCAGGTCGGATACGGCATCGCGGAGAAACTGGCGACGGAGAACAACGACGTCACGGTGATCGATCGTTCGCCGCATCTGGTGAATGCCATTCGTGACACGCTGGACGTGCGCGGCTTCGTCGGCCATGGATCTCATCCGGACGTTCTGGCGCGCGCTGGCGCCGACGAGGCGGATATGCTGATCGCCGTCACCTTGTACGACGAGGTGAACATGGTCGCCTGTCAGGTTGCCCATTCTTTATTCAATCTGCCGACCAAGATCGCCCGCATCCGCTCCCAGACCTATCTCGCCAAGCACTGGAGCAACCTGTTCTCACGCGATCATCTGCCGATCGATGTGATCATTTCACCCGAGGTCGAAGTGGGCGAGATGGTGCTCCGCCGCCTTGCGCAGCCGGGTGCCGTCGAGACCATCCCTTTTGCCGACGACAAGGTGACGGTCCTCGGCATCGTCTGCGACGAAAACTGCCCGGTCATCGACACGCCTCTTCGTCAGCTCACCGAGCTCTTTCCCGACCTCAATGCCATTGTCGTGGGCGTTTTCCGCAATGGAAACCTGTTCGTGCCGCGCTCGGCCGATCAGATGATGGCGGGAGACCTCGTCTACGTGATGACCGACACGGGGAGGGTGAAGCGCACCCTCACGATTTTCGGCAAGCAGGAGACGCTCGGCTCGCGCGTCGTCATCGGCGGCGGCGGCAATATCGGCCACTACGTTGCCCACCATCTGGAGAAGCGCAATCCGCGCGCCAAGATCAAGGTGATCGAGATGGACCGCGATCGCGCCGTCGAGATCGCCGAGGCGCTCGACCGCACCGTCGTGCTGCATGGTTCGGCGATGGACGACGTCATCCTGAAAGAGGCCGATATCGCTGAGGCCGACACGATGCTCGCCCTCACGAACGACGACAAGGTCAACATTCTCTCTTGCGTGATGGCGAAGAAGCTCGGCTGCCGACGCGCTATGAGCCTTTTGAACGATTCCGCCTTCCCGCCGTTGGTGCGCACGATCGGCATCGACGCTTTCGTCGATCCGCGCGCCGTCACCATCTCGCGCATCCTGCAACACGTCCGCCGCGGCCGTATCCGCAACGTCCACACGATCCAGAACGGCGCAGCCGAGGTGATCGAGGCGGAAGCTCTGGAGACGTCGCCGCTTGTTGGCCGCCCATTGCGCGAGCTCGATCTGCCGGGCGGCATCCGGATTGGTGCGATCTTGCATGGCGGCGAGGTTATCGTCCCGACGGGCGCAAGCCAGATCCGAAAGGGCGACCGCCTCGTCATCTTCGCCATTGCCAATCAGGTGCACCGCGTCGAGCAGATGGCGCGGGTGAGCCTCGAGTACTTCTGATTGCGCGTAGCCGGCGCCTGCGCGTCGAAGGGCACACGCCTTGTCGTGCGGCCTTAATCTTGCTTAGTGCCGTTGCGTAAATCGCGCACGCACGAATCCTGCGTTGTGGAGGAGTTTTCCGATGTCGAGAGTGGCCTATGTCAACGGCCGGTATGTTCCGCACGCCCATGCGATGGTCCATGTCGAGGATCGCGGATACCAATTCGCCGATGGCGTCTACGAAGTCTGCGAGATCTGGCACGGCCGTCTTGTCGATATGAAGGGCCATCTCGACCGTCTGGAGCGCTCGCTGCGTGAGCTTTCGATCGCCATGCCCATGACCCGCGCGGCCCTGACGGCGGTCATGCGCGAAACCGTGCGCCGCAACCGCGTGACCGAAGGCATGGTCTACCTGCAGATCACGCGCGGCGTGGCTCCGCGCGAGCATATTTTCCCGCCGGCGAGCACGCGTCCGGCCGTTGTGATCACGGCCAAGACATTTGACCGCATCAAGGCCGACAAGCAGGCAGAGGAGGGGGTTACCGTCATCACGACGCCGGACAATCGCTGGGAACGTGTCGACATCAAGACTGTCGGTCTCCTGCCGAATGCGATGGCGAAGCAGAAAGCCAAAGAGGCCGGCGCCAAAGAAGCCTGGTTCGTGGACGCGGAAGGCTACGTCACCGAAGGCTCATCGACGACGGCCTGGATCGTCACGCAGGATGGCGCGCTCGTCACCCGTCCGAACGGCACGGGAATCTTGCCTGGCGTGACGCGGCAGACGGTGGAAGAGGTTGCCCGACGCGACGGGCTGAAGCTTGAAGAAAGAAAATTCACCCCAGAAGAAGCCAAGGGTGCCCGCGAAGCGTTCATGACGGCAGCGACGACCCTCGTCATGCCCATCGTGGCGATCGACGGGCAGAGCGTGGCCAATGGTCGCCCCGGCTCCATTGCGACGGCTCTCCGACAGCGTTTTCATGAGGTGGCGCAACTGGAAGCGCACTAGACGCTACCTATATCTGGGTAGGTCTTGTTGAGGGGTGACAGGCCGAAGCGAAACAGGCAATCTGTTTCGCGCGGCGCAACAACAATAAAGGTCGACGGAGACAATGGGCGACAAAAACCAAAACTTGCAAGATACATTTCTGAACCACGTCCGTAAGGCAAAAACTCCGCTCACAGTTTTTCTCATCAACGGCGTCAAGCTGCAGGGAATTGTCACGTGGTTCGACAATTTTTGCTTGCTTCTAAGGCGTGATGGGCATTCGCAGCTTGTCTACAAGCATGCGATTTCCACGGTCATGCCCAATCAACCCGTGCAGCTATTCGAACCTGAAGACGACAACGGATAGGCTGTTTGCAACCCAAAGACCGCAACACGCTCGACCTGGAAACCGGACCAGAAGCTGCGCTCGACATGTCTCGGGCGCTCATACTTTTGCCGGAGATGCGCGGGCGTGAAGACGAGGCGACCCAGCAACGGCCACCGGAAGCGCGACGTGCAGAAGCGATCGGCCTTGCCGAAGCAATCAAGCTCGACGTTGCCGAGGCCCTTGCCGTCCCTCTGCGAAAGGCGACGCCGGCGACACTGTTCGGCCCGGGCAAGGTCGAGGAATTGTCCGTTCTCGTGCGGACGCTGGCGACGGGCCTCGTCATCATCGATCATCCGATCACACCCATCCAGCAGCGCAATCTGGAGCGGGCGTGGAACGTCAAGATCCTCGACAGAACCGGCCTCATTCTCGAAATCTTCGGTGAGCGTGCCCACACCAAGGAAGGCACGCTGCAGGTGGAATTGGCCCACCTCAATTACCAGAAGAGCCGGCTCGTTCGTTCATGGACGCACCTTGAGCGTCAGCGCGGCGGTTTTGGCTTCCTCGGCGGACCCGGAGAGACGCAGATCGAGGCCGACCGACGCCAGATCCAGGACCGCATTCGACGTATCGAGAAACAGCTGGAGAGCGTCCGCAATACGCGCAGCGTTCACCGTGCCAAGCGCCAGCGCGTGCCTTATCCGGTCGCAGCGCTTGTCGGCTACACCAATGCCGGCAAGTCGACGCTCTTCAATCATCTGACCGGGGCTGAGGTCCACGCCGAGGATCAGCTTTTCGCCACGCTCGATCCGACGATGCGACGGGTCGGCCTGCCACATGGCGAAACGCTGATCATCTCCGACACGGTCGGCTTCATCTCGCATCTGCCGACCTCGCTCGTGGAGGCGTTCCGCGCAACGCTCGAAGAAGTTCTCGACGCCGACCTCATCGTTCATGTGCGCGATATCGCATCACCGGATGCTCAGGCGGAGGCGGAAGACGTCAACGAGGTGCTGTCCGAGCTTGGGATCGAAGCGGGCTCCGACCCGCGTCTCGTGGAGGTCTGGAACAAGATCGATCTTCTCGACGCCGATGTCGCCGAGGCGCTCAGGCGCAAGGCGGCCGGAGCGACGGACAAGGTCGTTGTTTCAGCGCTGACGGGCGAGGGGTTGTCCGATCTCCTCCATGTGCTGGAAGAGCGCCTGTTCAAGGAACGCGCCGTCGTTGAGGTGGTTTTCCAGGCCGCCCGGTCGGGCGAAGCCGCCTGGCTCTATGACAACGGCGAGGTTCTTTCACGTTCCGACGACCCCAAGACAGGCGAAACGCGCCTCGTTGTGCGTCTGCCGAGCGGGCGTCTTCAGAAGCTGCAGGAACGCGCGCGAGGCGACGGCGTAACGCTCAACGTGCCGAAGGAAGCGCAAACCGCTTAATCTGATCCGGGCGAACCTTCGCGCGACTTCGCGGCCTGCCACAGCGCTTCCATCTCATCGAGCGCGGCGTCTTTCATGGATCTGCCGTCCTTCGACAGCCCGTGTTCGACAGCTTCGAAACGGCGGCGGAATTTTTCGTTCGTGCGCCGCAACGCGGCGTCCGGGTCGATTCCGCTCTTGCGAGCGACGTTAACCATAGCGAACAAGGCATCGCCGATTTCGCCGGTCAGCCGCTCGCGATCATCAGCGGCGATTTCCGCCTCGACCTCGGCGATTTCTTCATTGAGCTTGTCGAAAGCGCCCGAGACGTCGGGCCAGTCAAAACCGACTTTCGCGGCTTTCTCCTGCATCTTGAGCGCCTGGAGAAGACCGGGAAAGCTGCGCGGCACATCCGCCAAGAGGCCGGGATCGGCAGGAAGACCCTGGCGCAGCCGCTTTTCCCGTCGTTTGGCTTTTTCCTCAGCCTTGATCTCGTCCCAGCGGACTTTCACCGCAGCCGGATCGGCCGCCGTGCCATCGCCGAAGACATGCGGGTGGCGTCGCACCATCTTTTCCACGATCGCATCGGCAACGTCGTCGAAGGCGAAGACACCGGCTTCCTCGGCCATGCGAGCGTGAAAAACGACCTGCAGGAGGAGATCGCCGAGCTCCTCGCGCAGATCTTCGAGATCGGCACGCTCGATCGCATCGGCAACTTCATAGGCTTCCTCAATCGTATAGGGCGCGATGGAGGAGAAATCCTGCTTCACATCCCACGGGCAGCCGCGTTCCGGATCACGCAGGTCGGCCATAACGGAGATGAGACGATCGATGGGGCGCTGTTCTGACATGAGAACGCCTTAGCGCTCGCCAGGCTGTGCGCCAAGGGGAAGAGCAGACTGAACGCGCCTCAGCGCAATACCGCGATTCGCATAAGATGCATTATGGAACCTATGTGATGGACTGAACATCCGCAAATCCGCCCCTGGCGCCAACCCGGCATTGACGGCCGATGCGTCATCAGCCTGCAAGCGCTTCCAGAACAGCCGAAGAAACAATCCGAGCGTTCTCCCTCAGCCAAGATAGATCCGGCTCGACGGATAACGGATGCGTGGCGGCACCTTCGTCGCGAGAAAGAAGCCCAGGGTGAGCGGCCCGACCCGTCCGATAAACATGACGAGGATGATGACGAACCGCCCAAGTGTGTCGAGCTCGGCCGTGGCGCCCCGCGACAAGCCGACCGTCCCGAAGGCAGACGTCACCTCGAATGCGAGATCGAGGAAGTCGCCGTCGTGCGACAGCGAGATCGTGAAGATCGCGCCCATCACCACCATGACGCTCACGATGCTGAGCGCCAGCACCTTCATGACCTCCTCGCGCCCGAGACTGCGTCCGAAGGCATGCAGATTCGGCCGCTGCCGGAAGAATGCGATCGTGGCGAGCAGCAGCACGACGAAGGTCGTGACTTTGATTCCACCCGCCGTCGACGTGCTGCCGCCGCCGATGAACATCAAGGACATGAACATCAGCGCCGTCGCGTCGTGGATACCCGACATGTCGATCGTGTTGAAGCCGGCGGTGCGCGTCGTCAGCCCCTGAAACCAACTCGCTGTCAGCTTCTCGATGATCGAATGATACTGGCCGAGCGTCGCAGGATTGTTCCATTCGAGCGCGGCAAAGCCCACAACCGACCAGACGATCAGCGCGAGTGTGACGACAAGCATCAGTTTCGTATGCAGCGTGAAGCGCCGCCACTGGCGCTTCTGCATGATGTCGGAGGTGACGATGAAACCGATGCCCCCGATGACGAAGAGCGCCGGTATGACGAGGTTGATGATCGGATCGAAGACGTAGCCGCTCAGGTTGTCGGCAAAGAGGGAGAACCCAGCATTGTTGAAGGCGGAGATCGAATGGAAGATCGCCTGCCACAAGCCCTCCCACGCCCCGAAATCGGGCACGAAGACGAATGCCAGAAGGACGATGCCGACGACCTCGCAGACGACCACCACGCGCAGGATTTGGCGCACCAGGCGCAAAAGATCCGCAAAAGACGTCTGGTTGAGCTCTTCGCGCAGGAAGACGCGCTGCGAGACACCGACGGGCAGCCCGAGCATGGTCAGGACGAGGACGGCGAAGGTCATGAGACCAAGTCCGCCGAGCTGGATCAGGACGAGAACGACGAGCTGACCGAAAAAGGTAAAATGGCTGCCTGTGTCGACCACGGAAAGACCTGTCACGGTGACAGCCGAGGTCGCGGTGAAGAGTGCCTCAGACCAGGTTGCAGGCACACCCCTCGCCGCCCATGGAAGCTTCAGAGCGAGCGCGCCGACGATAACGAGCCCCGCATAGAGAAAGGAAAGGACCGCTGGCGGCGGAAGATCGATCGTGCGACGCCAGAAGCGTGGCGAAAGCGGAAAGGCCATCACGCTGATCGAAGGCTGTCGCCGAGTGACCTGAGGTTTTCTCGCCGTCCGAGAAGAAGCAGCTTGTCATCGGTCTCAAGGAGCGTGTCGGCGCCGTGGCAGGAAATGTAATCGCTCTCGCGCATCAAACCGAGGCACCGAACCTCGAACTTCTCACCAAGCTTCAGCTCGCCGATGGACGTCTGATCGAGCTCCTCCGGCACGCGCAGATCGATGATGTGGAAGCCGTTCCCGAGGCTCACATAATCACGCACCAGCGGATTGTAGAGCATCTGGGCGATATGCTGACCGACCTCGCGTTCGGCCTGAATGACCCGGTCGACGCCAAGTTTCGCCAGGATGCGATGATGCGTCCGGCTCGTTGCCTTGACCCAGACGGTTGGCACGCCAAGCAATTTCACATTCATCGTGCACAGGACGTTCGCCTCGAGGTCCTCTCCGATCGCCACGACGGCGACGTCACAGGCTCCCACGCCGGCCTCGCGCAGAGCATCCTCGTCGCTGCCGTCGGCGATGATCGCTTCGGCAATATCGTCTGCAAGACGCGCGACGTTGCGCTCATCGATATCGATACCGAGAACGTGGTTGCCGAAGCGGGCGAGTTCTGATGCGACGGTGCTGCCGAATGTGCCGAGGCCGATGACGGCAAAACTCCTGTCTTTACGCCTGCTCATAACAGCCTTCTATGTGTGTTGTTTGCCGGAACTTACCCCAGCGGCGAGTTCAATCCAGCCTTTGCCGGGCGCCGCCGAGGTCCGCTCGCCCGCACGAAACACGGCGTGAGTTTCAGCTCGAAGGGCGCGACGAGAGTTCGACCCAGGGCAATTCTACGACCAATCCGTCAAAGGCAGGCTCGACGCCTTCGGGCAGCCTTTCGCGCAAGGCGTTGTAGTCGAGGTCGACATGCATGTGTGTCAGCAGCGCGCGTCGTGGTCGCAGCGTCTCAATGCAATGGAGCGCCTCTTCGACGGAGAAATGCGACGGATGCGGCTTGTAGCGCAACGCATCCACGATCCACAGCTCGGTGCCATCGATGGCGGCCATAGCTTCGGGCGTCAGCCGATTCACATCAGGTGAGTACGCGAAGTTCCCGATGCGATAGCCGAGCGAGGGAATTGAACCGTGCTGCTGACGGAAAGGCAGCGCATGGATCGGTCCGCCCGCACCGTCGATCGTGACAGGCGTTCCGGGCTCGATCAGATGCGGATTGACGATCGGCGGATAGTCGCTCCCCTCGGGTGTCTTCAGGCAATAGCCGAAGCCTTCCTCCAGACGGTCCATAGTCGGCCGATCGGCGTAGATGTCGACGCGCGCCTTCATCATCATCACGAAGCCGCGGAGATCATCGATCCCGTGGATGTGGTCGGCGTGAGGATGCGTGTAGAGCACGCCGTCGATCCGCTTGAGATCAGCCGAGAGCGCCTGTTCGCGGAGATCCGGCGACGTGTCGATCAAGACCTGCGTTTTCTTGCCCGACGCGGTGATGCGCTCCACGAGAACCGAACAACGACGCCTGCGATTCTTCGGCTCGCTCGGATCGCACGCGCCCCAATCGCCGCCAATGCGCGGAACGCCGGGCGACGAGCCACAGCCCAGAATGGTGATACGCAGAACGTCCGGCACTGTCAGGGCCGCGGCACTTTGCCGAAAAGACGAAAGAAGTTGTCGCTCGTGAGCCCACCGATTTCCTCGACCGACACCCCACGACATTCCGCCAGTACCGAGGCTGTGTGGGCGACGAAGGACGGCTCGTTGCGTTTGCCGCGATAAGGCATCGGCGCGAGATACGGAGAATCGGTTTCGACAAGCAGACGGTCGGCAGGCAAATCGCGCGCGATTTCGCGAAGTTCCGTCGACTTCTTGAAAGTCAGAATACCCGAGAAAGAGACATAAAGGCCGAGCTCGATGCCCGTTTCCGCCAAAGCCCGCCCCGATGAAAAGCAATGGAGGAGGGCCGGGAAAGCCCCCTTCCCCATCTCGTCCTTCAAAATCGCCGCCATATCGTCGTCGGCATCCCGCGAATGGATGATGAGCGGCAGACCGGTTTCACGCGCAGCACCGATGTGTCGGCGAAGGCCCGCGGCCTGGCCCTCGCGCGAGGCGTTGTCGTAGAAATAGTCGAGCCCGGCTTCGCCGATGCCGACGACTTTGGGATGCTCCGCCAGGGCGACGAGATCCTCGGTCGTCACGTCCGGCTCTTCGTCGGCGTTGTGCGGATGCGTGCCGACCGAGCAATAGATGTCGTCGTAGGTTTCGGCGATCCCGCGGATCTTGTCGAACTCAGAGACCCGCGTCGAGATCGTCACCATACGGACGATGCCGGCCGCCCGCGCCCGTTCCACGACAGCGTCGCGTTCCGGTTCAAAATCGGGAAAATCCAAATGGCAGTGGCTGTCGACAAGCATCAGGCAGCCCCCGCCGGAGCCTCGCTCTCGACATAGCGCGGGAAGACCCCCGAGGGCGGAGGCAGCGCCGTTCCCGGAACGAGACGCCCCGATTTGCCGAGGAATTCGAATGTGCGGTTTTCTTCCGCCACGCCCAGAAGGTCGAGCAGCTTGCCGGCCGAACCCGGCATGACCGGCTGGATCAGGATTCCGACCTGACGGACCACTTCCGCGGTCACGTAGAGAACGGTTGCCATGCGTGCGGGATCGCTCTTGCGCAGCGCCCACGGCTCCTGGCCGGCAAAATAACGGTTTGCATCGCCGACCACCTGCCAGATGGCGGTGAGAGCCTGATGGATCGCCTGCTCGTTCATGGCCTCGCGACAGCGCTCCAGGAGCGCGTCGGCGGCCTGCAGCATCTCGTTGTCGGCGTCCGAAAAAGTGCCGGGCTCAGGCACGCTGGCGCCGCAATGCTTGCCGACCATCGAAAGCGAGCGCTGGGCGAGATTGCCAAGATCGTTGGCGAGATCGGCGTTGATGCGACCCGCGATCGCGTCATGGCTGTAGGAGCCGTCCTGACCGAAGGAGACTTCGCGCAGGAAGAAATAGCGGACGGCATCGAGGCCGTAATGCTCGACGATGGCGAAGGGATCGACGACGTTGCCGACCGACTTCGACATCTTCTCTCCCTTGTTGAACAGGAAGCCATGCGCAAAGACGCGCTTGGGAAGCGGCACGCCGGCCGACATCAGAAAGGCCGGCCAGTAGACGGCGTGAAAACGCACGATATCCTTGCCGATCAGATGGATATTGGCCGGCCAGTAGCGCCAGCGCGGAGCCTCTTCGTCCGGGAAACCGGCGGCGGTGATGTAATTCGTCAAGGCGTCCACCCAGACATACATCACATGGCGCGGATCGCCCGGCACCTTCACGCCCCAATCGAAGGTCGTGCGGGAAATGGAAAGATCCTTCAAGCCCGACTTCACGAAGCTGATGACTTCGTTGCGCCGCTCCTGCGGACCGATGAAATCCGGATGCGCTTCGTAATGAGCGAGAAGCTTCTCCTGATAGGCGGAGAGACGGAAGAAGTAGCTTTCCTCCTCCACCCACTCGACGGGTGAGCCGAGCGGCTCGCGCCGAACCCCGTCCTCACCGACGGTGGTTTCCTTTTCGTCGAAGAAGGCTTCCTGCCGGACGGAGTACCAGCCCGAATATTTGTCGAGATAAATGTCTCCCGCCGCCTTCATCCGCTCCCAGATCGCCTCGCAGGAGCGGTGATGCCGCTCCTCGGTGGTGCGGATGAAATCGTCGTGCGACGTGTTGAGAACTTCCATCATGTCGCGGAAGCGCTGCGAATTGCGGTCGGCGAGCTCGGCGGGGGTAATCCCCTCCTTCGCTGCCGTCTGCTGCATCTTCAGCCCGTGCTCGTCGGTGCCGGTCAGGAAGAAGACATCCTTGCCGTCGAGGCGCTGAAAGCGCGCCAGCGTGTCGGTCGCGAGCGCCGTATAGGCGTGGCCGATATGCGGCACACCGTTCGGGTAGAAGATAGGCGTGGTGATGTAAAAGGTCGGCTTACCGGTCATGGGTGGTGCCCGCGGTCACATGAAAATAGGGCGGTGGGGATGGCGCACGGCGTCCGCGACCGCCTCGAAGACGTTGAGCACGTACTGCCTGCGGTCGAGATTGAAGGTTTCCACCTCCGCCGAGCGTCGGTGGATCTTTTCCCATAGCTCCGCCCACCTGGCAAGCGGGAGTTCAGGCGGCGAAACGCCCTTTTCGGGCTCCGGCAATGCGCGGATGCGTCGGTCGAGATAGCCACCGACGAGATCGAAGAATTCCGCCCATGCTGCGCCGCGGGCCGCAGCTGCCTGATTGGCGACGGCGGTCAGAACCGCATGATCGTCACTCGCGAACGCACGGTTGATGGCCCGGTAGAGGCTCAATCCATCGCCGCGTGCCAGTTCGATCGCCCGCCGCGCACTTCCCGACGAGAGCGACAAGATTGTTTGAAGATCCTTCTCCGGCGGCTGTGGCACTTCGAGCGCTTCAAACACATGAGCGATCGCCTCGGGGCTCAGAAGACCGAAATGGAAGCTGCGGCAGCGGGAGCGAATCGTCGGCAAAAGCTGGCCTGGCCGCGCCGTCACCAGCACGAAGATCGTTCGCGCAGGCGGTTCTTCGAGCGCCTTGAGGAGAGCATTCGCGGCGCTTCGGTTCATTTCCTCGGCACCGTCCACGATGACGATGCGCCACAGGCCTTCACCCGCCGTGGTGCCGACGAAAGGTACGATCCGCCTTATCGTTTCGACCGAAATGACGGTGCGAAAGGTCTTGCGCTTCTCATCCCAGGGGCGCTGCAGATGGAGGACGTTGGGATGCGCCCCCTCCCCGACCCGCCTCTGGATCGGATGGTCTGGAGCAATCCCGAGCGAGGCGGCCTTCTGGACGCTGTTCGCGGAAGGATCGGGCTCAGCCAAGAGAAACTTCGCAAGTCGGAACGCGAGCGTTGCCTTGCCAACGCCGACCGGTCCGGACAGAAGCAGCCCGTGCGGCAGGCGGTTGCCCCGATAGGCCGTCAGAATCTGTTCCTCTGCGTGCTCCTGTCCGAAGAGATGCGGATTCTCCTGCGGCAGCGGCACGCCTTCGAGCGCGCTGAGGCTCGGCACCTCCTCGGCTGGCTTGCGCGCCATGTCAGCTGGCTCCGGCGGGACGGGGCAGACGCGCGGCGACCGTCGCCTCAATCTGAGCTGCGATCGCATCCATGCTCAGCCCGGCGTCGATGACGACACAACGTTGAGGTTCGGCCTTGGCGATATCGAGAAATGCCCGCCGTCGCGCTTCGTGAAGTTCGAGTTCATCACCCTCAAACCGGTCGGCCGCACTGCGACCGGCGGCACGCGCCAGGCCCACCGACGGATCAATATCGAGAATGAGCGTCAGATCGGGATGGGTGCCGCAGAGCGCCGCCTCTTCCAGCCGCAGGATCGTGTCCTGCGCGACACCAGCAACGCCCTGATAGGCGCGGGTGGAATCGGCGAACCGGTCGCAGATGACGACTTGGCCGTGCTCGAGCGACGGACGAATGAGATGCAAGACATGTTCACGCCGCGCGACGGCGAAAAACAGCGCCTCCGCTTCGCTGCCGAAAGGCCGGATAAGGCCGGAAAGCAGCATCTCGCGAATTGCCTCGCCATGCGCTGTCCCTCCCGGTTCCCGGGTCAGAACGACATCCCAGCCCTTGCGACGCAGGAAGGCGTTGAGATGACGTGCCTGGGTGGACTTGCCTGAGCCTTCACCGCCTTCCAGCGTGATGAAGAAGCCTTGCTGCGGATCTACAGCCATCCGAGAAGAAGCTCGCCAAGAGCATCGAAGGCACGCTGATGCAGCGTACCGCGGCCGACCGCCTCCGCCGTATAAAGCGGGGTCTCCTGGATCAGGCGATCACCCTGCCAGACCTTCAGGCTGCCGACGCGCATATCCGCCTGAACAGGCGCTTCGAGCGGACCTTGATAGACGACGCGCGCCTTCAACGGTTCATCCGAAGCACGTGCGACCAGGATCCGCACAGGGCCTTTGGCCTTGAGCTCGACATGGCCTTTTACGCCACCGAAGACGCTCGCCTCGGCAACCGTCTCGCCGGTCTGAAACGCGGTCACCTGGCGGAATGAGCGGAAGCCCCATTCCAGCAGCTTGCGCGCCTCGCTCGCGCGCTCACGCGAGGTCTTCAGCCCGTTGACGACGACGATGAGACGCTGGGTATTGGCGACAGCCGACCCGACGAGGCCGTAGCCCGATTCCTGTGTGTGGCCGGTCTTGAGCCCATCGGCCCCAATCCCTTCGCGCAGAAGCGGGTTGCGGTTGCGCTGGGTGATGTTGTTCCAGGTGAATTCCGGCTCGGCGAAAATTTTGTAGAGCTCGGGATATTCCGAGATGATCTGGCGGGCGAGAATCGCGAGATCGCGTGCCGTCACCCGCATGTCGGGGTCGGGCAGTCCGGTCGCATCACGGAACGTCGAGTTCTTCATGCCGATCTCGAGCGCCCGCTTGTTCAGAAGGTCCGAGAAAGCGATCTCCGAGCCGGCGATGCCTTCCGCGACCGCCATGGCCGCGTCGTTGCCCGACTGGATGATGATGCCACGCAGAAGATCTTCCAGCCGCACCCTCGAACCGAGCTTGGCGAACATCGTCGACCCGCCAGAGGATGCACCGCCTTTGCGCCAGGCATGCTCGGAGATGACGAATTCGTCGTCGAGAGAAAGACGGCCTTCCTTGATCTCGTGGAAGATGTACTCGACCGTCATCAGCTTCGCCATGGAAGCCGGTGCCATCGGCTCATCCGCGTTCTTGTCGAGAAGAACCGTGCCGCTGTCGTAATCCATCAAGATGGCGAACGGCGCCTGGGTATCGAAGGTCTGCGCCGAGCCAAGCTGCGGCGTCAGCGCCAACAGACTGCCCAGGAATAAGGCGAGCAGACGGATGCGGCGAACCTGAAAGGTGATGCTCTTCATACTCGCTTACGTCGTTTTAGCCCCTCCACGCCATAAAGCGCGCTTAAAGCGGGGAATCAACGGGTCGCAAGCCCGGAAGCGTCAGCTGTCCTGGTAAAACGCGTGGTCTCGGCGCCTGAGAGAACCTCGTCGAAAGCCGAAAAGGCCTCATCCACGCGCTGATCAGCCGCCTCGGTCGGCCAGAACGAATTGCGCATTTCAGCCTCGGCCGGACGCGCCTGCGGCAGCTCGAAACTCGCCTCCTGAGGCAAGGACGTATCGGCTTCCGCCATCTTGGTGGCTGCGGTGAGAGCCGAATAGGGATCGAATGGCGTGCCGGCGGCGACGTCTTTCATATCCACGGCAACGCCCACATCCGCGGTCTCGTCTTCGGCCGGGCTCGTTGTCGGCGCTTCGGCCGCATAGGCCACCATGATATTCGCGGCCGCGTCGGCCGGATCAGGCCCGGACGGAACGTCCGGCCCCACGTAAGAGGCCAGCAGGAACTTCGAATCGTCCTCTTTCAGAGGCGCCGCATCGACATATTCCACTTTCACATTCGCGGTGCCGATATGTTTGAAGCCGAGCATTTCAGCTGCGTGCTTCGAGACGTCGATCACGCGGTCGGACGAGAATGGTCCGCGATCATTGACCCGCACGAGCAGCGAACGATCGTTGTCGAGATTGGTGACGCGGACATAGCTCGGCAGCGGCAAGGTCGGATGCGCCGCGGAGAGCGCGTTCATATCGAAGACTTCACCATTGGCCGTCATCCGGCCGTTGAAGGCGTCACCGTACCAGGATGCCTTGCCGACACGCTCATACTCTTCGTCGTGCTTGGGCTTATAGAGACGGCCAGCGACTTCGTAGACTTTTCCGAGATGACGTCGGGCATTGGCCCGCAGCGAATTGTCGGTTGATTCGCCATCGGTCTCGCTGCCTTGAACCTGCGCCGTCTTGGTGGCGCTGTCGGCGAGACCTGCCCCATCCTGAGTGGAGGACACACATCCTGCAAGGACGGCGCAGGATGCTGCGAAGGCAAAATGGATGACGAAATGCGGCCGGCGGGTTTTTGCCTGCACCCTGTTCTTCCCCGATATTCCGAAGCCCGGCGCAACTCACCGGCACGTTCGAACGCCTCGTTCCTCCGCCTGCGGCCTTATACGCGACCGTCTCGGCGAAGCACTTAACCCCTTACCTCGGGGACCTCCTGGCGAGCAATTGTGACGAAGCTGGGGCAGATCTTCGACACCGAATCTGAGGCGTGCGACACCTTGGCGGATGTTCTTGCGAAAACTCCCCAAAATCTGCTGATCCGGGACGTATCACCGCAATTGTGCATTTCGGGCGATTTCCAGCGATTGCGGCTTCGGCGCCACACGCTTTCGCCATCTTTGCCGCAGCCTATGACCGCCCTTCTGGGGCTGGCATTTTTCGTAAGGTTCTGCCATGTCTCGCATCATGGATGGGTGGCCGAGCGGTTGAAGGCACCGGTCTTGAAAACCGGCGTGCGCGAGAGCGTACCGTGGGTTCGAATCCCACCCCATCCGCCATCAACTCGAAAATGTCCGGCAACAAGGCGTGCGCCCGCTCCCCTCGCGGCTGGCGCGTACGAGGTTAGTCCCCGCACCCGGTTTTCGCCATCAAACGCAGGGCGGTCCTCAGCAAGACTATGCCGCCGGCAGGCTATGCTCGCTCTCGGCCACAGCATCTTTGCCAACAGGTCTCGTCACCTGCGGCCTCTCTCCCGGCCTGGCCCATTTCGGGCGGAGATGTTTTGGACGCCAGATACCGAGAATGACGTTCGCGACCGACAACGCCATGATCACGATGAGTGCGCCCCATTCATGCCCGATCGCCTGCTGCAGGACATCGGCCGCAGGTTCACCGTTCGCCACCCGGCGTGAGACCGCAGCCACATAATCCGCCTTGCCCCCCACCACGGTCAGAACGCCTTTGAACATCAGGATGCCCATGGCGAGCTTGAGCAAGGCCCAGCCTTTGTCCTGGTAAGGCCGATGGACCGCCATTGAGAGAAGGCCGGACACGATGGCGACACCCATCGAGGGAATGAGGACATAATCGGCGATGGCTGCGATTGCCTGGCGCATGTCGGCGTAATTGGCCGGCGTTTCCTGGGGCGCAAAGATGAGAAGGATCATGTAGCAGGCGATCCCGCCGATCAGACCGCAAGAAGCCAGGGTGTGCAGGACTTTGAGGAATTTGCGCATGGGCGAATTCTATATGGCCCGCGTCCGGGATGGCAACCACAGGTCGTCGCCCCGACACGCGAGGACGCGAAGGTCTCCAAACGAAAAGGCCGGCCGCAGAACCTGCAGCCGGCCTTCCGCTTGGAAAACCCCAGAGCGCCGCTGGCGCTCAGCTTTGCCCGTTCTTGAAGTAGGCCCTGCTGATGGCGAAGACCGTGCCGCTGAGCGCGATCAGCGCGACGAGGTTCGGGATTGCCATCAACGCATTCATGATATCGGCCACCGTCCAGATGAGACCGAGGTCGGCGACCGCTCCGACGATGAGCGCAGCCACCCAGAGAAGACGGAACGGCAGAATGATCTTCGATCCGAAGATGAACTCTGCGGCCCTTTCGCCATAGTAGCTCCAGCCGAGAATGGTGGTGAAGGCGAAGACCACGAGCCCGAAGGTGACGATCCAGCTGCCGCCGGGCATTCCCGTGTCGAAGGCAAGCGCAGAGAGTTCGGCGCCCGTCTCGCCGCTCGTCCATGCACCCGTCGTGATGATGACGAGAGCCGTCATGGTGCAGACCACAATCGTGTCGATGAACGTGCCGAGCATCGCGATGCTGCCCTGACGCACCGGATCGCTCGTCTTCGCCGCTGCGTGCGCGATCGGCGCGCTACCAAGACCCGCCTCGTTGGAGAAGACGCCACGCGCAACGCCGAAACGGATCGCGGCGAGCACCCCTGCCCCGGCAAAACCGCCTGCGGCCGCCGTACCGCTGAACGCATCAGAGAAGATCGTTGCAAGAGCCGCCGGCACATCGGCGATGTTGAGTGCCAGAATGACGAGCGCGCCGCCGACATAAAGGACCGCCATCAGTGGCACGAGATGCTCCGCCACGCTGCCGATACGCTTCACGCCGCCGATGATGACGAGGAACGTCAGAACGGCAAGGACGAGACCTGTCGCGAGGTATGGCACGCCGATCGTGCTCTCCAGCGCGCGCGCGACGGAATTCGACTGCACCGTATTGCCGATACCAAAGGCGGCAATCGTCGCAAAAAGCGCGAAGAGCCAGCCGAGCCAGGCGAAGCGCGGCCCGAGCCCGTTGCGGATGTAGTACATCGGTCCGCCGACATAGCGGCCATTCTCGTCGCTCTCGCGATAGCGGACGGCCAGCACCGCCTCGGCATATTTGGTCGCCATGCCGACGAGGGCCGTCAGCCACATCCAGAAGACAGCGCCCGGACCGCCGAGGAAGATGGCGGTCGCAACACCTGCGATATTCCCTGTACCGATTGTGGCGGAGAGAGCCGTTGTCAGCGCCTGAAACGGCGTGATCTCGCCTTCGTCACCATGTTGAGCCTTGCGCCCGCCAAGCGCGAGCCGGAAGCCGTAACCGAGCTTTCTTTGCGGCAGAAAGCCGAGGCCAAGCGTGAGGTAAAGGCCCGTTCCCAAAAGCAGGACGAGCATGACCGGGCCCCAGACAAAAGAGCTCACACTCGCCAAAAAAGACGACAAATCTTCCATCGTTTCTGTTTATCCCGCTGACTTGCAGATGTCTCCTCAACCATCCTGCGAGGCCCGAAACGTCAGACAGCTTTCGTTCGGACAGTTGCTCTTTGAGCTCGCAAAGGATGATCTCCCAGCGTCGGTATAGGTCAGGGCTGCAGGGTGGGGGCAAGCCTTCCGGCGAAATTGTCGCAGGCAAGGTTACAGGCAGACGAGGACATGCTCTTTCTGTCGCCGCTCAGTCATGGAGTGCTCCGCTCATGGAAGAACCGGTTTGGATGAGCCCTCTTCACATTATTTGCTCCCTTATCAAATAGTCAAACGCGTTGCGGGCCCGTGGGTTGACCTCAGGGAATGAACGCCGCTTATGGTAACCTTTAGGTATTTCGTCCTGTGGGAGGCGCAGAAGATGCGGGCAGACGGCGGCCCATCGGCGCAGCAGCCGACGCTTTCGGATATCACGATCACGTCTGAACTATGGCGGCGCAGCGAGCCCGGGGCGAGTAACCTCGACGAGACCACGGCGATGCGCCGGATTGCCGATATCGTGGGAGCGGCTCCCGAAGAGGTGTTTCGAGTTTGTGCTGAGGTGGTGCGAGATCTCTGCGACGCCGGCAGCAGCGGCATCACTCTCTGCAAAGCCGACGACGAAGCACCGACATGCTCCTGGGTGGGGCTTGCCGGAAAACTCGCCGAATCCCCTCCCCCCGACCTGCCGCGTGCAGTCTCCCCGTGCAAGAGCTGCGTGGAAGATCGCCAGCCCGTTCTGTTGCGCCAGCCTCACCGGGTCTTTCCGGACCTCACAACCACAGTGCCCTTCTGTGAAACGCTGATCGTCCCCTTCGGATATGGCAGAAAGGCGCTTGAGGGCGCAATCTGGGCGATAGCTCATGACGGAGAAACGCGCTTCACCGCAGAACATGCGAAAATCCTCGAGCGCGTCGCGATCTTTACCGCCACAACGCTGCATCTTCAAAAGGGCACGCGTCAGGCAGACGCTGAGCGTCAGGAACTCGAATTGAACTACCGTGAGCTCGAGCATCGCACCAAGAACATCCTCGCGATCACGGTTGGTCTCCTGCGCCATCAGATGAGGGAAATGAACGAACCGGCAGCGCAAGAAGCCATCGAGACAGCAAGCGCACGCGTGGCCGCCCTGGGCAATCTGCATGGACTGGAGAAGGACGGCACTTCCGACAGGCTCGATACCGTCGTTGCCTCCGTCTGCCGCACTCTCGTCGATCCGGACCCGCGGTTTCAGCTGGATCTGGATCTCGATCCCACCGTCATAAGGCCGCAGCGGGCCGCAACCGCTGCCCTCGTCGTCAGCGAGTTGGTGATCAACGCACTGAAGCACGGCCTCGCCCGGCGTAAGACAGGCACGATCGCGGTTCGACTGAAAGAGGCAGGCGACAACTGCCTGCGGCTTTCCGTTTCGGACGATGGCGCGCCGCTCGACCGAGACCCGGACCAGAAGGATGGCGGTGCCGGTTTGAACTTACTGGATCAGCTTGCCAATCAGATCGGAGGAAGCATGAGCGTCGAGACGGAGCCGAAGCGCTTCACGCTGACGTTTCCGGCGCAATAGCGTCGTTATCGGTGCGATCGGTCTCACCGCTTGAACGCGCAAGGCTGGCGAGCCCCTCGACGCTAGCAACCCGGGGACGCCAACCGAGACGCTTGAGCGCACGGCAATCGACCACCAGATTCCCGGCAAGCCGCTCTAGGATCTCTGTCCGTCCGGCAAGCCGCGCCCCGGCCCCGAAAAGGAATTCAGGAACCCGCCAAAGCCTTGGCGGCCGGCCGAGACCGAAGCGCATCGCCCGGAGCATCTCGGGAAGCGTCAACGGCGTGTCGTCGGCGACGAGATAGGCGCCCGAGAGACGCATCGGATGGGAGAGGCTCCAGCGCACGGCCTCTGCCAAATTCTCGACCGCCAGCAACGAGCGTCGCGCCTTGAGGCCCGCAAACGGCAAAGGATAAGGGCTACTCGCCAGACGCAAGAGAGCGGCCATATTTCCCTTCACCCCGGGGCCATAGACCAGGACCGGGCGGAGGCTGACGCAGTCGATACCGAGCCCCGCAAGTCCTTCTTCGGCCGCAAGCTTGGAGCGGCCATAAGCATCCGTCGGTTCGGGCGGCCGGCTTTCATCGAGAACGCCTTCCGCCGATGGACCGCTCTGAGCTCGCACCGATGACAGAAACACGAACCGTTTCGCCCCTGCCCGCGCTCCGGCTTCCGCCAACCTCAAGGTCGCGTCCGTGTTGATGGTGCGATAATCCACCTCCGGCAATCCGGACGCGGCATGCGCGATACCGGCCGAGTGAACGATCGCATCGACGCCTTCGAGTGCGCGCGACAGGTTTGAGGGCTGCGCAAGGTCGCCGATCAAGGCGGAATCGGCCGTCAGCATCTGATCGATGGGACGACGCAGGAGCACGCGCACACGAAAGCCATGCGCACGAAGATCCTCGAGAAGGTGACGGCCGACAAAGCCGGAGGCTCCCGTCAAAGCTATAAGCGGAGCTTCCATCTCTGTCCCTCCTCAACGCCCTCGTGACACCCCTGTAGCGCCCTTATCTTGAGATCGCGGACAACCCAGCGGGCGAAGGGTTCGACTGAAACGGCCATAGCACGAAGGAGGCGGGCAGAAGAAAGCCCATCCCGGATCAAAGCCGCGCCGAACAGAAATGGTCCGTGGTGGACTTCTCCGAGACAATTCGCGGTATGGCGAAATCCGCTCCCGGCCTTATGATACACAATGGGCGTTGGTTCGTTGGGCCAAGCGCCGACAGGCAGGGAGACGGTGCATGCACTTCCTGGCCCTTGCGACCGACTATGACGGCACGCTTGCCCATGACGGCTTCGTCGCTCCCGAGACGTGCGAGGCGCTTCGGCGGCTGAAGGAGAGCGGCCGCCGCCTCATCCTCGTGACGGGGCGCGAGCTGGTGCCGCTCAAAGCCGCGTTTGCCGAATTCGCACTCTTCGACCTGATCGTCGCCGAAAACGGCGCCGTTCTCTACGATCCCGGCGATGGAACGGAGACGACGCTGGCAGCGCCGCCCCCGCACGCTCTCGTTGAAAGGCTGCTCGACCGCCAGGTCGGACCGCTTTCCATCGGCCGTGCGGTCCTTGCGACCTGGGAGCCACACGAACGAGAGGTTCTTGCAGCCATCCACGAGCTGGGGCTGGAGCTCCAGATCACGTTCAACAAGGGTGCGGTGATGGTTTTGCCGCCCGGCGTGAACAAGGCTTCGGGGCTCAGGGCCGCCCTCCGACATCTCGACATCTCAGCACCAAACGTGGTCGCGGTGGGCGATGCGGAAAACGATCATGCCTTTCTTGGTGCCTGCGGCTGTTCGGCCGCCGTTGCGAACGCTTTGCCTGCGCTTCGGAACGCGGCCGATATTTGCCTGAGGCGAGATCACGGCGCAGGAGTGGTTGAACTCATCGACGCAATCCTTCGCGAGGATGCACGGATCCTGCCACCCGCCCGGCGCGGCCTCAAAATTGGCAATGACGAGGATGGCAACGACATCTACCTTGAACCCGACACGCGGGTTTTGATCGGCGGCGATTCCGGTATCGGGAAGTCACGCTTTGCGAAACTCCTGACCGAAAGGATGGTCGACAGAGGCCTGGAGTTTTGCGTCATCGATCCTGAGGGGGATTATGAGGATCTGGCCCATGCCGTCCAGATCGGCAGCCTCACAGAACCGCCTGTGCCTGGAGAAGCACTGCGCCTCTTGCACGCTGCCGACCTCAACGTCGTCGTCAACGCCGTCGCTCTGTCTCTTGCCGAACGCAGGCAGCTTTTTGCCGATTTGCTGCCGTCGATCACGGAGCTGCGCCGTCGGACAGGACGTCCGCATTGGTTGATCATCGACGAGGCTCATCACATTCTGCCGGCGGGCCATGAGAATGTGCACGAGCTTCCAGGGAATACCCCGGCCGTCGTGATGATCACGGTCAGTCCGCGTTCGCTCGCGCGTCAGGCGGTGGCGACGGCGGAAACGATCCTCGCTTTCGGCAAGACCGCTCCCGAAGTGATCGAGGTCACCGCCTCCATCCAGGGCCACGACGTCTCCCCTCCCGGCGCCTGCAGCGAAAACGAAGCGCTTTGTTGGTTCGTCGGAGAGCCAACGCCACGGCGGGTAAAAATCGATCTGCCGCGACAACTCCATCACCGCCATTCCGGAAAATACGCGGTCGGCGATGTCGGCCCGGAACACAGTTTCTATTTTCGTGGACCGAAGGGCAGCGTCTTCCTGCGCGCCCACAACCTATCGAGCTTCTTGGAGCTTGCAGGCCAGGTCGACGACGAGACCTGGGAATATCATTTGCGGGCAGGCGATTATTCGGCCTGGTTTCGCCATGTCATCAAAGACGAGGCCTTGGCGAGAGAATGCGAGGCCATTTCATTCGAGCGCGCGCTCACGCCCCGCGAGAGCCGCCAGCGCATTCGTGAAGTGGTCAGACAGCGCTACGTCGCCACCATCTAGGTCGAGCGCGCAGCAAAGACTGCCGCGCTCGAAAGCGCGGCAGTCCTTCATTCAGATCGAGCCCTCTACAGGCCCAGCCACTTGTCCACGACATCCGGATGGTCGGCGATCCATTCCTGGGCGAGTTCGTTCTCATCCCGGCCCTTCACCGCGATCTGGTATGTCCAGTCGGCGACCATGTCACTCGTGGGGCTGTAATTGTCGAAGAGCGTGATCAGCTCGGGGGCGCGTTCTTCGAGCGACTTCGAGTAGGCGAGATGGATCTCGGCAGGCTTCCAGGCCGTCGACACGCTCGATTTCTCGTACCACTGCGGATCTTCGTCCGGCTGGATCATGTTCCATTTCGCGTCGTCGTGCGCCGGCTCGTCGAGCATCACGAGGTCGTACTGCGCGAAAATGTGGTGCGGCGTGTAGCAGTAGAAGACGTAAGGCTCGCCCTTCTTCTCCTTCTCCCCGATCCGCGCATAGGCGAGTGCTTCATCAATGGTCTCAGGCTCGTAGAGCTCGGCCAGCCCATAGCCGCGCATCTTGACCTTTTCGGTGTTTGCGGAGGCCCAACCGGTCGCACCCACCCAGAATTCACCCTTCCCGTCCCCATCGGAATCGAACTGTTTTGCGATCTCCGGGTCCGCAAGGTCGGTGATGGACGAAATGCCGAGCTTGTCGGCGGTCGCCTTCGTCACGCAATCGCCCTGCTCGCCTTGGAACATCGTTTTGCCGAGGACGACGTTGTCCTGGTACTCATCGACGATGCCCTGAATGTTCGGCAGCCAGACTTCCGGATGCACGTCCATATCGCCCTTGCCAGACGCCATGGCTGCGAAGATGACGGGGTTCGTGCCGGGTGTCAGCGTGACACTGGCACCGAATTCCCGCTCCGCGAGGTTTTTCAGGATTGCGGCGCCGGCCTTGGCCGACGGCCAGCTCGGCACACCGATGGTGATATCAGCGGCCTGCGCGCTGCTGCCGATCAGCAAGGCTGCGGCAGCAGCGGAATAGATAAGCGGTCTCATACTGTGTCCTCTCATAGGTTCGTTTTTGGGCTGCGCCGTAGCGCAGCCGGCCCTCAGGCCGATTTTGCGGGCGCGCGTCCGGCGACGATCCGGTCAAGCGCCATCGCACAGAAAAGGATGGCGAGACCCGCGAGCATCCCCTGTCCTTCAGCCGCATATTGCAGGGCTTCGAGAACGTCCTCCCCGAGACCCTTCGCGCCAATGAGCGAGGCGATGACCACCATCGACAGACACATCAGAATGGTCTGGTTGATGCCCGTCTTGATGGATGGCATGGCGAGCGGCAGCTCGACCTTCCAAAGCCTGAAGGTCCGCGTCGCGCCGAAAGCGGACGCCGCCTCGGTCACATCATAGGGCACACCTTTCATGCCGAGCGCGGTCAGCCGGATGACAGGTGGCATGCCGAAGACGAGTGTCGCCAGAATGCCGGGAGGCTTACCGGTTCCGAAGAAGGCGATGACCGGGATCAGATAGACGAAGGCCGGCATGGTCTGCATGAAATCGAGCACCGGTCTGGCGGCCGTGTAGGCGCGGTCCGACTTTGCAAACCAAATGCCGAGCGGCACACCAATGACGACGCAGATGACCGCGGCAGCCCCGAGCAGCGCCACGGTCGCCATGGATTTTTCCCAGAAACC
The DNA here is from genome assembly GCF_004023665.1 of Afifella aestuarii. NCBI lineage: Bacteria > Pseudomonadati > Pseudomonadota > Alphaproteobacteria > Hyphomicrobiales > Afifellaceae > Afifella > Afifella aestuarii. The sequence continues at coordinate 663,240 of NZ_SAUF01000005.1, forward strand.
GAAGAGTGCGAGATAGGCCAGAGCAGCCGCGGTAAAAATCGCCACCCGCGCGCCGGCGAGAAGCCAGGCGATGGCGCAAATCGCCACCATGACCACGGGCCAAGGCGTCGCCACCAGCATCAGCTCGAGAGTGTCGAGGAGCGCACGCACGACCGCCGTGACGGAATCAAAAAACCCTTCCCCGGCGATCGCGAGCCAGTCGAAAGCGTGATCGATCCAACGTGCCGCGCTCGCGCGGATCGCATTGTCGGCGGGAAAGGTCGTCAGCCATGTCGGCGGTTCGGCGGCCGAGAAACGATAGATCGTGACGGGATAGATAAAGGCGACGAGCAAGGTCGCGATCGCTGCGCCCACCCAGGAGAGGCCGGAGCGGATTGACCGGTCCGAACGCCAATGGGTGAAGCGCCATTCGAGCGCGCGATCTGCCGTCAGACCCTCAATGAGTTTGACGACGACAAAGATGCCGAGCCCGATCAACGCGACCTGGGTGGACTGCGCCGAGAGCGCATCCGCTTCCGTCTGCGCCGAGGCTGCAATATCACGCAGCCGGTCCGCACTGGCGGCAAGGCGGGCGGCATTGTCCGCGCCGGAAGCGGCCGCCTCCGCAGCGCGTTCCGCCCGTGCATCGGCACGCGCAAGAAGCGAGGCCGCGCGCGCCGCTGCCTCACTGCCCAAATCTCCGAGAAAGCCTCGGCCAATTTGGACAAGGCCGATCAGTTCAAGGATGACAAACGCCCAAAAGACGGACCAGAGCGATCGAGCGCCAGCCCATATCGGACCGAACACGACAGCACCTAAATTGAAGACGTTCCAACGTCCCTCCCCGATCCGGCGGAATGCGGGGATGTAATGGCCGGCCCCGCGACCGACGAACTCAGCGATGAGCGCGTTCTGTTCCTTGCGGGAGGTTCCTGCCCCGACCTCGAAGGCAGCGGCCGATTGGGTTTCGATCTCGACCGGTTGCTCTTTACCGCCCTGGACGCCGCGCAGGAGATCCGTCTGCGTGACGAGGCCGACCTCCGCGCCGTTTTCGTCGACGATGACGATGTCTTCTTTTTGTGACAGCACGAGATCGACAAGGCTGTCGAGATCGGCACCGACGGGAGCGCGCGGCGCAGACGTCAAGTCCATGCCCGTCTCGTCCGGCGCCGGCAACGGCCGCATGATCTTCGCCGCATGGACCAGCTTGAGCCGTGAAATGCCGGAGACGAAATCGGCCACATAATCATCGGCCGGATCGGTCACGATCTCCTCGGGCGTCCCGGTTTGCACGATACGGCCATCTTTCATGATGGCGATGCGATCGCCGATGCGGATCGCCTCGTCGAGATCGTGCGTGATGAAGACCGTCGTCTTGTTCAGCTCTTTCGATAGAGCCATGAACTCTGCCTGCAGCTGCCGGCGGATCAAAGGGTCGAGCGCCGAAAACGGCTCGTCCATGAGAAGGATGTCGGGATCGGCAGCAAGAGCGCGCGCCAGACCGACACGCTGCTGCATGCCGCCAGAAAGCTCATGGGCGAAACTGTCGCCCCAATCGCCGAGATCCACGAGGTCGAGGCAACGTTCGGCCTGATCGAAACGGTCGAGCTTGGGAACACTCTGAACCTCGAGCGGCAGCCCGACATTGTCGCGCACGGTGCGGTGCGGCAGGAGACCGAAATTCTGGAATACCATGCCGATCGTCTGGGCTCGCAGACGGCGCAGTGCGTCGTCGCCCATGGCCATCACATCCTCGCCCTCGACCTCGATTCGACCCGACGTCGGTTCGAGGAGGCGGTTGATGTGGCGCACGAGAGTGGACTTGCCTGAGCCAGACAATCCCATCACGCAGAAGATCTCGCCGCGCGCGACCTCTATGCTCGCATCGGCGACGCCGACGATGCAGTTGAAGCGAGATTGGACCTCGGCTTTGTCGAGCTGCTCCTTTTCAATTGCCTCAAGAGCCTCTTCCGAGCGTTCGCCAAAAATCTTCCAGACATTCGACAAGACGATCGCAGGGTCGGTCGTGCCCCCCGGCATTGACATGGGCGCTCCTTTGTTTGGTGTGGCGCCATCCTCATGATCGAAGCCCGGATGTCAACGTAAGCGCGTGCCGGAACACGAAGGCAGCCACAAGATGGTCGCTGCCCTTATTGGGAAAGCACGTCGCTCGCAATCCTGAATGGGCTCGCCACGGTGTTGCCGACGGCGTCGAAGACGAAGGCGCCGGCTTCGCCCAGCTGACCGAAACCTCGCCGCCCGGTCGAACCCAGCCGGGCAGCAAGCGTCACGAATTGATCGTGTCCGAGAAAGTCCGTCTTCGGGAGCTGCGAGATATCGATGATCCGCAGATCGTACTGCACCGCCAGCTGCTGGATCTCGGGGTCATCGACGTCCACGCCGCCGAGCCGCGGCCGTCCGCCGCCAACCCGCCTGGAAATCGCGAGTGCCCGGTCCTGCTTCGAGACGAGGATCGTCATCGGGGGATGCTTGCGGCCGATGACCGCGATCTGGGTTCTGAAAACGTCGATATCGATATCCGGAGACGCAAGGATCACCTCCTCGATCCCGGAGATCACGTCACCATGCCCAGAAAGGCGCAATTGCCTCAGCACCTCCATCACGAGCCAGCCGCCCATACTGTGACCGAAGAGGGTGATATCTCCGACCTTCCGATCTCTAGCGAGATGCGTCAAAACACCGGCCAGATAATCGCGCGAATAGGTCACAGCGTCCTTGTCTGCGACATACCCGGTCACAGCAGCTTCCGAGGGCCAGGCAAACAGGACCGGGACGTCATTGGGATCGGAATCGACCGTGATCTGAGCCAGACGAAACAGCGATTCGGCAAAGCTCGTGTTGTAGCCGTGGACGAAAACGCCGACATCGTCTCGCCCGGGCGACAGTTCGCCCTTTCCGTTCCGCGCAGCGATTTGATGATAGAACTCGGCTTCGGTCAGCCGCTCTTCCTTGACGGTTGCAAAGCTCCGCTTCGGATCCGCCTTGCCGTCCGGCCACTCGATTTCCGTCGGCTTATGGCCCGGGGGAACCGAGACCGTGTAACGGGCGAAATTGAGTTCAGCAGCCGGCTCGGAGGTGTAGAGGACGCTCTGCGGTCCCTTACGCTCCCGCGTCGTGGCCGCATAAATGGTCACGAGCTGTGCGCCCGGCACCGTCGCCTGAACGGGTGTCAGAGCCGCTTCGTCGGGTAGCCCGGCGCACCCGCCCAATAGGGAGACCACGCAGAAGACCAGAAACGCCGATAATCCTACGGGTGTGAGCAGGACGCTACGCCCCCCCTCGTCCCCGCTGCCCCGATGCCGCATGCTCTTTTCCGAAATAAATGAAACGGGCCGGGTGCTTTTAGCGTCTGATCCCAGCTTCCGCTATGACGTGAAGGCAACACTCTGGCGATGCGACCTTGCGCCAATATTATACAGAAAAGCGCGATTTTACACAGATACGGAAAGACCCCTGCTTCCTTTCAGGAAGAGCTGCACCGACCGGTGCACGTCCGTGCGCATCTCGTCTGTCACCTCGGCGGGCTGAAGGCCGAGCGTCGCGCGGCGGAAATACGGCTCCACCATCATCCCGAAAAACCGGGTCGCCAGCCACTCGCAATCTTCAAACGGCTCATTGTAGCGAACGCTCGCCTGCTGCAGCACATCGGCCACGAAAAGGCGAAACTGCGTCCAGGCCTGCTCGTTGACCGTTCGTGCCAGTTCCGGGAAGTTCTCGCCTTCGCAGGCCATCAGGCGATGAAGACGGATGACCTCCGGCGTCATCGCACCTTCCAGGAGCCGTTCGCCAGCGCTGATCAGCGTTTCTTCGAGCCCGTCATCGCGCCGGATCGTCAACTGCATTTCCGTCAGCCGCTCGCGCAAGAACTTCAGGATGACGGCCTCAAACAAAGCGTCCTTGGAGGCGAAGCGTGCATACAGCGTCCTTTTGGAACTGCCCGCGCGCGCGGCGACAGCATCCATATTTGTTTCGGCGAAGCCACGTTCGAGGAATAGCTCGGTTGCGACCGCCACAATCCGCTCGGTGACGAGGCCGCTCGTGCCCTTGCGCGGCCGACCTCGGCGGGCAACAGCGCCAGCCTCCGCAAGTGCGCTCTCGCCACAGCCATCGACGACGCAGCAACTGCGCCTGCCATCCTCGGACTGATCTTGCTTCGGCGTCATGATCGGTTCTGCATGTTGTTTCAATTGGCCTTGGCGACAGTGGTTGCTGCCGGTTGCCGCGATTCCGCCGGTTTCCATCCAAGCCCCAAGCTCTTCTCTAACGCAATGAACGCATTCGTTAGTTCCGCCTCGGCCTGAGCGAGGCTCTGTTCGGTCTGCAAGCGCTGGCGCTCGATATCGAGCGTATCGATCAGGCTGAGCGCGCCTGCCTCGTTCATATCGCGGGTGAGAGCCGCCGCCCGCGCCGCCGACGCGCTCGCCCGCGCCAGATAGGCAACGTTCTCCTTCCGCTTGCGGAATTGTGTGAGCGAGGATTCCGCATCCTGGAGAGCTGCAAGCACGCTTTGCCGGTATTGCGCGAGCGCGGCCTCTGTCGCAGCTTCGGATTGTTGGACCTTGGCGTCGATCCGTCCGAAACTCAGGAGATTCCACTGAAGCGTGGGCCCGCCAAGGAGACTGAGGGAGGCGGTATCAGCGAGATCACCAGGCTGAGTTCCCCCTGCGACGGCAAGTCCGATGAGTTTGATTCGCGGGAAATACTGCGCCACGGCCTCGCCGATCGCAGCATTGGCCGAGGCGAGCTGTCGCTCCGCCTGCCGAACATCGGGCCTTCTTCGGAGCATGGATTCCGGATTGCCGACGGGCACAGACTTCGGCGGAGATGGAATCGGCCTGGGCTTCGACAGCCTTGCATCGAGCGCACCCGGCTCCAGTCCGCACAGGACCGCAAGCTGGCCGAGCGCCACCTCTACCTGCGCTTCAAGCAGGGGAATATCGGCCTGCGTGCTGGTGAGCTGCGTTTCGAGACGTGCCAGATCGAGCTTGGCAGACGTTCCCTGTTCCACCTGCTGCTTGGTCAGGTCGAACGTCTTTTGCTGCAACGAGACCGAATGGCGCACGATGCCGAGCTGTCTCTGCGCGGCTCGAAGACCGACATAGGCGCGCGCCACCTCCGCCGACAGCTGAACATAAGCGTCTGCAAGCGCAGCTTCCGCCGCCTGGGCTCTGGCCGTCGAGCGCTCTACGGCGCGCCTCCGGCCACCGAAAATATCGATCTCCCAGGACGCATCGAAAGCCGCGTTGTAGAGCCCCGTGCTCACATGTTCGGGAATAGCTGGCGCTGCGGCCGCGGCCTCCGGGCCAAGAGCCGCGGCTGCTGCGGCGAGCTTGTTGTTGAGACCGTCGGTGTCGCCGAGCCCCAATCGAGCCCCGCTTGCTGCTCCAAGACCAGCGGCTGTGGGCATCAGATCAGCGCGGGCACCGGCCACGCCCGCCCGCTCCTGCTTCAGCCGCGCGATCGCAAGGTCCACGTTCGGGCTCTTCGACAAAGCGAGCACGATCAACGCGTCGAGCTGTTTGTCCGACAAACTCTCCCACCAGGCGGCCGCGGGATAATAGGCCGGCGTCGTCCGGTCCGCATGGCGGAATGAGCCAGCCAGACGCGCAAGCGGGGCCGCATCCGGCGGTCCCTGATAATCCGAGCCGACCATGCAGCCGGAGAAAGCCAGCGTGCAGGCCAAAGGTGCGAACAGGCGCAGGTGCGACATGACGAGCTCTTAGTGCATCGCCACGCCCTGCCCGCGCGGCAAAGGCCGCAGGAGCAGAACGAGCGGGATGGAAACGAGAAGGATGATACCGAAGACAAAAAACAGGTCGTTATAGATCATCACGACGGCCTGCTGGCGGATCGTCCCGAAGAGCATCTTCAAGGCCTGCAGCCGCTGATAGGCGTCATTGCCGCCGAGTTCCTGCAGACGCTCTTGGACCTGAACCGAATTGGCATTGACGGTCTCGCTGATCCGCTCGACGTGGAACGTGACGCGTCGGTCCTGAAGCGTGGAAATCAGAGCAAGCCCGAAAGAGCCGCCCAGGTTTCGTGCCGCATTGAAGAGCCCTGACGCGTCGTCTGCCTTTTCGCGCACCACCGAACTCGTCGCCGCCTGATTTAGAAAGAGCAGCGCAAATCCCTGACCGACGCCGCGAAGCAGCTGGGAGAAGTAGAAATCGCCGCCGTCGGACTGGGCCGTCATCGCTGTGTCGGCGAAACAGCTTAGCGCAAAGATGAAAAGCCCGATCGCGATCGCCAGACGGAGGTCGAGCGTACGCACAAGAAAAGGAAAGAACGGCATGATCATCAGGGTTGGAATGCCGCTGATGAGCACGATGAGACCGGACTGATAGGCGTTATAGTCCGGGATCTGGGCCAAAAACTGTGGGATGAGATAGAGGATACCGTAAAGCGCGGCACCCGTGACGAGGCTCATCAGAAAGACGCTGCCGAAGCTCCGCTCAAACAGGATCGACAGATCGATCACGGGTTCGGCCGCTCTCCTCTGCCCGAGGATAAGAAGGACGAGCCCGACGAACGAAGCGAAGCTGAGGCCCACGATCAGCTCCGACTGGAACCAAAGCTCGCGCTGCCCCTCCTCCAAAACCGTGGTCAGACACCCAAGAAAGAGCGCCAGCCCTAGAATACCGAACCAGTCGGCCTTGAAGAACGCTCGAAGACGCGCCTTCGCCGGCGGCATGCCGACGACAAGCAGAAGGACGAGCCCGAGCCCCACCGGCAGGTTGAGGAAAAAGGCATAGTGCCAACTGACATGCTCCGTCAGATAGCCGCCAATGAGCGGCCCGAGGATCGGCCCGAGCACAATCGTCAGACCAAAGAGCGCAATCCCGATCGGTTGCTTGTCCGATGGCAGCCGCGTCGAAACGATGGTGAGCGCCGTCGGTATCATCGCGCCGCCGGTAAATCCCTGCCCCACGCGGCCGATGATCATCATCGTCAGCGAGGAAGAGAGACCACAAAGGACCGAGAAAACGACGAAAAAGATCGTCATGAGCAGGAGAAACGTGCGCAGCGTCAGGACACGCACGAACCAGCCCGTCAGCGGGATCATGACGATCTCGGCGACGAGATAGGCAGTGGAGATCCAGGTGCCTTCGGTGCCGCTCGCACCGATCTCACCCTGGATCACCGGCAATGCCGCGTTGACGATGGAAATATCGAGCGTCGCCATCAACGCACCGATCGTGCCGGCAGCAACGGCCAGCCAGGCCGCAGCATCGGCTCGCGGCTCGCTTGAGGCGGGTGCGCCAGCGTCCGCTGTGGCCTCGGCCGAGCTCACTGTGCCGCCTCTTCCGAGCGCCGCCCCTCTTCCTGCATCTCTTCGTATTCGTCGCGAGCACCGCGCGTATCGACTTCGACCGTGACCGAGAGGCCGGGAACGAGAACCTTACTCGCGGCAGGTCCTGGATCGACCGCGATGCGAACCGGCACACGCTGCACGATCTTGGTGAAATTGCCGGTGGCGTTCTCAGGTGGGATCAGCGCGAATTGTGCGCCGGTTGCCGGCGAAAAACTCTCCACATGGCCGCGCAACTCTTCGGCGGTCAGTGCATCGACCTTCACCGTCGCGGGCTGGCCGACCCGCATCAGCTCAATCTGAGTCTCTTTGAAATTCGCTTCCAAATAAAGCTGATCGACCGGCACGATCGTCATAAGCCGCGTTCCGGGCTGGACGAGCTGCCCGACATTCACAGTCTTGTCGCCGACCCGTCCCGAGATCGGGCTCTTGATCAGCGTATTCGCAAGCTGATTGTTGGCATCCGTCAGCTGAGCCTGAGCCTGGTGCACGGCGGCCCGCGCCTGGAGAATCTGAGCGTCGGCCGTATTCGTCGCCTCATGCGCAGAGGCAAGAGATGCGGAAGCGACCTTCACCTGCGCTTCGGCCTGGTCGCGCTGGTTGATGAGCTGCGACAACCGTTCTTCCGGCTGCGCCCCAGTCTTCACCAGAGGTGCATAGCGCTCCACCTGGCTTTGCGCAAAAGCCTCGTTCACCTTCGCCTGAGCGAGCTGGGCTTCCGCCTGCTGGACAGCGACCCTGGATCGTCCAGCCTCGGCTTTCGCCTTCGCAAGATCCGCGCGAGCGGCCTGCAGGCCGGCACTGGCACGTGCCACGCCGGCACGATAATCCTCGTCATTGATCTTCACGAGCACATCGCCAGCCTCGACGCTGGCATTGGCCTGGACCATGACGTCCTCGACATAGCCACCGACCTTCGGCGCGATCGTGACCTGATCGGCCTGCAAATAAGCGTCGTTCGTGCTCTCGATGAAGCGGCCGACCGTCCAGTAATGCCACAGCCACCAGCCGCCGCCGACAACCAGCGCAACGCCGGCAACCACCAGGAAAACCCGCACCCAAGGCTTCTTCAGCGGAGATCGCTTGGTGTCTTCACTCGGTGATTGCGAAGTTTCCGCTCGCCCCTTCTCTCCGCTGTCTTCAGGATCCGCTCCAGACCGTTCGCCGTCGTCAGCGTCAGACGCTTGTTCGCTCATCAACACACCGAAAAAGAAAGGTACCTTCCGGTGCATTTATCTGTGCGTGTAGTGGGAGACAAGCCCGCTCTCCGCCCCTTACCCGAAAGATCAAGTCGATGAGAGCAACGAGACCAAGTTCGCGTGTGCGGAAACCCGGCAACCGCCCGATGCACAGGTGTCAACGAAGCTCGCGCGGAGCCTTGAACGGCAGGATTCGCAACTCCACATAAAGGGTGTGATGACGTGGCCGACACTGGTCACCCAGTTGTCCGGCGTCGGCCTTTTTTATCAGGAGGTGACGTCATGGATTTCAGATCGATGATTCCATTTGGTCGCCAGACCGCGCTGACACGCGGGCCTGAGACCGACCCTTTCCTCGCAATGCGGCGCGAAATGGACCGCCTCTTCGACGACTTCACGCGCGACTGGAGCGCTCCGGCCAATTCGGCTTCGGGCCGCTTTCTGTCGCCAAAGGTGGATGTAGCCGAAACCGAGACGGGCCTTGAGCTTACCGCCGAACTACCGGGTATCGACGAGAAGGATATCGAACTCGACCTCACCGAGGGCGTGCTGACGCTGAAGGCGGAAAACAAGGTCGAGCGAGAGGAAAATGACGAAAAGAAACAGTATCATCTCGTCGAGCGCTCCTACGGTACGTTCATGCGCCGTTTCGCTCTTCCGTTTGAGCCGAAAGCCGACGAAGTGACGGCGAGCTTCGACAAAGGCGTTCTCAAGGTGACGGTCCCCCGCGCCAGGGAGCTGGAGGCCAAGGGACGCAAGATCACGGTCAACGGACACTGAGCGAGTTTGCCCGGCAGCAGAAGAACGATTGCTTACGGCACACATCTGCGGAGGCGCTTCGGCGCCTCCTTTTTTGCGACCGGTTCGGACGGCCGGCTAGCCCGGGCTCATGCCACGCTGACGTTCGGAGCGCCGGCGCAGCAATTCCATCGACGAGAGAAGCAGGATCGAGATCGCGACCAGGATCGTCGCCAGCGCCAGGATCGTTGGCGAAATCTCTTCTCTGAGCCCCGAAAACATTCGCACCGTCATCGTCACCTGCTCCGGCCCGGCGAGGAACAGGACCACGACGACCTCGTCCAGTGAGGTGATGAAGGCGAAGAGCGCGCCGGCGACGACGCCCGGGAGAAGCAGCGGCAGAATGACCTTGAAGAAGGTGGTGACCTGGTTGGCGCCAAGGCTCTGTGCCGCTCGGATGAGCTGCTGATCGAAGCCCGAGAGAGACGCGGTCACCGTGATCACGACGAAGGGGGTGCCCAGGACCACATGCGCCATGATGATCGAGAAATACGAATTGGCGAGATCGAGCCGGGCATAGAAGGAAAACAGCGCCGCTGCCGTGATGATCAGCGGCACGATCATCGGAGAAATCAAAACGGCCGTGATGAAGCCCTTGGCCGGCATATTGGGGCGCGAAAGGCCGAGCGCGGCAAGCGTGCCGAGCGTTGTCGAGATGATAGTCGCCGATATTGCGATGAAGAAGGAATTGCCGATGGCGCGCATCCACTCACGGCTGGAGAGAAGCTCTTCGTACCAGCGCAGCGAATAGCCGTCCGGATCGAAGGAGAGCATCTCCTTGGTGAAAGTGAAATAAGGCTGAGCGTTGAACGACAGTGGCACGATCACCAGGATCGGCACGATCAGAAAGATGAAGATCGCCGCACAGATGAAGCGGTAGCTGTAGTACCAGGTGCGCTCAAGCGGTCCGGCATAGGTAGGAAGGGGCATGGCTTACCTCACCCGAACTTCAGCCGGTCGACACCGACAAGCTTGTTGAAGAGCCAGTAGAAGAAGAGAACCAGCACGAGGAGGATCGTCGCGAGCGCCGAAGCAAGTTTCAGCTGCGCGCTCGTTCCCTGCATGTTGGAGGCGATCAAATTCGAGATGAAGATACCGCTTTCGCCGCCGACGAGCGCCGGGGTGATGTAGTAGCCGATCGCCAGGATGAAGACGAGGAGAACACCCGCCGCAAGCCCGGGAATGGTGAGCGGCATGTAGACCTTCACGAAGGCTGTAAACTGATTGGCGCCAAGCGAGCGCGCCGCCCGCATGTAGGACGGCGGGATCGTCTTCATCACCGAATAGAGCGGTAAGATCATGAACGGCAGCAGGATGTGCGTCATCGCGATGATCGTACCCAGCTGGTTGTAGATCATGCGGATACGACCGTTGTCATTGATGATTCCGGCCCATACGAGCAGGTCGTTGACCACCCCCTCCTGCTGCAGGAGAACCATCCAAGCCGAAGTCCGCACGAGAAGCGATGTCCAGAACGGCAACAGCACCAGGATCATCAACAGGTTCGACGTTCTGAGCGGCAGTGTCGCCAGAAGATGCGCGACGGGATAGCCGAGAAGCAGGCAGGCGCCGGTGATGACGATGCTCATCCAGGCAGTGCGGATGAAGAGCAGACGGTAAACCTGATAGATCTCAGGCCGCTCCACGATGTCGCCGCGCGGCGTGTATTCGAAATCGAGCGCCAGAAGATAATAGGCCGGCGTGATGAGGCGCGTCTCACGCTTGAGGAGGCGCCAGAGTTCGAGATCGGACCAGTCCTCATCTTCCTCCAGGAAAGCCTCGCGGTAGGGTGGCTGCATCTCGTCGACGTGACGCGCCGTCCCCATTACCAGGCTGCGAGCACCCGGAATTTCGCGATTGATTCGCCCTGCGGCGCGTCCGATCGTGCGGTTTTCCAGACCAACTTCCATATCGGCGGCCATGGCCGCGAAAACCTTTTCGGGCGGCAGCTCTTCCCCGTCCCAGTCACCGATTGCCGCGGAGGTTTCGGGCAGATAATTGGCCACTTCGGGGTTGTAGACTGAGCGCACGATCATCCCGACGATCGGGATCGTGAAGGTGATGAAGAGGAAGGCAAGGAGCGGAACGACCAGATAGAAGGCTCGCCGCTTGGCCCGTCTTTGCGACTTTCGCAACGAAACTTTGAGCGGCGTCCCGTCGACGGTCGTCAACGCTCCGCTTTCGTCTCGCTCCGGCACGTAGCCGTCTGCCGCTATATCCGCCATATCCTCCGCTCCACGTTCATGCCCGGCGCGGGAGAACCGCGCCGGGCGTCTTTTCCGACCAGGTCCGCTTACTGAGCGAGCCAGGCGTTGAAGCGCTCTTCGAGCTGGTCGCCGTAATCGGCCCAGAAGGAGGTGTCGAACTGCACCGCCGTCTCGAAGTTCTCGGGCGTCGTCGGCATATGCGGCTTCATGTCGATGTCGGTGCCCTCCATCTTCCCGACGAGAGGCACAGACGACTTCCGCGCCGGCGCGTAGGCGATGTATTTCGCCTGGTCGGCAAGCCGCTGCGTATCGGTGGCGAAATAGAGATAGTCCTTGATCAGCTTCAGATCGTCTTCGCTCTGATCCACGGGAACGACCCAGCCGTCGACCTCGAACATCTGGTGGTCCCACATGATCTTGAAGGGCTGGTCCTCGTTCACCTGCGCATTGAAAATACGGCCGTTATAGGCAGTGGCGATGACAGCTTCCTGGTCGGCGAGCATCTGCGGCGGCTGCGCGCCTTCCGACCACCAGATCACGTTATCCTTGATCTCGTCGAGCTTGGCGAAGGCGCGATCCTGCCCTTCGCGCGTCGCGAGCACCTCGTAAACCTCGTCCGCAGGCACACCGTCGGCGATGAGAGCCCATTCAAGGTTTTTCTGAGGAATTTTCTGTAAGGACCTAGTTCCCGGGAATTTTTCGAGATCCCAGACATCTGCTACCGTCTTGGGACCGCCATCTGGAAACGCTTCCTCGTTATACGCAAACATGGTCGCGTAAAGGATCTGCGGAATGAAGCAATCGCCGAGCGTGCCGTCGATGAAATCCTCTGTGGGTTTAGCTCCATCCGGGCCCGGAGCGAGCCACTCGTCGTGCGGGATCTCCATGATGAGACCCTCGTCGCAGGCGCGCTGCGCATCCGCCTGCAGCATATCCACGACGTCCCAAGTGACGTTCCCGGCCTCGACCTGCGAGCGGATGCCCGCAAGCGCATTTGCCGATTTATCCTCACGCAGGATCTGCGTGCCGGTCTTCTCGCTGTAGGGTTCGTGATAGGCCTTTTCCTGCGACATCGTATAGGCGCCGCCCCAGGATACGATCGTCAGGCTGTCACCTTCTGCGGCCAAGGCCATGCTCGGCACAATCGCCACTGCGGCCATAAGGGATAGGGTTCGCTTCATTCGGACTGACCTCCGTTGCTGTTGGTCCCCGTTTGGGAGCTTTTGCCGGCATTATTCATGTCCTGCCGGTCGGGAAATGGGCGCCAGTATGGGCGCGTTGTCAGGCGTCGAGTGCCCGACAATCTTCAATCGTCCAGCCGAGACGCGCGGCCTGGCCGCGCTGAAGGCTCGGATGCCCGGCCGCATTCGGGATCTTGACGATGAAATCATCATGGCCTGCCACGGCAAGCCGGGTGCGGATGTGATCACCGAGATAGATCACTTCCTGCACAGTGCCTTCCAGGACATTGGGAGTGGCCCCCTCGTCCGGATTGATGAGCACGCGCTCGGGCCGCAAAGACAGGGTCGTGCGGTCCCCGCCATTGAGATTGACCGGAAGTGCGCGCACGTCTTCGCCCGTATCGAGCTTCACCCGCACTTCCTGATCGCTCACGCGTTCGACGATACGCCCTGAAAAGCGATTGTTCTCGCCGATGAACTGAGCGACGAAGGCGTTGTCGGGCGCCTCGTAGAGAACTTCAGGCGTCGACAATTGCTGGATGATGCCGTCGTTGAAGACGGCAACGCGGTCAGACATGGTCAGCGCTTCCGTCTGATCATGCGTCACATAGACGACGGTCACCCCGAGATTGTCGTGGATGTGCTTGATCTCGAACTGCATCTGCTCGCGCAGCTGCTTGTCGAGAGCGCCGAGCGGCTCGTCCATCAGGACGAGATCTGGCTCGAACACGAGCGCACGCGCCACGGCCACACGCTGCTGCTGTCCACCCGAAAGCTGCGCTGGCCGTCTGTCGCCGAATTGCGGCAGCTCGACCATTTCCAGCGCCCGCTTCACACGTTCTTCCGTGTCGCTCTTCGACAAGCCGCGGACCTTCAACGGAAATGCCAGATTCTCCGACACGGTCATGTGTGGAAAGAGCGCGTAATTCTGGAACACCATCCCAATGCCGCGTTTGTGCGGCGGCACGTTGTCGATGCGCTGATCGTGCAGATAGATCGCGCCGTGGGTGGTGGATTCGAAACCTGCCAGCATCATGAGGCAGGTGGTTTTCCCGGAGCCGGACGGCCCAAGCATGGTCAGGAATTCGCCGCGCTCAATTTCGAGGTTCAGATTTTTGATGACCAGCGTTTCGCCATCATAGCTCTTCTGAACGTCCTCGAAGCGCACATAGGCGCGATCTTCGGCGCCTTCCGCGACGCCGTTCTCGTCCTGCATGAATGCCTTTCTGCCACACTGTCGATGGCTCCCGAGCGAAGCCCCGACGCTGCTGCTGTTCAACCCATTGTCTTTTTTGGACGGCTTAAGCCGTCTTTGATCCACCACCGAGCGTCGCCGCTGGCGAAGGAATTCGTCTCTATTTCGTCACTTTTCCAAGAAATGGCGCCAAAAGCAAGCCGCAGCGCACAGAACCGCCGCGACTTTGGGATAATTGCCATGCTCGACGAGCGCCATAAAGGGCGCCAAACCCTTGAACTACTTGACGACTAGCTCGCGCGAAAAACTGCAGAACTGCTCCACACCCGATTGGGTGATCCGGATGGGTTCGGAAATCTCGATACCCCAATCGTCGAGCCAGAGCCCCGGCATGAAGTGAATCGTCATATTGGGTTGAAGCACTGTTTCGTCCCCCGCCCGCAACGACAACGTCCGCTCGCCCCAGTCCGGCGGATAGTTCAGACCAAACGAGTAGCCACACCGGGATTCCTTGAAGATACCGTGGCGCGCAATGACGCCGCTCCACGCGGCATAAACATCATGCGCCGTTGCACCCGGCCGCGCGGCCTCAAGCGCCGCCTCGATGCCTTCGTCGACGATTTTTGCCGCATCGAGCATCTTCTGCGGCGGCGTTCCGAGATAGACGGTTCGGCTCATCGGGGCATGGTAGCGATGCCGGACGCCAGCGATTTCGACCGTCGTCCCGGTCTGGGCGAGAAACGGCTCGTCCCGCCAGGTGATGTGGGGGCAGGATGTGCCAACCCCGCTCGGCATCAACGGCATGATGGCGGGATAATCGCCGCCATATCCCCCCTCGCCCGGTATGCCACGGACCCCCGTCTCGAGAATGGCGGCCGCCACCTCGCTTTGCGGAACACCAACGTCGATCAGGTCGACGGCCCGCTGCATGATGCGCTCGGTGATGCGAGCCGCCTGCCGAATCAGCGTAGTTTCGGCGTCCGACTTCACGCAACGCAACCAGTTCACCAAAACACCGGCATCGGAGAAGACCGCATCGGGCAGCTCATCTGCGAGTACCGCCTGAGCCCGTGCCGTGAAATAATAGGAATCGGCCTCGACCCCGATCCTGCCCGAGCCGAGGCCCCTTTCGGCGATGGTGCTGGCCACCACCTGCATCGGATGCCGCGTCAGCGACTGCACATATTCGTCGGCATAGCCGATGACGTTTTCTTCCGGGAGAATCGTCGTCAGATGCGCGCCGTTCACGTCCTGGTTGCGACCCACCCACAAAGGCTGTTCGAGGGCCTGCGCGACAATGACAGCCTGATGCACATAAAACGACCAGCCATCATAGCCGGTCAGATAGTTCATGTTCGCCGGATCACAGACGATGAGAACATCCAGGCCGGCCGCGTCCATCGCACGTTTCGTGTTGACAAGCCTCTGGGCAAACTCGTCCTCGCTGAACGGAGTGTTGTTCTTGCCAAACTCCATACCGGCTCTCCCTCCGCGGCCCGAAATCTCCGCCGATGGCGGTCTTCGACCGCCGTGCAGTTTCCGGGCCAAGCCTCTGGCTTTATCCGTCCAGGCTGGGCGAATGCATCAACGCGGCCTCAAAAACGCGGCCTCAAAGGCTTTCGGAGATGCGTTCGATGACCCGTTTCGTTGCCGAGACAACCTGGTCGACCTCGTCACGGGTGATCACGAGCGGAGGCGAGAAGCCAAGACATTCGCTGTGCGGCATCGCCCGGGCGATCACGCCCTCTTCCAGGAGCGCGGCCGACATTTTCATGCCGACTTTCAAGGACGGGTCCGGCGCCGCCTTCGTATCCTTGTCTCCGACGAATTCGACCGCCGCCATCAGGCCAACACCACGGACCTCGCCGACAAGCCGGTGATCGCCGACCGCCTCCTGCAGGGATTTGAGAAGATAGCCGCCGGTGTCACGAGCATTTGCCGTGAGATCTTCGCGGTCGATGATATCGAGGTTGGCGTTCGCCGCGGCCGCACAGGTCGGATGCGCGGAATAGGTCCAGCCATGACCGATGACGCCGAGATCGTCGGTCCCCTTTTCGAGCCCCTGCCAGACTTTTTCGCCGACGATAACGCCCGACAAAGGCAGATAGGCTGACGTCACGCCTTTGGCGATGGTGATGAGATCCGGCTCGATGCCGTAGGTGTGCGAACCGAAATATTCGCCGGTGCGCCCAAATCCCGTGACGACCTCATCGGCAATCAGGAGAATGTCGTACTTTTTCAGGATCGCCTGAATTTCCTGCCAGTATCCCTCAGGCGGCGGAATGATCCCGCCGGTTCCCATAACGGGCTCACCGATGAAGGCCGCGACCGTCTCCGGTCCCTCGGCAAGGATCAGTTCCTCGAGCTCTGCAGCCATGCGTTTGGAAAAATCCGCCTCGCTTTCCCCTTCCCGGCCGTAGCGCCAGTAATGCGGGCACGACGTGTGCAGGATCGGCGAGCGTGGGAGATCGAATGCATTGTGGAAAAGCGCAAGACCCGTCAGGCTTCCCGTCATGATGCCCGAGCCGTGATAGCCGCGCTGCCTGGAGATGATCTTTTTCTTTTCCGGCCGCCCCATCACGTTGTTGTAGTACCAGACGAGCTTGATGTTGGTCTCGTTGGCATCCGATCCGGAGAGCCCCCAATAGATGCGCTGCATCCCGAGGCCGACCTTGTCGACGATCCGGCTCGACAGCCGGATCACCTGCTCGTTGGAATGGCCCGCATAGGCGTGGAAATAGGCAAGCTCCTTCGCCTGGGCGTAGATCGCGTCTGCGATCTCCTGCCGCCCGTATCCGACGTTCACACA
The DNA here is from genome assembly GCF_004023665.1 of Afifella aestuarii. Lineage (NCBI taxonomy): Bacteria > Pseudomonadati > Pseudomonadota > Alphaproteobacteria > Hyphomicrobiales > Afifellaceae > Afifella > Afifella aestuarii. The sequence goes on from NZ_SAUF01000005.1 coordinate 679,938, forward strand.
ATAAAGGCCCGCAAAGGCATCGAGGCTTTTGCGCCCGTCCCGATCGACGATGGTGCAGCCTTTGCCCCCGGTCACGATCCGCGACGGCGCCTCGCCACGCGCAAATTGCGCAAGATGCGTCGACGGGTGGAAGACATGCGCCCGGTCGAGTGTTTCCAGGTCATTGGCGGTGACGTGTTCGTCCATGACGGGGTCCTTTTGATTGGCGGGAAGAGACGATGCAGGGGCTGACTGGGCAAGGCTGGGCCGGCGGGATTAGCGCCCCCCCGGCAGAGAGAATGTCTGCCGACGGTCGACCATCGTCATGTCCCAGACGCGCGCGAGCCATTCCTTTTCCGCAACGGGCGGTCCGGCAGGCGGCGCGACGCCTAGCATGGACCAATTGAAGACGGACAAAGGAAGCCTAGGCGTTGAAACCATAAGGGGCAAGCGCGCGCCGACATGACTCAGTCAGCGTGGAGTTCCGGAAAGCAATTCGCCCAATAGATGCGTTGAAGCTTGCGAGGATCTCCGATCCTATGCTTTCGACCAGAAAGCATGGAAGCCCGAACGAGCCCGCGATGATTGACAGCCCCATCGTTCCGACCGTCGATTTTGAGCACGAAGGCATCCAGCACGGTTATCTGAGACTGCCATGGAGCCGCGACGACAGCGCATGGGGCAATCTCATGATCCCGATCACGGTCGTGAGCAACGGCCCCGGCCCGACCGCCCTCGTCACCGGCGGCAGCCACGGCGACGAATATGAGGGACCCGTCGCACTCGCCGATTTTGCCCGGAAGGTCACGCTCGATGACATCACAGGGCGCATCATCCTCGTTCCCTTCATGAACTACCCGGCGTTTCGTGCAGGAACCCGCCTTTCGCCCATCGACACGTTCAATCTCAACCGCACCTTCCCAGGACGCGCGGACGGCAGTGTGACGGAGAAGATCGCCGACTACATTCAGCGCGTTCTGCTGCCCATGGCGGATCTGGTGCTCGACTTCCATTCCGGCGGAAAGACACTCGATTTCCTGCCTTTTGCGGCCTGTCACGTGCTCGAAAACAAGGCGCAGGAGGCGCGTTGCCGGGAAGCCCGAGATGCGTTCTGCGCGCCCTATTCGATGACCATGCTGGAAATCGACGCCGTCGGCATGCTCGACACGGCCGCAGAATCCCTCGGCAAAGCCTTCGTCACGACGGAAATCGGCGGGGGTGGAACCTCCACTGCGCGGACATTGGCGATCGCCCGACGCGGCCTCGCAAACGTCCTCAAACATGCGGGCATTCTGGCAGGCCCGCTCGAGCACCAGCCATCCATATTTCTGGATATGCCCGGACCGGAATGTTTTTCCTTCAGCCAGTCCGAAGGCTTCATCGAGCCCGCGGTCGATCTTGGGGCGCAGGTCAGAAAGGGGGATCTCCTCCTCTCAGTGCACCCGATCGAGCGTTTGGGCGGAAGGCCTCAAGAGTATCGAGCAGGTCTCGACGGTATCCTCGCCGCGCGTCATTTTCCCGGGCTCGTCGGTCTTGGTGACTGTCTCGCGGTCGTCGCAACCACGGAGCCTGATAAGCCGGCCGAAGGGTAGCTTGAGCGGGCCCAGCTCCTGCCTATGATGCGGCGGATCGCCATAGGAGCCCGCAAGCCTTCGCCTGTTAAGGCCAAGGCCTTCTCACTCCAAATCCTGCCGGGCCATGAGCCCGGCTTCTTTGTTGAGGGGGACATAGCCACCGGAATGGTGCGGCTCACCGTGCGATCGTGACAGACGAACTTAGATCACGGCGCAGTCACGACCTCACGGAACAAGGACGGTCGCTCCCGTCGTCGCCCGGCTTTCAAGCGCACGATGGGCGTCTGCCACATCCTTCAACGCGAATTCCTGGTTGACTTCGATCTTCACGAAACCACTCGCCACGACGTGAAAGAGATCGTCTGCCATCGCCTGCAGGCTTTCGCGCTTGGCGATGTAGCTGAAAAGGGTGGGCCGGCAGGCGTAAAGCGACCCCTTCTGGGCCAGCAATGCGAGGTTGAAGTCCTTGATCGGCCCAGAAGATTGGCCGAAGGACACCCACATACCCCGTGGCTTCAGGCAATCGAGCGACCCGGGATAGGTGCTCTGGCCGACCGAATCATAGACGACGTCGCACAGCCGACCATCTGTGATGTCCCTGACGCGAGCGACGAAGTCCTCTTCGCGATAATTGACGGTGTGCGTGCAGCCGTGCGCTTTCGCGAGTTCCGCCTTATCGGGCGATCCGACGGTCCCGATGACGGTCGCTCCGAGATGTTTCGCCCATTGGCAGGCGATCAACCCGACCCCGCCGGCAGCCGCATGAAAGAGGACCGTCTGCCCGCGTTCGACCCGAAACGTCTGGCGCAGGAGATACTGGGCCGTCAGCCCCTTCAGCATCATCGCCGCGCCGGTCTTGAAGTCGATCTCGTCGGGAAGCCGCACCAGACTATCGGCAGAAATCAGTCGCTCGGCTGCATAGGCGCCAAGTCCGCCGACATAGGCGACCCGATCACCCGGCCGAAAACGCGAAACCCCAGCCCCGACGGAGACGACGGTTCCTGCCCCTTCGTTGCCGGGCGTGAGCGGCAAGCCGTTCGGCGCGTTGTAGAGGCCCGTGCGGTAGTAGGTATCGAGGTAGTTGAGCCCGATCGCCTCATGCCGGATCTTGACTTCGCCCTCCCCCGGCGCGCCGACCTCTTCGTCTTCGACCTGCAGCACCTCTGGCCCGCCATGCGCGTGAACTCGAACGACACTCGTCACTCTCCGCCTCCTGCAATCTTCTGTCGGCGGCGCCGCGCAAGGACGTTGAACACCTCGACCACCGCCGCAAATGCCATTGAAAAGTAGATATAGCCGCGCGGGATATGGAAACCCAAACCATCGGCGATGAGCGCCACGCCGATCAGAAGCAGAAAGGCGAGCGCCAACATTTTGGTGGTCGGATTGTGCTTGATGAACTCGGCGATCGGTCCCGACGCGGCATACATGACCGCAATCGCCACAATGACGGCGGCGATCATCACCTCGACATGTTCGGCCATCCCGATCGCCGTGATGATGGAATCGACGGAAAAAACCATATCGATGATCAGCACTTGGGCGATGATCCCGCCGAAGGACGCGGTCTTGGCCTCCGCAAGCGTCGCCGTCTCATGCTCGATCTCGGCATGGATCTCATGCGTCGCCTTGTAGATCAGGAAAAGCCCGCCACCGATCAAGATGAGATCGCGCCACGAGACGTCCTGCCCGAACGTGGTGAAGACCGGCGCCGTGAGCCCAATCAGCCACGACAGGACAAGCAGAAGCAGGATGCGGAAGACGAGCGCCAGAAGAAGCCCGATCTGGCGTGCTTTTTTTGCCTGCTCCTCGGGAAGCCGGCTGACGACGACCGAAATGAAGACGATGTTGTCGATGCCAAGCACGATCTCCATGACGCAGAGCGTCAGGAAACTCGCCCAGACCTGTGGATCCGACAGAAACTCCATGGCCTCAGCTGGCCAAGGCTAAAAGCGTGCCAGAAGCTGCTGCACGCCAGCAACACCGAGAAGATAGAAGCTCGTAACGAGCAGCAGCATCTCGACCGTCGAATTTTGATCGAAACCGGTCGCGATCAAAATGCCGGCACAGATCATCCAAAGCACCATCATCAACAGCGTGAGCCAGCGCCATTTGGTAACGCGCACGGGATGCACGAAATTGACCGGAAGAAACGTGCCGACAGCGAGGAGCACCGTCACCATGAAGGTCACGAAAGGATGCGGCTGCAAAGCGAAGAGGACGAAGACGGCGAGATTCCAGGCGGCCGGGAACCCTCTGAACGAATTGTCCGGCTCCTTCATCCGCGTGTCGGCGAAATAGAGCGCGCCGGTGATCGCCACGATCATCGCGGCGAGAATGCCGAAAAAGGTTCCCAGCCCGCAGCCGCTCGCCAGGATAATGGCCGGCACGAAGACATAGGTCGTGTAATCGATGACGAAATCGAGCGCGCTGCCATCCCAACGCGGCAGGCGGGAGCCCACCTGGTAGCGGCGCGCGATCGGCCCGTCGAGCGCATCGACGATGAGCGCGATCCCAAGCCACACGAATGCGGCGCGCCATTCGCCGCGCGCGGCCGCAAGCGTCGCGAGCAGCGCCAGCGCTGCCCCGCTCGCCGTCAATAGATGGATGGCGAAGAGCGACGCGGCGGCGCGTAAATGCTCCAGTTGCTGCCCGAGCTGCAAATCCCTAGACCCCGTCAACATAGTGGCTCCTCATGCCGCTTTTGGCGTCAAAACGCCAGCCCTCCGGCAAGGGCAAAAAGATCCACCGGCTGTCTGCCGGCGAGGCATTGGCCCGGTTGCGGCAAACGATGCAAGCTTTTTGCGTCACGGAGAGATTCTTTTCCTCGTTGTGGTCTTTGCTTGCGCTCTGGCAAGAGGCCATATGCCTGGAAACGCAACCCATAGGGCAATAAATGCTCGGCAGACAATCTGGTTCGAGTGAAGATATGGCAGGATTAAGAATGAAGCCACGCGACGATTTCGAAATCTGCATCGTCGGAGGCGGTGCCACCGGCTGGGCCGCAGCGCTCGCGGCGGCAGAAGCCGGGCGCACCACTGCCATCATCGCTCCACCTGCGAACTTCCCCATCGGACGCACCGCTGCGCTTTTTGCTGGCTCGATCGAGCTTCTGGAACAGTTCGGTGCCATGCCCGATCTCGTCTCGGCCGCCGCACCTTTGCAAGCGATGCGGCTCATCGACGACACCGGACGGCTAATTCGCGCACCCGAGGTGACGTTCTACGCCGGCGAGGTCGGCTTGAACGCTTTTGGCTACAACATCCCCAATCGCCGCCTCGTCGAAGCGCTGTCCGAACGCGCGCGCAACAGCCGCTACATCACAATTTTCGAGGATACCGCCAGCGAACTGAGCTTCCACAGCGACTGCGTCCACATCACCACCGGCCACGGTGCCTACCTGAAGAGTGACCTCGTGGTGGGCGCCGACGGCGCGCGCTCTCTCGTTCGAGCCAAAACCGGCATAGCGGTCAGACGTTGGCGCTATGCCCAATCGGCGTTGGTGACGACCTTGTCCGTCACTCATCCCCACCATTCTGTGTCGACGGAGTTCCACACAGATCGTGGCCCGTTCACCCTCGTACCGATGCAGGGCAACAATGTCAGCCTGGTCTGGGTCGAACGCCCGCGCGAAGCTGCGCTCCTCTGCGAGATCCCCGAAGAAGAATTCGCGCGGCGCGCAGAACGCTCCGCGCATTCGCTCCTGGGGGCCATGCAGGTCACCTCGCCGCGCGCAAGCTATCCTCTTTCGGCAGGTCTCGCCGACCGTTTCGCCTCGGGGCGCGCGCTTCTGATCGGCGAGGCCGCGCATATTTTTCCCCCGATCGGAGCTCAGGGCCTCAATCTCGGCCTGCGCGACGTCGAAGCCCTCAAAACGGTCCTGTCACTCAATCGCAACCGGCTCGACGAAGGCACGGCCACAGAATTTCATCGCCTTCGCCAGGCCGATGTTCGCAGCCGTACGCTTGCAGTCGATCTCCTGAACCGATCGCTGCTGACCGGGCTTCTGCCGGTCCAGGCGTTGCGCGCGGTCGCGCTCTCGGCAGCCGGCGGCTTTGCGCCCTTTCGACGGTTTCTGATGCAGCAGGGTCTGGCGAAGACGTTCCGGGGCCTCTGAGAGTTAGGATCCAAACGGATCGAGCGGCAAAAGGCCCGTGGTGACGAGATAAAGAACGAGGCTGACAGTGACCACGGACGCCGCGGTTCCGAGTAGGATCCCCGACGAGCCTTCCAGCACATAGGTGCGATACTGCGTCGCGATCACATAGATCGTGGCGGCAGGCGGCAGTGCCGCCATCAAGACCCCGGTCTGGATCCAGACCGGGTCGAACCCTCCGATCCAGGTGAGAAGAAGATAAGCGATCAGCGGGTGCACGAGGAGCTTGATCGCGATCAGAAACGGCAGTTCGCCCGGCACCCGCCGCAGCGGTCGCAGGCCAACCGTGACGCCGAGAGCAAAAAGCGCGCAGGGCGCGGCAGACCCCCCAAGAAGCGACAGGAACCGCTCGAGCGGCGCAGGAAGGCCAACACCGATGAAAGCGGCGAGAACACCCGCGAGCGTCGCTAGGATAAAAGGATGCAGGAGCACTTTGCGGGGAATCGACTTCAAGATTGAGCCGATCGGCTGATGACTTGCCCCGCTCATCGCCATCATGAGGGGCGCCAGCGTGAAGACGAGGGTCACGTCGAAGCTGAAGATCAGCGCCGCCGGTGCGGCCGCCTGCGGCCCAAGCGCGACGATCGCCAGCGGCGCACCCATATAGCCGACATTGCCGTAGCCCCCGACGAGCCCCTGAACGGTCGCCTCCGGAATGCGACCGTCGTTCTTGAGCACCGCAAACGCGAAGGCGAAAGCAAACGCGGTATAGGTCGCAAAAGTGGTCGCGAAAATGAAGCTGCCGTTCGTCAGCTCTTCGATCGGCGTCTTCGAGAGCACCTCGAAGAAGAGCGCCGGAAGCGCGAAATAGATCACGTAGAGGTTCAGCCAAGCGAGCGCCTTCTCATCCTCGTGCCAGATGCGGCCGGCGACGAAACCGAGAAGGATCAGACCAAAGAATGGCAGGGCAAGGCCCACGATATCACTCATCCTGAACCGGCGCTTTCCTTCTTCATGGCTTCCGGGCGACGGGTCGGCTCGTGTTGCATCCACGAGCGAGCTTCGCTAAGCGGTCCGCCGACCCTGCGGGCTAGATGGTTGGACCCATCTCGTCAATTGACGCAGGCTTCCGCGGGCAAGCCATGACCTCCGGCCGATCATTGTCAACGACACGCCGTGCACGCTACTTCGCCGAGTACGCTCTCATGCGTCTCGTCGCGGTACTCCTGCGATCATTACCAATCGATGTTGCGTCGAACATAATGGGCCGCGCCTGGAGTTTGGTCGGACCTCGAACGCATCGGCATCCAAGGGTGATGCAAAATCTCGCCATCGCCTTTCCCGAAAAGAGCGAATCGGAGCGCCAGGAGATCGCCCGCCAGCAATGGGACAATTTGGGGCGGACCTTCGCCGAGAGCTTTCTCATCGACCTCATCTTGGCGAGCGACCGCGTGACGATCGACATCGACCCGAAGCTGCGTCAAAGTTTCGTTGACCGCGGTGCAGGCCTGCTGGTCGTCGGCCTCCATTCGGCCAATTGGGAGATCGCGTCGATCGCCATCCCGAAAGAGCTCAACGGGATCGGCCTCTATCAAAGGCTCAAAAACCCCTACTCGGACGCCTACGTCACGAGCTTGCGGTCAAACGTGTTTCCGGGTGGTCTCATCGCGAAAGCCAAGTCCACACCGAAGCGCGTGATGGCCCATGTCCGTGCCGGCGGTGCCGTCGCGCTGCTCGGCGATCAGCGTGAAGCGAAAGGCATCAAGGTCGTGGTCTTCGGCAAGGAGACGACCGCCAATCCCTTTCCTGCGATGGTGGCACGTCGTTTGCATAATCCTGTGGTTGCTGGCCGCGTCCTTCGAGGCAAAGGTGCACGCTTCATCGTTCAGGCGAAGGTGCTCGAATGCCCCCAAACTGGAAACCAGATGGAGGACGTGGCCGTATTTACTCAGACGATCCAGACACAATTCGAAGCCTGGATCCGAGAGAGGCCGGGAGAGTGGATGTGGGTTCACGACCGCTGGAAATCAGCCCGAGCGCGCAGTTGAGGAGCCCGCAGCCGCGCCTTGACTTTCCCTCACGATGCCCGATCTTCGAGCTGTTAGGTTGAACTTATGGACAACATGCGATCAGCCAAATTCAATATCGGTGACGTCGTCAAACATCGCGTCCTGCCATTCCGCGGCGTGATTTTCGACGTCGATCCTGTCTTCGACAACACGGACGAATGGTACGATGCCATCCCGGCCGAGATCCGGCCGTCGAAGGACCAACCATTCTATCATTTGCTGGCGGAGAACGCGGAGACCGAATACGTGGCCTACGTCTCCGAACAGAACCTCGTCCCGGATGATTCGGGCGAACCCGTCCGTCATCCGCAGGTGACCGAGCTGTTCGCCTCGTTTGAGAACGGCCAATACCAAATGCGCGAGGCCATCAACTAGGACTTCGCGGTCTCGGTCTCCCAGTTAGAGAGGCGGCAGACCGGGTATGTCGATGCCGAATATGTCGAGCAAAAGCACCATATTGAGCGCCAGAACGACGACCGTTCCCGTCACGGCGATGACGCTGATCAAGCGCCGCGCAACGAACTGCCCCATGATCTCGCGGCTGGCGCTGAAGTAGACGAGTGCGATCATCGGCACAGGCAGTGCGATCGACAGAATCACCTGGCTGATGACGAGCGCCTTTGTGGCGTTGATGCCGAGCGCGACGACTACGAAGGCCGGCAGCATGGTGACGAGCCGCCGGACCCATATCGGAATACTGAAGCCGACGAATCCCTGCATGATCATCTGTCCGGCCATCGTTCCGACGACGGAGCTCGATACGCCGGACGCGATCAGGGAAATCAGGAACACTTCGGCCGCCGCCACGCCGAGAAGCGGCGTCAGCGTGTGATAGGCCGTCTCGATCTCCGCGACCTCGCTGTGACCCGCGTGAAAAGCGCTCGAGGCCATGATCACCATGGCCATGTTCACGAGCCCCGCCACCGCCAGGGCCAGAACCACTTCGCGGTTGGAGAATCGAACGAGCTTGCGTCGATCTTGATCGTTGCTTGCCGGTGCGCGGTTCTGTGTCAGCCCCGAATGCAGATAGACGGCATGCGGCATGACGGTCGCGCCGATGATGCCGACGGAAATCAGCAGCGCCTCGCCGTCCGGCATCTCCGGCACAAAGACATGCAGACCGGCCGCCGCCCAATCCACGGGTGCGATAAACATCTCGATCAGGTAACAAAGCCCGATAAGGCCGACGAGTGCGCCGATGATGAGCTCCATCGGCCGGAAACCGCCCCGCTCGAACAGCAGGATCGCGAGCGTTACGACGGCGGTAATCCCCATGCCGACAAGGAGCGGCATGTCGAAGAGGAGCGCGAGCCCGATCGCTCCGCCGAGGAACTCGGCAAGGTCGGTCGCCATCGCGGCAATCTCGCTCACCACCCACATCACGAGAACGACTGGCAGCGGGAACCTGTCTCGGCAGAGCTCCGCGAGATTGCGCCCGGTGACGATGCCGAGCCGCGCAGACAGGGCCTGAAACAACATGGCGATCAGGTTCGCCATCAAGACGACCCACAGGAGCGTATAGCCGTACTTCGCGCCCGCCTGGATGTTCGTGGCGAAATTGCCCGGGTCCATATAGGCGATCGAGGCGATCACTGCCGGCCCGGCAAAGACCATTCCGGAGAAAGGCCCGCGGCGCCTGCCCGCGAGGGTCTCGCGGATGGCCGTGGTGGTGCGGTCGGATAAAGAAGAAGAGCGAGGGGACGCGGTCACGCGGGGGCTTCTTTTGCTGTATGGCGAGAAATGTAGCCCCGGCTAAATCGTTGTCAACTGCTGGCCACCAAACGCATTTCGATCTTTTGAAGCAAGCGACGTCCTCCAGAAAGACAGAAGACCCCGCCGAAACAAAAAAGGCCCCGGCAATGCCGGGGCCATGAAACGTTTTATGGAGAGCCGGCCTTACTGGCCGGAGCTCTGCTGCTGCTTCTCGATGAGCTGCTTGCGGGCCTGCTCGGCCTTGCGCTTCAACTCGTCCTGCAGCTTCTGCTGCTCGGCTTGCAGCTCTTTCGGGTCGATCGCTTCGCCCTCATACGAGGCCGTGAAGCCAGACAGGCTCACGTCGAAATTGATCGGCTTGGCCTGCTGGTTGAGCGTGGTGATGACGAGCTTGCTGCCGCGCTTCATGGAAGCGAGGAAATCATCATTCACTTCCGCTTCGGCGAAGCAGAGATTCGGGAAGCAGATCGAGTACTGCACCTTGGTGGGCTTGCCGCCGTCGATCTGAACCTGCAGCCCCGGCCGCAAAAGCATTCCCGGCGGCACGGCCGAAACCAGGAACTTCTTGCCTTCGGTCTCGCGCAACGAGACCGCTGCAAGCAGCTGCCCCGTGGCGGCGCGACGTTCGCGTGTGACCACGCAGACCTGCTTTTTGTTCTGCGGGTTTTCGCTGCACAGCTTGACCCATTCCGGCTGCTGCTGCTGATCCTGGTTCGGCTGCTGGTCCTGCGCCCAGGCGGGCGAGACTGCAAGAACCAGGAGCAAGGGCGCCGCGACCTGCGCAATGGAACGCGACCGCCGCATCGCGGCCTGAAGAAATTGCATGGATGATCCTCGCACTGACTCGGCGCGCGTGGCGCCCTTTCATTCTGTCCGGGTTGGAAGACCTCAGAATGCGGCGACACCATGTCGGAGCCCCGCGGCCAACTCCATAGTCCGCAATTGCACGCTATGCCAGATTGGCGCAAGGTCCGATTCTCGCCCTTAAACGATAGACGATAACTGGAGAGCCATCCCAAATGGTGCCTTGCCCTCGCCTCACGAGCGCGCTCGCGGCGCTGCTCTTGGGGTTTGTCGCGTCGATCCTCCCAGCCAGCGCTCAAGAACCCCAGCACGCGATTGCCATGCATGGCGATCCGGAGCTGCCGGCGGACTTCGATCACCTCCCCTATGCCAATCCGGAGGCTCCGCAGGGAGGGCGCATCGCCTACGCGATGGTGGGCAGTTTCGACAGCCTCAATCCCTTCATCCTCAAGGGAACGGCGCCGCGGGCTCTGTGGGACGACGAATGGGGCAACAATCTCTGGGAAAGCCTGATGGTACGAAACCGTGACGAGCCGTTTTCGCTCTATGGGCTGCTCGCTGAGAGCGTCACCGTCCCCGACGACCGCTCATGGATCTCGTTTTCCATACGTCCGGAAGCGAAATGGGCCGACGGTGAGCCGGTCACGGCGGAGGACGTCGTCTATTCTTTCAACCTCCTGAAAGACCATGGGCGCCCGAAAGGCTGGTATGCCAGGGTGGCCGACGTTACGGCCGAGGGCGAACGCACGGTGCGCTTCACCTTCGATGACGGCGCCAGCCGCGAATTGCCGCTTCTCGTCGCGCTGCAGCCGATCTTTCCCAAACACGCCGTGTCGGAAGACGAGTTTTCGAGAAGCAGTCTCACGCCGCTTATGGGCTCCGGCCCCTACGAGGTCGCCGAAACCCGCCCTGGCACCTCTATCATCCTGAAAAAGCGGAATGATTATTGGGGCAAGGATCTGCCGGTGAAGCGCGGCTTCGACAATTTCGACGAGATTCGGTTGGAGTATTTCCGCGACACCAACACCTATTTTGAAGCCTTCAAGAAGGGCCTCTTCGACTATCATCGGGAAAAAGATCCGAGCCGCTGGCAGACCGGCTATCGCTTCCCGGCTGTGGAACAGGGCCTGGTCAAACTCGAAAAGTTCGATACGGGCATCCCCAAGGGGATGAACGGCTTCTTCATGAACACCCGGAAGCTGGTTTTCGCCGACAAGCGCGTGCGTCAGGCGCTCGGCTATTTTCTCGACTTCAAATGGCTCAACGAAAACCTCTTCCTCGGCGCCTACGACCGCACCGCCAGCTATTTCGAGGGCTCTGAACTCTCGGCAATCGGTCGCCCCGCCTCCGAAGAAGAAAAGAAGCTCCTCGCGCCCTACCCCGATGCGGTTCTCCCATCTGTGATGGACGGCAGCTATCGTCCGCCCGAAGGCGACGGCAGCGGCCGCGACCGCGACAATTTCCGCAAGGGCCTCGCCTTGCTGAAAGAGGCCGGCTGGGTCCGCCAGGGCGGCAAGATCGTCAACGAGAAGACGGGTGAGCCCTTCGCCTTCGAAATTCTGGTGATGACGCGCGAGGACGAGCGGCTGGCTCTCGCGTACCAGAACGCGCTGGCGCTCGTCGGCATCAGCGCAAATGTCCGGCAGGTCGATGCGAGCCAGTATTGGGAGCGGCTGAAATCGTTCGACTTCGATATGATCAGGTACAATCTGGCCTTCGCTTCTCTCTCTCCCGGGAGTGAGCAATCCTTCCGCTGGTCGTCCGCGGCCGCAGAAAGCCCGGGAAGCTTCAATTTCTCCGGCGCCTCCGATCCCGCCATCGACGCGATGATCCAAAGCCTTTTGTCCGTCAGAGACCGGGAGACCTTCGTCGCCGCGGTCCGCGCGCTCGATCGGGTCCTCATTTCCGGCTTTTACGTCGTGCCACTCTTTCATGCCCCCGCCGAGTGGGTCGCCTATTGGAACAGGCTTTCCCATCCCTCGCACGGGTCGCTTTATGGACCGGAGCCGACCACCTGGTGGTCGGCCGAGGCCTCGCAGCATTGACGCTGGCCAGGCGCCGGCCCCGCGCTAAGTTCCCCGTATGAGCGATGAACTCCCAGCGACCGACCGCCTTTCCGTAGATGTCATCTCAGACGTCATGTGCCCGTGGTGCTTCATCGGGAAAAGGCGCCTGGAAAAGGCCGCGAGCCAGAGCCAGATTCCCCTCGACATCCGCTGGCGTCCCTATCAGCTCGACCCGACCTTGCCGCCGGAAGGCAAGGACCGCAGCCTCTATCTTGCGGAAAAATTCGGCTCGGCTGAAAGAGCGCGCTCTCTCTACGTCGACGTGCGCGCCGCCGGAGCGCAGGAAGCGATTCCCTTCGATTTTGATGCAATCGAGGTCTCACCCAACACGCTCGACGCTCACCGCCTCATCCGCTGGTCGGCAAGCGCCGGCGTGCAGGACGTGATCGTCGAGGCGCTGTTCAATGCCTATTTCATCGAGGGCCGGCGTCTCAACGAGCCGGAGACGCTGACGGAGATCGCCGCCAAAGCTGGGATGGATCCCGACGTCATTGCTGAGCTCCTGGCCAGTGGTGCCGACCGCGATCTGGTCGAGGAGGAAATCGCCCTCGCCCGTCAGATGGGCGTGAGCGGCGTGCCGACCTTTGTCGTCGGCAACCGCTATGTCGTCGTTGGCGCACAGGCGCCTGAGGTCCTCGTCGAGGCTTTCAACGCGGCTTTGGCGGCGTCACACAACGCCAACGACAACGGACCGGCCTAAGAGGGCCAGCTTACGGCTCACTCAGCTCCAGCTATCTTCTAGGCGGGCTTCTGCTCGCGGGCTTCGTCCTGAAGTTCGAGAAGCGCGTGGCGCACGATCATCGTCGCAGCCTGGAGCGCGAGCGAAGCCATGATGGCTGCGACGATGAGATCCGGCCAGGCCGTCTGCGTTCCGAAGACACCGGCAGCAGCAACGAGCACGACGAGATTGCCGATCGCGTCATTGCGCGAACAAAGCCAGACGGAGCGCATATTGGCATCGCCCCCGCGATAGGCCCACAGAAGCGCGGCTACACCGAGATTGGCGATGAGCGCGAGGAGCCCGACCCAGGACATCGTCAGGGGATCCGGCGGCACCGCATTGAAGGCGCGCCAGATGGTTGCAGCCACGATCCAGAGACCAAAAAGGCCCATTGTGGCGCCTTTCAAAAGCGCGGCCTTGGCTCGCACGGCCGGTGCCGAAGCGACAACCATCAGACTGACGGCATAATTTCCCGCGTCACCAAGGAAATCGAGCGAATCGGCCTGCAGCGACAGCGACCCGGCGGCAAATCCCGCTCCTGCCTCCACGACGAACATCCCGGCGTTCACAACAAGCGCGATCCAGAGAAGTCGGGCAAAACGTCCGTCATCACCACGGATCGCACTCCCACAGCATTCGTCCTCGCAGCAACCGCTCATCTCGGCCTCACATCCGATCCAACGAGCTGCTAGGTTGCACCCCACTATAGGGTCAAGAGTGTGACCGAGCCGTCGCTTCTGCGAATTGGCGATCTTGCTGCCGCAACAGGCACGAAGATCGTCACCATCCGCTATTACGAGAAAATCGGGCTTCTGCCCGCTCCGCCACGCACGGGCGGGAATTATCGCGCCTATTCAAATATGCATCAGGAGCGGCTGAGCTTTATCAGGCGCTCCCGCGCTCTCGGCTTCACCCTCGACGAGATCCGGGAACTCCTCGAGCTATCAGCAGATACCGAGCGCGACTGCGCCGCCGTCGACCGGCTGGTCACCTCGCACCTTGTCGAGGTGGAGGACAAAATCGCAGACCTTCAGCGCCTCGCGAGCGAGCTCCGAAGGATGAAGGAGAGCTGCCGGGGCGGCACGATCGACGACTGCCGCATCATCGAAGCGCTCTCTTCGCAATCAGCCATGCCTTAAGCGGCTTTCTGCGCCCCTTCCTCGGCAATCTTGGCAAGACGCGTCAGTAGGGACGCCGTGCCTTTCAGGCGGTCTTCAGGCCGCGGCCAATCGCGGGACAGAACGATACGCTGGTCGGGGCGGATTTTCGCCATCGAGCCCTGCTCGCCGATATAGCGCACGAGGCCACCGGGATTTGCGAACTCGTTGTTGCGGAAGGCGATCACCACGCCCTTCGGCCCGGCATCGACCTTTTCCACATTGGCTCTGCGGCAGAGCGACTTCACGTAGACGACCTTCAAGAGATGGTCGACCTCGTCCGGCAACGGTCCGAAACGATCGATCATCTCCGCCCCAAAAGCGTCGATGTCGCCAGCGTCTTCGAGGTCTGCAAGACGTCGATAAAGGCTCATGCGAAGCGTCAGGTCTGGGACGTAAGCCTCTGGAATCATGACGGCCATGCCGATCGTGATTTGCGGAGACCACTTGCCCTCGGCAAGCTCCTCGTCGCCGGCCTTGAGACTTGCCACCGCCTCTTCGAGCATTTGCTGGTAAAGCTCGAAACCGACCTCCTTGATATGGCCGGACTGCTCTTCGCCGAGAAGATTACCGGCACCGCGGATATCGAGATCGTGGCTGGCGAGCTGGAAGCCAGCGCCGAGCGAATCGAGGGACTGCAGGACCTTGAGGCGCCGCTCGGCTGTCGTCGTCATCGTCTTCTTCGCCGGCACGGTGAAGTAGGCGTAGGCGCGGTTCTTGGACCGGCCGATGCGTCCGCGCAGCTGATAGAGCTGAGCGAGACCGAACATGTCGGCGCGATGGATGATGAGCGTGTTCGCGGTCGGAATGTCGAGGCCCGATTCCACGATCGTCGTCGACAGCAGAACGTCGTACTGGCCGTCGTAGAAGGCGTTCATCACCTGATCGAGCTCGCTTGCCGCCATTTGGCCATGCGCGACGGCAACCCGCGCCTCCGGCAGATTTTGCTCCAAAAACTCCTTCACTTCGGCGAGATCGGAAATCCGCGGCACGACATAGAAGGATTGCCCGCCGCGAAGTCTCTCCCGCAAGAGCGCCTCGCGAACGATCAGCGGATCGAAGGGCGAGATGAAGGTGCGCACCGCCAAACGGTCGACAGGCGGCGTCGCGATGATGGAGAGATCGCGCACGCCGGTGAGCGCGAGCTGCAGGGTGCGCGGGATCGGCGTCGCCGTCAGCGTCAGGACGTGCACCGCCGAGCGCAACTCCTTCAGGCGTTCCTTGTGCTTGACGCCGAAATGCTGCTCCTCGTCGACGATGACGAGGCCGAGATCGCGGAAATTGACAGATTTCGCGAGAAGCGCGTGCGTGCCGACGACGATATCGATGGTGCCGTCTGCGAGTCCCGCCTTGACCCGCGCTTTCTCCGCCGTGCCGACAAGTCTGGAAAGCCCGCCAATCTGCAGCGGCAATCCGCGAAAACGCTCGACGAAGGTTTTGTAGTGCTGGCGGGCGAGCAAGGTCGTCGGCACGACCACGGCCACCTGCTTGCCGCTGATCGCCGCGACGAACGCCGCCCTGAGCGCCACTTCGGTCTTGCCGAAACCGACATCGCCGCAGACCAGCCGGTCCATCGGCATGCCCGAGCCGAGATCGCCAATCGCGGCCTCGATCGCGGCATCCTGGTCATCCGTTTCCTCATAGGGAAAACGGGCCGCGAATTCACCGTAGAGGCCCTCCGGTGCGACGAGCTTCTCGCCGTGACGGAGAAGCCGCGCCGCTGCCGTCTTAATGAGAGCATCGGCGATTTCACGGATGCGCTTCTTGAGACGCGCCTTGCGGTTCTGCCAGGCGACGCCGCCGAGCTTGTCGAGCGCGGTCTCTGAACCTTCCGCGCCATAACGCGTCAGAAGATCGATATTTTCGACCGGCAGGAAAAGTTTGTCGCCACCCGCATAGACGAGCTGGAGGCAGTCGTGCGGCGCACCCGCGGCCTCGATCGTGACGAGACCGTCGAAACGCCCGATGCCGTGATCGACATGGACGACGAGATCACCTTCCGAGAGGCTCGCAGCCTCGGTCAGAGCATCGGCTGCGCGTTTGCGCTTGCGTGCCGGGCGCACGAGGCGGTCGCCGAGCACATCCTGATCGCCAATGAAGACGCTGTCGGGCGTCTCGAAACCGGTTTCGAGCGGCATCACGGCCATGCCGGTGATGCCTTTGGCAAGCGCCTCCGTCTCAGCCCAGGTTTCGACCGGCTGCAGACGCTCCATGCCGTGGTCGCTCAGGACCTGAATGAGACGGTCTCGCGCGCCCACGCTCCAGGTCGCAAGCACGATACGTTTGCCGGCCTTGCGGCGATCGGCGACATGCGCGACGAGCGCATCGAAGACATTGACGTCACCGGCTGCCCGTTCGGCGGCAAAGGTGCGGCCCGCCCTGCCCTCGACATCGTAGACGGAGCCCGCATCGCCCGGTGATGCGAAAGGCGTCAGCCGGGCGGACGCATGATCGTCCACTTTGGCCTGCCATTCCTCGGGCGTCAGATAGAGGCTATCGGGAGCCGCTGGCTTATAGGGCGCCGCGCCGGCGAGCTTCTGATCGGCGTTTTCCTTGCGCGCTTCGTAATGGTCGCCGATCTGCTCCCAGCGATCCTTGAGCGTATCTGCTGCCAGATGATCGACCGCCACCAGCGTGTCGCCGGCGTAATCGAGAACCGTCTCCAGCCGTTCATGGAAGAAGGCGAGCCAGTGCTCCATGCCCGCAAAGCGTCGCCCGGCGCTCACCGCCTCGTAAAGCGGATCGTCGCTCGTCACGGCGCCGAAGGCTTCGCGATAGTTCTGGCGAAAACGCGCGACGACCTCGTCATCGAGGATGATTTCGCTCGCAGGCAGGAGGTCGAGCCGCGAGACCTGTCCGGTCGTGCGTTGGTTCTCCGGATCGAAGGGACGGATCGTCTCCAGCGTGTCGCCGAAGAAGTCGCAGCGGATTGCCCCCGTATCCCCTGGAGCGAAAAGGTCGACGATACCGCCACGCACGGCATATTCGCCAACGGCCCGAACCGTCGGTACACGTTCAAAACCATCGGCCGCCAGACGCGCGACCAACCCTTCCATGGGCGTCACGTCACCAGCGCCGGCACTCCACACATGCCGCGCCACCCACTCATGCGGCGGCACCCGTTGAATGATCGCATTGGCCGTCGTCAGAAGGATAAGCGGCGCCTGCGGACCTGCATCGACGAGCGCCTTCAGTGTCGCCATCCGGCGCGCCACGACGTCGGCGTTGGGCGAGACACGATCGTACGGCAGGCAGTCCCAGGCCGGAAATGTCAGTCGCCGGATATCTGGCGCAAAGAAACGCAGGCTCTCTTTCGCCATCTCCAGATGACGCGCGTCCCGCGCAACGAACGTGACCGGCAGGCGGCGCAAACGCACGAGATCGGCAAGGACGCGCCCCTCCAACCCGTCCGGGACACCGGACAGGGTGAGATGGCGGTTTTCCGCCAGAAGATCGCTCAGCCGATCAGCGCTGGAGGATTTCGACATCCGAATTTCGTTCTCTTTTGTGGAAGGCAATCAATCCTGAAATCATCGCGCTCTGATGCTCGGCCGGCACCTCTTCGCGCCCGACGATCCAGCTGTAGAGAGCGAGATCCGGCAGTTCGAGAAGCCGCTCGAATTCCGCAAGTTGCTGCTCGTCGGCAGATGGCAAAACACTGTCGCCGAAGCGCCCGACGAGAAGGTCCAGCTCGCGCGTACCGCGGCGCCAGGCACGAAAATGGGCGCGTCGGCGCCGCTCTTCAAATTTTTCGTCTGCCATATCGGGTGTCACATTCCTTATGGGCGGGAGCTCATGCCCCACCAAGATTTATCCACTCAGACCAAGCGGGCAAGAGATGCATCTTGCCGCCGCGCGCAGCGCAAGGCAGGAAGAGGTATGCGCCCCGCCCTTCTCGATCCGCTTTTTGCAGAGGCCGCCTCGCTGCCTGGGGTGGGACCGAAAGTGGAGAAGCTCCTCGCACGGGTGACCGGTGTGGCCGAGGGGCCACCTCTTGTGCGCGACCTGCTCTTCCATCTGCCGGTTTCAGCGATAGCGCGACAGCAGATCGCTAGCCTGGACGAGCTTCCACAGCAAGGCCATGTCGTCGTAACCGGCAAAGTGGAGCATCATGAAGCGCCACGCCGGCATTCGCGCGCGCCTTATCGCGTCATTCTCGATGACGGCCGCGGCACCGTGGAGCTCATCTTTTTCAACATTCGCAGCCAGTGGATCGAAAAAATCCTGCCTCTCGGCGCGACCCGCACGGTTTCGGGACGCCTCGACTGGTTCGATTATCGCGCCCAGATCGTGCATCCGGAGGTGATGGAGCCAGGCGCGGCCGACAAGATCCAGATGGTCGAGCCGATCTACCCGCTGACGGAGGGTCTGTCCTCCCGGGTCCTCGGCAAAATCATACGGGCGGCGCTCGAAAGGGCGCCGACATTGCCGGAATGGATTACGTCAGACCTGATGGCGCGAGAGAAATGGCCCTCGCTCACCGAGGCTCTCGCGACGATGCACCGGCCGCAGGAGGCCGCAGCCCTCCTGCCCGAAGCGCCTGCCTGGCGGCGCCTCGCCTTCGACGAATTGCTGGCAAGCCAGCTCGCTCTCGGGCTGGTGCGCCGAAACGCTCGCAAGACTGCCGGCAAAGCGCGCCAATTCTCTGGCGAACGCACCGCAAAGCTGCACGAGCTCTTGCCTTTTGCGCTCACGCAAGCCCAGCAGGATGCCGTCGCCCACATCCGCAAGGATCTGCGTTCACCAGAGCGGATGCTGCGTCTCCTCCAAGGCGACGTCGGTTCCGGCAAGACGCTGGTCGCACTCACCGCGATGCTCGATGTCAGCGAAGATGGCGGACAAGCCGCCTTGATGGCACCGACCGAGATCCTGGCACGGCAGCATTTTGCGACGATCGCACCGCTTGCCGAATCGATCGGGCTGACGACGGCCCTTTTCACCGGCAAGGACATCGCCGGCCGCGGCGAGAAGCTTGCAGCGCTCGCAGCCGGTGACATCGATATCGCAATCGGCACACACGCCCTCTTTCAGGAGAGCGTGGCTTTCAAAGATCTCGGTCTCGTCATCGTCGACGAGCAGCATCGCTTCGGCGTCCACCAGCGCATGCTCTTATCGGCCAAAGGGAGCGCGCCGGACCTGCTCGTCATGACGGCAACCCCGATCCCGCGCACGCTCGTCCTCACCTATTTCGGCGACATGGAGATTTCCGAGCTGCGTGAAAAGCCGGCAGGACGGCGTCCCATAGACACGCGTGTCGCCTCCTCCGAACGGCTCTTAGAAGTGAAAGAGCGAATCCGTTCCGCCGTCGACAAAGGGGAAAAGGTCTATTGGGTCTGCCCGCTCGTCGAAGAATCGGAATCGCTCGATGTGGCGGCGGCGGAAGAGCGCTTTCGCGACCTCGAAAAGATGTTCGGATCGCGGGCCCTGCTCCTCCACGGACGGATGAAGGGTGCCGAAAAGGCCGCAGCGATGCAACATTTCCGGGAGCCGGGCGGCGCCGTTCTCGTGGCGACCACCGTGATCGAGGTCGGCGTCGATGTCCCGGATGCCTCCATCATCGTCATCGAACATGCCGAACGTTTCGGCCTCGCCCAGCTACATCAGCTGCGCGGCCGGGTTGGACGCGGCGACAAGCCCTCGAGTTGCCTGCTGCTCTACAAGCCGCCCTTGAGCGAGACGGCCCGCGAACGGCTCAAGGTGATGCGGGAAACGAATGACGGCTTCGTCATCGCCGAAGCGGATCTGAAGCTTCGCGGCGAAGGCGATCTTCTCGGCACGCGGCAGTCCGGCATGCCCGGTTTCCGGCTCGCCCGGCCGGAATTCCATGGTGATCTCCTGGCGCTCGCGAGAGACGAGGCAAAGCTCATCCTCGCCCGTGAAGAAAAGGGCGGATATGTGGGGCGCGAGGCCGTTCGATGTCTTCTCTATCTTTTCGGGAGAGACGAAGCGATCCGGCTTATGCGTTCGGGGTGAGCGCATAAGCGCAGGAAACGTGCGGGAATGCCCTCTCGTCTATTCCGCCGCCTCTCTCTCATCATCTGCCGCTTCCTTGGCCTCGCGGGCGAGAGCCTTGGTCTTGCGATGATATTCCGGGGCGACAAGGCCTGCAGAAATGACGAGCTTGGCCCCCTCCTCGACGGTCATATCGAGCAGAATGACATCCTGGCGCGGCACAATGAGCAGAAAGCCTGAGGTCGGATTTGGCGTCGTCGGCAGAAAGACGGCCATCGTATCCGTATCGCTTTCCTGGAGACGCTCGGCGATCTCCCCCTTCGTGTCGGTCGCGATGAAGACCAGCGCCCACAGCCCGCGCCGCGGATATTCGATCAGCCCGACCTGCTGAAACGAGCGGCTCGATTGTGAAAGGGCGGTCTCGAAGATCTGCTTCAGCGCCCGGTAAAGGTTCCGCACGAGCGGCATACGATCGAGGAGGAGCTCCCCGTACGCGACAATCGTGCGCCCGACCAGGTTGGCCGTCAGGAAGCCCAGCATCGTCAGAAGGAAGATGGCGACGATGAGCCCGAAACCCGGAACCGAGAAGGGCAGATAATTGTCGGGATTGTAAGCGTGGGGGATGAGCGGCTTCACCCATCCGTCCACCCAGGCCACGAAAGCCCAGGTGAGATAAAACGTGATGCCGATCGGCGCGGCAACGACGATACCGGTCAGGAAATAGTTGCGAAGCCTGAGCCCCGCTTTCGAGTGCCGCCGCTGCGGCTTTGCCCCCCGCTCTGCGTCCTCGGTTTCCATCCACAAAACCCCACTGGCGAAGGTGCCAGGTCACCCATCATAACGCCCGTCGCGCCGGACCGCGCGCGAAAATTTTGGGCTCTATTCGACCGTCACGGACTTGGCGAGATTGCGGGGCTGGTCGACGTCTGTGCCCATAAAAACCGCGGTATGGTAGGCCAAAAGCTGCACCGGCACGGCATATACGATGGGCGCGATCGCGGCCGGCATGCTCGGCAGGATCAGAGTCTTCATCGTGTCGACAGCAGCGCTCCGCGCGCCCTCTTCGTCCGTCAGCAGAATGATTCGCCCGCCGCGCGCCGCGACTTCCTGCATATTGGAGACGGTCTTGTCGAAGACCTTGTCGTAAGGCGCCACCACGATGACCGGCATCGTCTCATCGATGAGCGCGATCGGCCCATGCTTCAGTTCGCCCGCCGCATAGCCCTCGGCATGAATATAGGAGATTTCCTTGAGCTTCAGAGCGCCTTCGAGCGCCAGAGGAAAGCTCTTGCCACGACCGAGATAGAGCACGTGTTTGACGCGCGACAGCTCTTTCGCCAGCCCCTCGATCTCGTCCTCGAGCTTGAGAGCTTGCGAAAGATGCCGCGGCATCTCGATTGCAGCCTGAACGAGCTGTTCCTCGTCGTCGCGCGAGAGATGTCCGCGTTGACGTCCGGCGCCGATTGCAAGCGCGAGGAGTGTCGTGAGCTGGCAGGTGAACGCTTTCGTCGAGGCGACGCCGATCTCGGGTCCGGCGAGTGTCGGCAGAATGTAATCGGCCTCACGCGCGATCGAGGATGTCGGCACGTTGACGATCGCACCGATCTTCTGCCCATGCTCCCGGCAGTAGCGGAGCGAGGCGAGCGTGTCGGCCGTCTCACCCGATTGCGAGATGAAGAGCGACAGCCCCTTATCGCCGAGGGGAACCTCCCGATAGCGAAACTCCGAAGCGATATCGAGATCGACTGGCAGGCGAGCCAACTGCTCAAACCAATATTGGCCCACAAGTGCCGCGTAAAACGCCGTTCCGCAGGCCGACATGGCGAGACGGTCGAGCCCCGCAAAATCGATCTCGGCCCCCTCCGGCAGCGCCACGCGGCGTTCAGCGAAATCCACGTAATGGCCGAGAGTATGCGCCACGACCTCGGGCTGCTCGTAAATCTCCTTGAGCATGAAGTGCCGATGATTGCCCTTGTCGACCATCAAGTTCGAGGCGACGAAATGCTGGACCGGTCGCCGCACCTCGGCGCCGTTCTCATCATAGATGGCGACGCTCTTACGCCGTACGACCGCCCAATCGCCGTCTTCCAGATAGGTGATCTGGTTGGTGAACGGAGCAAGCGCGATGGCGTCGGAGCCGAGATACATCTCGCCGTCGCCATAGCCGATGGCGAGCGGACTGCCCCGGCGTGCCGCAATGAGAAGGTCGTCCTCATGCGCAAAAAGGATGGCGAGAGCGAAGGCACCTTCGAGTTTTGCCAGCGTCTCCGCAGCGGCCGCCACGGGATCGAGCCCGCGGGCGAGCGCCAGAGTGATGAGATGCGCGACGACTTCCGTGTCGGTGTCGGTCTGAAGCGCCCGTCCGGCGGCCCGGATCTCGGCCCGCAATTCCTGAAAATTCTCGATGATGCCGTTGTGGACGACGGCAACGCTTTCCGTTGCATGCGGATGCGCGTTGACTTCCGTCGGCGCCCCATGCGTCGCCCAGCGCGTATGGCCGATGCCGATCAAACCGGAAAGCGGATGCTCGTGCAGGCGGTTCTCGAGATTGACGAGCTTTCCCTTGGCGCGCTCGCGCGTGAGCTCCTTGTTCTCCAGCGTCGCGACACCTGCCGAATCGTATCCTCGGTATTCAAGCCGCTTGAGCGCATCCAACAGCCGCGGGGCGACCGGGGTCGTTCCGACGATTCCGACAATGCCACACATATTCAGAAATACTCCCCTTCCAGCGGCGCGATCATGCCGAAACAGACCGCACCGAGAAAATCAATTGCCGTGACACAGTGTGACGAAAACGCCCTGCACTTCGGTGCTCGGGTTCACTTTTTCACGTGGCGCGCTCGAAAAGATTTAGCCCAATCCGGCTTCTGCACCTGTCGGCCGCGCCCAATTGCGAGCGCGTCCGGCGCGACGTCATCGGTAATGACGCTGCCGGAACCGACATAAGCGCCGTCTCCGATAGAGACCGGCGCGACCAGAGATGAGTTGGAACCGATAAAGGCCCCCTCTCCGATCTGCGTGCGAGATTTGCTGAAGCCGTCGTAATTGCAGGTGATGGTGCCGGCGCCGATATTGGTTCCGGCGCCGACGGAAGCATCCCCGAGATAGGTCAGATGGTTGACCTTCGCGCCATCGCCCAGCGTGGTTGCCTTCACCTCGCAGAAATTCCCGACCTTCGCTCTCGCGCCGACATCGGCTCCCGGCCGCAGGCGGGCAAACGGCCCGATCTCTGCCCCGGCTTTCACGACACAGCCTTCAAGATGCGAAAAGCCATGGATCCTGACCCCGTCTTCAACGCGAACCCCGGGACCGAAGAAGACGTTCGGCTCGACGGTCACGTCGCGACCGAGCACGGTATCGTGCGAAAAGAAGACGGTCTCCGGCGCAACGAGGCTGACGCCCTCCACCATCGCCTGTCGGCGGCGGGCGTTTTGAAAGCGCGCTTCAGCCTCCGCAAGCTGCGCCCTATCATTGACGCCGAAGACCTCGTCGAAGGCGATCTCAGCGGCTTTGACCGAGAGACCTCTCTGATTGGCGATCGCAACCGCATCCGTCAGATAGAACTCGCCCTGTGCGTTGTTGCTATCGATCGCCTCGAGCAGGGAGAGCATGTCGCCCGCACGGAACGCCATCAGGCCCGCATTGCAGAGCTCGATCTTCTTCTCTTCTGGTGAGGCATCCTTGTCTTCGCGGATCGCGAGAAGGCGGCCCTCTTCGGTGATGAGCCTGCCGTAACCTACAGGGGACGGCGGACGCATGCCTGCAACGGCGAGCGCGGCACCCTCGTCAATGAGACCGGCGAGGCACGAAATCGTCTCAGCCGTTACGAAAGGCGTGTCTCCGAAAAGAACCAGCACCACGCCTTCGGCGCGCTCCAGAAGCGGACGCGCCTGCATGACGGCATGCCCCGTGCCGCGTCTCTCCTCCTGCACGAAAACTTCAGCCTGCGGCATTTCTTGGGTGACCAGGGCCCGCACAGAATCGTGTCCCGGACCGACGACGACGCCGAGATGCGCCGCCCCGGCCGCCTGGGCCGCGCGCATCGCAAAAGCCAGCATGGGAAGCCCGCCGATCGGGTGTAGAACTTTTGGATAGGCCGAGCGCATGCGGGTGCCCTCACCCGCAGCCAGAATGATGGTCGTAAGCTGAGACATATGTCCCTTTCCTGATGCAGCACCGCTTGCGGAGCCGCAGCTTGCGCAAATTCTGCCAGCCCGTTAGCGCAGGTGTGTCGAAGCCGAAAGCCCCTCCGAACCAATGCAAGCTTCCTCAAACCGCCTGCGGGACATCACTCTTCTGGCGCTCATGCCGTTGTTCTTCTCGTCAAATCTCGTGATCGGACGCGCAGCGGTGAGCACGGTCGAGCCGTTCACCCTCGCCTTCTTGCGCTGGACGGTGGCCCTTCTTCTGCTCCTCCCGCTCGCCGCCGCGGGATTGAGACAACACCGCAAGACCCTCCTGGAAAACTGGCGTCTGCTTCTTGTTCTTGGCTTTCTCGGCATGGGTGTGTGCGGGGCGATCGTCTATCTCGCTCTCCGCCAGACCAACGCCACCAACGCCACATTGATCTATACCTCGTCCGGCGTGATGATCCTGGTGCTGGAATGGCTGTTTCGCGGCAAGCGTATTGCGCTGCGCCAGGCGCTCGGCGTGGCCCTCGCATTCATCGGCGTTGCCGTCATCGTGCTGCGGGGAGATCTCGGCCGGCTCATCGCACTCGAATTGAATGCCGGTGATCTGTTGATTGCGCTGTGCGCCTTCTCCTGGGCCGTCTATTCGGTCCTGTTGCGTCGCGGCTCCCTTCACACCGTCCCGACCCTGCCGCTGTTCACAGCCATCGTCGCCGCCGGCGCGGTCGTTTTGCTGCCGTTCTTTGCGGTGGAAGCGGTCGTGCGCGAGGCCTTTCCTTCAACCTTGGCCGCATGGCTCTCGATTGCGGGCCTCGCCTTCATCTCCTCGGTCCTCGCCTTTCTCGCCTACCAGCACGGCGTCACAGTGTTTGGACCGGGTGTCACCGGCATGTTCCTCTACCTGCTGCCACCCTATGGCGTCCTGCTCGCGATGATCTTCCTTGGAGAGGAATTTCACACCTATCACGCGCTCGGGCTGGCCCTGGTTCTGCCGGGCTTGATGCTCGCGACCCTGCCGTCCACATGGCCCCGGCCGTGGCACGGCATCCGGCGATGGGCAAAAGCCCGGCATACGGGGCTATCCTGAACCAAAACGGCTTGACCCGCACCAACGGCTTCCATAGGGTCCGCCCGCGCTGAGAGCCCTTAGCTCAGCCGGTAGAGCAACTGACTTTTAATCAGTAGGTCGTGGGTTCGAGTCCCACAGGGCTCACCATTACCTATCTGTCCGATGCGGCGGCATGGGTAAGAGATCGCACCCGAGACATGCATGGGTGAGGAATCTCGACCTTCTCGTCTCCTGCGAGCTGAGAGCCACGAGAGCGTCGCCGCCGTCGGATCACATACTTGTGTAGATGCGTCAGGCCACGGCCTCCAAGGTCACCGTAGGCCTATTTGGTAACCCCTACACTGGAATCGGTACTCGACTGTTTGCTTTTCTGATGGCAGGAATTATGTCATCGCCGGAAGTGAGCGCACCGACTTGGCGCCTGCATTCGAACTGGTAGCTCCTAGATGATCGATCTTCGCCTTCCCTCCCCGGCAACGGGGCGTCGTACCTTTCCTATGCGCGCCGCACTCGCATTGGCGCTGGCGCTCGCACCTGCCACGGTCTTGGCTCAGGGAGCGCCGGGAGCTGGCGGCCCGCCGGCCGTTAACATCGAGCAGGTTCGCCTCGGTGACGTGACCGAGCAGCAGGTCTTCACCGGCCGGATCGAAGCTGCGGAAAGCGTCGAAATCCGGGCGCGCGTGCAAGGATATCTCGGAGAGCGTCAATTTGAAGAAGGCGCCGAGGTCGAAAAAGGCCAGGTGCTCTTCACTATCGATGCAGCACCTTATGAAGCAGCGGTTTCTCAGGCCGAGGCGGCCGTCCAGAATGCGCATGCCGCCCTCGAGCTCAACAATCTGAGCTACGAACGGCAGCAGACACTGCGCGAGCGCAATACCGGCTCGCAGGCCGCACTCGACGAAGCTCGCGCCAACCGAGATCAGGCGGAGGCAACCCTTCGTCAGAACGAAGCAGCCCTCAAACTGGCGCAGCTCGATCTTGGGTACACGAAAATCACGGCCCCGATCAGCGGGCGCATCGGCGTCGCGGCTTTTTCCGAAGGCGCGTTCATCGGTCCCGACAGCGGCGCCCTTGCACGCATCGTGCAGCAAGATCCGATGCGCGTGGCCTTCCCGGTGCCGCAGCGACGTTTGATCAATATCGGTCAGACCGAGAAACAAAGGGATGAGGTCGTCATCAAGCTGCGTCTTGCCGACGGCAGCATCTACGACCAAGAGGGCGAGATTCTCTTCACCAACATCGAAGCGAACGAGGGTACGGATTCAGTGATGGTGCGGGCTCGCGTCCCCAATCCGGACCGAGTTTTGTACGACAAGCAGCTCGTCGATGTGATCGTCGCCGCACGCAAGCCCGAAGAAAAGCTCCTGATGCCGCAATCGGCTATGCTCATCGATCAGCAGGGCACCTACACCCTCGTCGTCAACGATGAGAACAAGGTCGAGCAGCGTCGTATCGAAACGGGCGAGCAGCGCGGTCCGGCGGTGGTCGTCACCGAAGGCCTGGAGGCCGGGGACAGGGTGATCGTCGCAGGTCAGCAAAAAGCTCAACCGGGCATGCAGGTCGAACCGCAGGACGTTACCCCGAAGGAGCAGGCGTCGACCTCAGCTCCCTCGACGAACCAGTAAGCCGCAGCGCGTGACACTTTGAAGGCCCACACGGCATGATTTTTGACGTCTTCATCCGCCGGCCGCGACTGGCCTTCGTCATCTCGATTCTGATCACGCTGGTCGGGCTCATCTCGATCGCGGTGATTCCGGTCGCCCAATATCCCGACATCGCGCCTCCGACGATCAGCGTGTCTACGCAGTATATCGGCGCAAGTGCCGAAACCGTCGAACAGGCCATCGCGCAGCCACTCGAAAGTGCCATCAACGGCGTCGAGGACATGCGCTACATGAAATCGACGTCGAGCTCGGACGGTTCCTACGAGCTGAACGTCACTTTCGAACTTGGCACCGACCCTGACGTTGCCGCCATCAACGTGCAAAACCGCGTGGCTCAGGTCGAAAGCCAGCTGCCGGCGGAAGTGCGTTCGGTCGGCATCAACGTGGCGCGTGCCTCGCGCGACCAACTCCAAGTCTTTCTGTTCTATTCGCCGGATGATCGCTTCGACGAATTGTTCATCGCGAACTTCGTCGGCCTCAACGTCATCGACGAGCTGAAACGCGTCAACGGCGTCGGCAACGTGCAGGTCTTTGGCGAACGCGATTACGCCATGCGGATCTGGCTTGATCCGCAGAAGCTCAGCAATCTGGAACTGACGCCGGCCGATATTGCGGCTGCGGTGGAATCGCAGAACGTCCAGGCGGCCGCTGGCAAGATCGGTGCCGCCCCGCTCGTGGACGCGCAGCGGCTCGAGCTGACGATCAATACCAAGGGGCGCCTGAGCGACGCAGAAGAATTTCGCAACATCATCCTCCGCTCCAATCCAGACGGCTCCGTCGTACGTCTGGGTGATGTTGCCCGGGTCGAGCTTGCGTCTGAGAGTTATGGTGTCATTGCCCGTTACAACGGCAAGCCGATGGCCGCCGTCGCCACCTATCTCTCCCCTGGCGCCAATGCGGTGACGGTCGCGACAAACGTCACGAAGCGGCTCGAAGAGCTGTCAGAGCGCTTCCCCGAGGGGCTCGAGTACCAATACATCTACAATGCGTCCGACTTCGTCGGAGCGATGATCGAGAAGGTTGTCTCGACCCTGATCGAGGCCTTCGTTCTCGTTGCGATCGTCGTGTTTATCTTCATCGGACGTTTCCGGGCGACCCTCATTCCGATGATCGCCGTGCCGGTTGCCATCATCGGCGCGCTGGCGATCATGTATGCCTTCGGCTACAGCGCGAACACGATCTCACTTCTCGCTCTCGTGCTCGCCATCGGCATCGTCGTCGACGACGCCATCATCGTCGTTGAGAACGTCGAACGCGTGATGGAGGAGGACCCGCATCTCTCGCCGAATGAGGCCACTCATAAGGCGATGAGCGAAATCGTCGGGCCGATCGTCGCCATCACTCTGGTGTTGTTGTCGGTGTTCGTTCCGGTCGCCTTCCTGCCGGGCTCCTCAGGCGCTCTCTTTCGCCAGTTTGCCGTCGCGATCTCCGCGGCCATGGTGATTTCGGCCATCAACGCGCTGACCTTGTCGCCTGCGCTGTGCGCACTCTTCCTTCGGACGGGCGAACCAATCCGGATCATGCGCGGCATCACCCATGCCGTCGACAAGGTCGGACATGGCTATGCCTGGATCATCAGCAAGCTGATGCGGGTTTCCGTGGTGTCGCTCGTTATCCTCGCCGTTCTCGGCGCGGCCACGGGCTACATGTTCCTGCGCACGCCGGCTGGCTTTCTCCCGAATGAAGACAAGGGCTTCGTCATTGTCATCATGAACCTGCCGCCGGGAGCATCGCTGAACCGCACGGATATCGCAGCGAAAAAGGCAGAAGCCATCATCCGTCAGGATCCGGGCGTGGAGAGCATCGGCACCGTCCTGGGCTTCGACCTTTTGGGCGGCGGCGCGGCCTCGAATGCCGGCCTCATGTTCCTGCGGTTGAAGCCATACGACGAACGTACGACCCCCGACCTTGCAATCGGCTCCGTCATTGGCCGGCTCTATGGTGGTCTGTCGACCATTCCGGACGCCCAGTTCATTCCCCTGCAACCGCCGGCAATTTCGGGCGTCGGCTCGTTCGGCGGGTTCGAGTTTGTGCTCGAAGCTCTGCAGGGGCAGGAACCCTCCGAGCTTGCAGCCGTGATGCGCGGCCTCCTGGTCCAGGCCAACCAGCAGCCGCAACTGACCCGGGTCTACGCGAACTTTGAAGCCGAAACGCCACAGATTCGGTTGGATATCGATCGCACGAAGGCGCAGACGCTCGGCGTGCCGATCAACGAGATCTTCGCCGCCCTGCAATCCACCTTCGGCGGGTACTATATCAACGATTTCAACCTGTTCGGCCGCACCTGGACGGTCCGCATGCAGGCGGAGAAGGAATACCGCACGTCGATCGATGACATCTACGACATCGAAGTGCGCAACAATTCCGGCGAGATGGTGCCGCTTTCCACCTTCGCACGCGCCGAGCTGACCGTCGGCCCACGCAGCCTGACGCGCTACAACAACTATCGCTCGGTCTCCATCCAGGGCTCCCCCGCCCCAGGCTTTGGCGACGGTGACGCGACCGACGCCATGGAACAGGTGGCGAAATCCCTTCCGAGTGGCTACGGCTATGAATGGACGGGCCAGGCGCTCGAACAGAAGCAATCGGCAGGACAGACACCGATCGTTCTTGGCGCGGCGGTCGTCTTTGCCTTCTTGTTTCTGGTCGCTCTTTACGAGAGCTGGAACGTGCCGATCCCGGTGTTGCTATCAACCGTCAGCGCCATGTTCGGTGCCATATTTGCGATCTGGTGGGTTGGCGCGAACTTCAGCCTCTATGCGCAGATCGGTGTCGTCGTTCTGATTGCGCTGTCAGCGAAGAACGCCATCCTGATCAACGCATTTGCGCTCGAACAACGCGAGTTCGGCATGGATCTGCACGACGCCGCCGTCGAAGGCGCCCGGTTGCGTTTCCGCCCGGTGATGATGACGAGTTTCGCCTTTATCGCTGGCCTCGTCCCGCTGGTCCGGGCCACCGGTCCAGGTGCGGGATCCATGCATGCAGTGGGTATTCCGGTCTTCGCCGGCATGATCGGCGCCGCGACGATCGGCATCTTCCTCATCCCGCTCCTCTTCGGCGTCTTCCAGTGGATGCGCGAAAAGACCGGATGGAAGCCGCATCATCCCCCGGCGTCCGAACGGGGCGAAGAAAGCACGGCGCCTGCCGAATAAGAAGATCGCGGGCTCCTTCAGCCCGCGATCTCAATTTTCGAAACACGTCGCTTATCAAGACGAGGCTGAGGCCTCACGCTAACCGGCGGCGTCGGCGGCCTGCAATTCGGCCGGCCGAACCTCTCTCTTGCGGATCTGGAAGGTCTGAAACGGGCCGTTGAGCACCAGACCCTTCGCGTCGTCGCGATGCGCGAGACCTTCCTCGACCAGTCCGTCCATCACCCAGTTGGGGAGCGCGCTCCGAGGCGTGTGCGCGTAGAGTTCGAGCAGGATTGTCTGGTAGAGGGACGTTTCGGTCATTGCGCCAAGGCCTCCGCTATGTCGTGGGAACGCAGAACAACGCAACTGACTGACCCCAAGATAGCTGAGTCGGCGTCAAGATCGTATCCGCCCCGAGCGGCTACCTGCGGCTACAGCCATCCTTCCGATTCACGCGGAAGTGAAGAGGCGCTCAGACGCAAGCTGAAGGTCGTCGCAACGCAGCCAAGCCCGGGGCGTCGCAGGCTTTCGGAGAGCGGCGAGAATTCGACTTCTTAACGACAACCACTTCTTCACGGAACTGAACGGCGGGTTAACGAATTGTCCTGTCGAAGTTCTTGAAGAGGTGCAATCCCATGGTCAGTCTGAAAGCAGGCTGGGGGCGAAACCTGGCAGTTGTTGCAACAGGTATTATGGCGACGGTGCTGATCGGCACGGTCCAAGTGAACTCGTTGAACGCACCTCTTCCAAAAGCCCTTCCTCAGGCAGCGCCGAAAGCCGATCGATTGGATCTGGTCGCCTACCACCCCGAGCCGCGTTCGCTCACCAAGGGCCAGGAAGATGCCGTGCGCGGCGCAGTCGAAACCTTTGTCTGGGGTCTTTCAAACAAGCAGCCCAAAGCCGTCTGGCGCTTTGCGACGGAGTACGAGCAGGATCGCTTTGGAACCGAGGAAGCGGCTTATACGTTCTTTTCGAAGATCCACCCGCCGCTTGTCTATGCGAAGCGGCTGACAGTGGACAGTGTCACCCAGGATGGCGAGGCAACCATGGTGAAGACCTATGTGCGAGACCGCATTGGCTTGCAATGGTCCGCCGATTTTGCTCTCCTGCAAGATGACGCAGGCGACTGGAAAATCGTTGACTGCCAACTGAGGCCGGCTCCGGGAGAATTGATCTGATGCCGAAAGCACGTGCAAAAGCCATCGCCGTTCAGGCCGACAAGGAGGCCCGAAGCGCGCAGCTCTTCTGGTGGAGCTCTTTGGGCGCTGTAGCGGCAATCGCTCTCGCCGCCGCCATCAGCCGCTAAGTTCTGGAACGTCGAAGCCCCGGTATCGCCGGGGCTTTTTCA
Organism: Afifella aestuarii; assembly: GCF_004023665.1. Lineage (NCBI taxonomy): Bacteria > Pseudomonadati > Pseudomonadota > Alphaproteobacteria > Hyphomicrobiales > Afifellaceae > Afifella > Afifella aestuarii. The sequence goes on from NZ_SAUF01000005.1 coordinate 711,411, forward strand.
TATCGGCCGTGCAATCGGCTCTGCCGCGCACGCGAGTGAATGGAGCTGGCCGTTACGGCGCTCCCCTCTCCCAATTCTCCCGCACCTCCGCCACATAATCCGTATAGCGTCCTTCGCTGATCGCCTGCCGGGCTTCTTTCATGAGTGTTTGGTAATAGGCGAGGTTCGACCAGGTCAGCAGCATCGCCCCGAGCGTCTCCTGCGTACGGAAGAGATGATGAAGATAGGCGCGGGAATAATCGCGCGCCGCGGGGCAATCGCTCGAAGGGTCGAGCGGACTTAAATCCTCCGCGTGCTTGGCATTGCGCATATTGAGGCGTCCGTAGCGCGTAAACGCCTGGCCGTGCCGTCCGGCGCGGGTCGGCATCACGCAATCGAACATATCGATGCCGCGCGCGATCGACAGCAGAATATCCTCAGGTGTCCCGACGCCCATCAGGTAGCGAGGCGCCTCGTCTGGCAGTGCGGGCACCGTCTCCTGGAGAATTTCCAGCATGACCGCCTGCGGTTCGCCGACGGCGAGGCCCCCGACTGCATAGCCATGAAAACCGATCTGGCGCAGCCCCTCGGCTGATCGCAATCGCAAATCGGCCTGGTCTCCGCCCTGCACGATCCCAAAAAGCGCCCTGCCGGGTTCGCCACCAAACGCCGCCTTCGAGCGCTCACCCCAACGCAGCGACAATTCCATCGCCCGCTCGACCTCGGAATAGTCCGCCGGCAATTTCAGGCATTCGTCGAGCTGCATGGTGATATCGGCGCCGAGGAGCCCCTGAATCTCCACGGAGCGCTCGGGCGTCAGACGGTGTGTCGATCCGTCGACATGCGATTTGAACGTGACGCCATCCTCGTCGAGCTTCGTCAGCTGGGCGAGCGACATGACCTGAAAGCCGCCGGAATCCGTCAGGATCGGATGCGGCCACCGCATGAAGGAATGCAGCCCGCCCAATCGTGCCACGCGCTCCGCGCCCGGCCGCAGCATCAGGTGATAGGTGTTGCCGAGGACGATATCGGCGCCAAGCTCCCTCACCTGCTCGGGATACATGGCTTTCACGGTGGCCTGCGTCCCGACCGGCATGAAGGCGGGTGTGCGGATGAGGCCGCGCGGCATGGAGATCGTACCGCGACGGGCATTCCCGTCGCGCGCCTGAAGAGTGAACGAGAATTCGGTCATTTGGGCCTGATGGAGGGCGTCGCCGGTTCGAGAAGCGAGGCATCGCCGTAGGAATAGAAGCGATATTTTTCCTCGATCGCATGGGCATAAGCGGCCTTCATACGGTCGAGGCCCGAAAACGCCGACACGAGCATGAACAGCGTCGAGCGAGGCAGGTGAAAATTCGTGAAAAGCCGGTCGATGATGCGGAAGCGATAGCCGGGCGTGATAAAGATCCCGGTCTTGCCGGAGAATGGGTGCAGGAGACCATTTTCGTCGCCGGCGCTTTCCAGGATACGCAAGGCCGTTGTCCCGATCGCGACAACGCGCCCGCCACGCCGGCGTGTCTGGTTGACGGCTTCCGCCGTCTCCTCGCTCACCTCGCCCCACTCTTCGTGCATGACGTGGTCGTCCGTCTCTTCGCTTTTCACCGGCAGAAACGTACCGGCCCCCACATGCAGCGTCACCAGACGGCGCTCGATGCCCTTGTCAGCGAGAGCGGCCAAAAGATTGTCCGTGAAATGCAGCCCTGCCGTCGGCGCAGCGACAGCGCCCTCCTTCGCCGCATAGACCGTCTGATAATCTTCCAGATCGGCCGCATCGGCCTGTCGGCGCGAGGCGATATAAGGCGGAAGCGGCATAGCCCCCTGGCCGTGGATGGCTTCGTCGAGCACGGGCCCAGCAAGGGAAAAGCCGAGTGTGATGGTACCGGCCTCGCCTTTCTCGACAACGCGCGCGTCGAGCGTTCCGGCAAGACAGGTCTCGTCCTCCCCACCGAAACGAAGCATATCGCCGGGCTTCAGTTTGCGGCCCGGCTTGGCGAGTGCCATCCAATGGGATTGATCCAGCCGCTCGATGAGGGTCGCTTCCACGCGGATCGCCTGACCGTCCGGCGTGCGCGGGAGACGGCGTCCGGCGAGCCGCGCCGGAATGACGGCCGTGTCGTTCAAGACGAGGAGATCACCGGGCTCCAAAAGTGCGGGAAGATCGAAGACCCGGAGATCGCGGAAAGGCCCTTCAGAGGGCACGACGAGGAGCCGCGCGGAATCGCGCGGCCGCTCCGGACGAAGCGCGATCCGCTCTTCCGGCAACTCGAAATCGAAAGCATCGATACGCATGGGAAAAGGCAGCGGCGAGAGGCCGCCGCCAAATTATCAGGCGTCTGCGGCGACCTTGATCGACTGGACGGTGTCAGGCTGCCGCGGCGGCTCGCCCTTGTTGATCTGATCGACGACATCCATGCCGTCAACCACTTCGCCCCAGACGGTGTACTGGCGATCGAGCCACGGGGCCTCGGCAAAGCAGATGAAGAACTGGCTGTCGCCGGAATTGGGATCCATGGCGCGCGCCATCGAAACGGTACCACGCGTGTGCTTCTCCGACGAGAATTCCGCTTTGAGCTTCTTGCCGGATCCGCCCGTGCCGTTGCCCTGGGGGCAGCCGGTCTGGGCCATGAAACCGTCGATCACGCGGTGGAACTTCACACCGTCATAGAAGCCGTCGCGCACGAGCTCCTTGATCCGCGCCACATGGTTGGGCGCGAGGTCCGGGCGCATGGCGATGGTCACCTGCCCCTTGCTGGTTTCCATGATGAGTGTGTCTTCGGGCTGGGCGGCCATTCGAATCTCCCTGAGTTGGAGGTCTCGGGTAAGGTGCCTATTGGTCTGCGGCAACCTTCATGCTGATGATCTTATCGGGGTTGTCCACTTTGCCATTGGCACTGGAACTTCCCTTTTTGATATTGTCGACGAGGTCCATGCCGTCGGTGACTTCGCCCACGACGGTGTACTTGCCGTCAAGGCTCGGAGCCGGGGCGAACATGATGAAGAATTGCGAGTTGGCGCTGTCAGGATTGCTCGAGCGCGCCATGCCGACGACGCCGCGCACGAAAGGCTCATCGGAAAACTCCGCCTTGAGGTCCGGCAGATCCGATCCCCCCATGCCGGTGCCGGTCGGATCGCCGGTCTGCGCCATGAAGCCGTCGATCACGCGATGAAACGGCACACCGTCGTAGAAACCCTGGCGTGTCAACGTCTTCAGGCGTTCCGCATGGTTCGGCGCAAGATCCGGGCGCAGGTGAATGCTGACAGTGCCGTCCTTCAGCTGCATCAGAAGCGTGTTTTCGGCGTCCGCAGATTGCGCCAGCACGGGCTGTGACAGCGTGCAGGTGACGGCAAAGGCGACCGTGGCCAGCCATTTCAGCATGAAATATCCTTCCTTGAGATCTGAACCCGCGGGCGGAGCAATCGTTCAGCGGCTGGCGAGCGCCACACGTACGGCGTCCGCCGCTGAAGCCGGCACGAAGGGCCCGATGTCACCGCCCATGGCTGCGATCTGACGCACGAGCGTGGCCGTGATGTGACGATGATGCGGGCTCGCCGGCACGAAAACCGTCTGCAGCCAATGGGCCATAGTGCGGTTCATGCCGACCATCTGCATCTCGTAATCGAGATCCGTCCCATCGCGCAGCCCGCGGATCAGAATGGTCGCGCCAACCTCCTGCGCGAGGTCGACGACGAGATTGTCGAAGCTCAGAACCTCGAGCGTCACTTCACTGCTTTCCGCCAGTGGACCCGCGACTTCCTCGATGAGGGCGATACGCTTGTCGATGTCGAGCAGACCCGACTTCGTCGGATGGCGCCCGACGGCCACGATAACCCGATCGACCAGCCCAAAGGCCGCCTGGAGGATATCGATATGCCCGTTCGTCAGCGGGTCGAATGAGCCCGGGTAGAGTGCGGTGCGAATCATGGGGTCCGCTTAGCGTCACCTGCGGCGAACCGCAATGTGTGGGATGTCGGTTCGAAACACGTCACCGGCGGCTCAGCGCCATCCAAAGGCCGCCTCCGACGAGACATGTCCCGCCGAAGATCTCCACGAGCCGCACGTTGCGCCTCGACAGAAGCAGACCCGTCCGTCCTGCAGCAAGCGCGTACATGCTATCGAGGCATGTCGCCACCACCATGAAGGTGCCGCCGAGCAGAAGCGTCTGCATCACCGCCGAGCCCGTCGGATCGATGAACTGCGGAATGAGAGCGCCGAAAAAGAACAAAGCCTTCGGATTCGACCAGATGACGATGAAGCCCTGCCAGAACCAGTTGCGCGTGGCCTTGGCGGCATCGGCATTCCCGAGCGTACCGTCGGCACGCCAGAGCTTGATCCCAAGCCAGATGAGGTAGGCGGCGCCGACAAGCTTCAGCCAGAAGAACGCCTCACCCAGGAGCGCGACGACCGCCGAAAACCCGAAGGCGAGGATCGCGACCATTATCGCGATGCCTGCCTGCGTGCCGGCGACGTTCATCAAACCGGCCCGTGCACCGTGGCGCATGGAGTTGGCGATGATGACCGTCACCGTCGGTCCAGGGACGATCACGACGGCGATGCACGCCGCAAGATATGTCAGCCAGCTTGCAAGATCGATCATAGCCCCCCCTCGAGCTTTACTCCGTTGGCGGTTCTCCCGCGTCTCCGCCGTTCTGCGGATCGGATTCGGGGGCATTCTCTTCGTCCCCCTCTCCGTTTCCGTTGAGCTCGTCCTGCGCGCTCGCCTCCGTGATCCGCTCGACGGACACTACTTTTTCGTCTTTCGCGGTGGAAAAGACAATAACGCCCTGCGCCGCGCGCCCAGTGATGCGAATGCCGGCGACCGGCACGCGGATGAGCTGACCACGATCGGTGACGAGCATGATCTGGTCGCCTTCCTCCACCGGGAAGGACGCCACCAGCGGCCCGTTCCGCTCGTTCACCACCATGCCGATGATGCCTTTGCCACCGCGTCCGGAGATCCGGTATTCGTGCGACGACGTCTGCTTGCCGTAACCGTGTTCGGAAACGGTGAGGATGAACTCTTCCGCAGCGCTCATCTCGGCGTAGCGCTCCGACGACAATGCGCCGGCTTCCGCCTCGACCTCGTCGCTCTCCTCGATGACGTCTCCGGCATCGCCGTTATCGGCCTCACCGGCGACAGCACGCCGCATCTTCAGATAGGCGCTGCGCTCCTCCGGAGTTGCCTCGAAATGCCGGAGGATCGACATGGAGATGACGCGGTCACCCTTTCCGAGACGAATTCCGCGCACGCCGACGGACGAGCGTCCGGCAAAGACACGCACATCCGTAACCGGGAAGCGGACCGATTGCCCGAAAGCGGTGGTCAGCATGACGTCGTCGTCTGCGGAGCACGTCCAGACGCCCGCGATCGCATCGCCATCGTCGAGCTTCATCGCAATCTTGCCATTGCGATTGATGTTGACGAAGTCGGCAAGCGAATTTCGCCGCACCGTTCCGCCCGTCGTGGCGAACATCAAATCGAGCCGCTCGAACTCTTTGTCGTCATCGGGAAGCGGCAGGATCGTCGTGATCGTCTCGCCTTCCTCCAGCGGCAGGATATTGACGAGCGCCTTGCCGCGCGCCTGCGGCGCAGCCAGCGGCAGACGCCAGACCTTGAGCTTGTAGACGATGCCGCGCGAGGAGAAGAACAGCACGGCCGTATGCGTGTTGGCGACGAAGAGGCGGTTGACGAAATCCTCCTCGCGGAAGGACATGCCCGACCGTCCCTTGCCGCCGCGACGCTGAGCCCGATAGGTCGCAAGCGGGACGCGCTTGATGTAGCCGGCGTGGGACACGGTGACGACCATGTCTTCGCGCTGGATCAGATCCTCGTCCTCGAGGTCGCCGCCGCCCTCTTCGATCACCGTGCGACGGGGCGTTGCGAATTCCGCCTTCACCGCCGACAGCTCGTCTTTGACGATGCCGAGGATCCGCGCCCGCGAAGCCAGGATTTCGAGGTACTCTTTGATCTCGACCGCGAGCTTGTTCAATTCGTCGGCGATCTCGTCTCGGCCGAGAGCCGTCAGGCGCTGCAGACGCAGATCCAGGATGGCGCGCGCCTGCTCTTCCGAAAGGCGCACGGTCCCGTCTTCCAGAACCATATGCCGCGGATCGGCGATCAACCGCACGAGAGGCGCAACATCCTTGGCAGGCCAGGCCTTTGCCATCAATTGCTCACGCGCCGTCTGAGGATCCGGCGCCGCCCGGATCAGAGCAATCACCTCATCGATATTCGCCACCGCGATGGCCAGACCGACGAGGACATGCGCGCGATCACGGGCCTTGCCGAGCAGGAATTTCGTACGGCGACCGACCACTTCCTCGCGGAACGAGATGAAGCTCGTCAGGATGTCTCTCAGGCCGAGCTGCTCGGGACGTCCGCCGTTGAGCGCCACGAAATTCGCCCCAAACGTCGTCTGAAGGGGCGTGAAGCGATAAAGCTGATTGAGCACAACATCGGCGACGGCGTCGCGCTTCACCTCGATGACGACGCGCACACCCTGCCGATCGGATTCGTCGCGAATGTCCGAGATGCCCTCGAGCCGTTTCTCTCGCACGAGCTCGGCGATCTTCTCGATCATCGCCGCCTTATTCACCTGATAAGGCACTTCGGAGATGATGATCGCTTCGCGATCGCGAGCCCCCGTTTCGATCGCCACCTTGCCGCGCATGACGATCGAGCCACGGCCGGTTTCGTAGGCAGAGCGAATGCCCGCCCGCCCCAGGATGACACCACCTGTCGGAAAGTCCGGACCAGGGATGAGATCCATGAGATCGAGATCAGAGACCGTGGGGTCATCGATAAGAGCGACGCAGCCGTCGATCACTTCGCCGAGATTGTGCGGCGGAATATTCGTCGCCATACCGACGGCGATGCCGCCAGCGCCATTGACGAGGATGTTGGGGAAGCGCGCAGGGAGAACGACGGGCTCCTGCTTGCGCCCATCGTAGTTTTCCTGGAAATCGACGGTGTTCTTGTCGATGTCCTGCAGCATCGATTCCGCCGGCTTCGCCAGGCGGCATTCCGTGTACCGCATCGCCGCGGCAGGATCGCCATCGAGCGAACCGAAATTGCCCTGCCCGTCGACGAGCGGCAGGCGCATCGAAAAATCCTGCGCCATGCGCACGAGCGCATCGTAGATCGCCTGGTCGCCATGCGGGTGATAGTTACCCATCACCTCACCGACGACACCCGCGCATTTGCGGTACGCTCGGTTCGAGGCGATCCCCATTTCGTTCATCGAATGGAGAATGCGGCGGTGAACGGGCTTCAGGCCGTCGCGAACGTCAGGCAGCGCACGGCTCACGATCACGCTCATGGCGTAATCGAGATACGAGGTGCGCATCTCATCTGTGATGGAGATGGAACGGATGTCGCCGCCGCGGCGTCCGTCGGAAGGAGTCTTGGCGTCAGTCAAGGAAAGAATCGAGTGCTGTGATGTGTGGCCCTCTTTCTAGCCGGAATCGGCCGATAAGCCAAGTCGAGAGCAAGTGTAATACATTAGATAAATCAACGGCTTATAAAGGTGTCTGACAGTTTCGTTGCGTCAGAGCCCGACGAAGGCGCGATTCCGTCCGCAAAAGCCGCCTGAAACGGCGAGGACGGGCGCGAAGCCGCGGCTTTTCGGGGGATCTCCGCCGCAGGCATTTCTCCCTTATCGCGGGAGTGATAGGAGCTCGCGCATGGAACAGCTCGTTACCGCTTTCGTCACGCTCTTCGTCACCATTGATCCCGCCGGATTGGCGCCTCTCTTCCTGGCGCTGACGGCGGGCATGAACCGTGACCAGCGTCAGCAAGTGGCGCTGCGGGCGACGTTGATCGCACTTCCGATTCTGGTGATCTTTGCGCTCGCCGGATCGGCAATCCTGACGGTCTTCGGCATCACGCTGCCAGCCTTCCGCATCGCAGGCGGCATTCTTCTCTTCGTCATCGCCTTCGAGATGATCTTCGAAAAACGCCAGGAACGCCACGAGCGCAGCGCGACGCGCGTCCTCACCTCGGAAGATATCGGCCACATCGCCGTCTTCCCCCTGGCGATTCCGCTCATAGCCGGCCCCGGCGCCATCTCCGCGACGATCCTCGTTGCCAGCAAGAATCCGGGATTTGTCGGCATGGCCGAGCTCATCCTGGTGATCTTCGCCATTCTGGGGCTCACCTTCTTCGTCCTAGCGCTCGCAGAACGCATCGAGAAACTGATCGGCGAGACCGGGCGCATCGTGATCACGCGGCTTCTCGGCGTCATACTGGCGGCGCTCGCCGTCCAATATGTGGCCGACGGCGTGCTCGCATTCCTGGATGCTCACCAGAGCCCGCTTTGACCCCAAAAGAAAAGGCCGGCGTAATGCCGGCCTTCCCCGAACTCCTGACGCGAGCATCTCGTCGAGAACTGCTCTTACGCGGCCTGACGCTGCGTATGCCGGCCCTCGGCGATTTCCTCCGCCACTTTCGCACAGAAGGCATCGAGGTCGCCCGGGTTGCGGCTGGTGACGATGCCCTGATCGACGACGACTTCCTTGTCGTGCCAGTTGGCGCCGGCATTCATCACATCGGTCTTGATCGACTTGTAACTCGTCATGTCGCGACCCTTGGCGACACCTGTCTCAACAAGAAGCCACGGCGCATGGCAGATGGCACCGATTGGCTTCTTCTGCTCATAGAACGCGCGGATGAGGGACAGGGCCTTCTCTTCCACGCGCAGGAGGTCGGGATTGATCTGACCGCCCGGAAGAACCAGCGCGTCGTAATCGTTGGCGTTGACCTCGTCGAGCTTCCGGTCGACCGGGACTTCTCTGCCCCAATTGTCCTTATCCCAACCCTTGATCGCGCCTTGCTGCGGAGAAACCACATGGACTTCGGCACCCGCCTCGCGCAGCTGCTTCAGCGGCACCTCAAGCTCAGACTGTTCAAAGCCGTTCGTTGCGAGAATAGCTACTTTTTTTCCGGTAATATCGTGCATGTCTCAACTCCTTGAATATCTCGACGGCTTGCCCGTCTCTTCGATGATTCAACGACATACCCGGATGCGAGTTCCGACCTTTTCCGACCGCAGCGGCTCACGTAGGCTGCCGGCGATGTGGCGATGGACAATCCTGTTTCTTGCGCTCGCCGGCCTCACCCTTGCCGGCTGCACGAGCGATTCCGAGACCATGCGGATGCGATGGTACGAGGCCCGCAAGGCCCAGCCGCCAAAGGGCGACAAGGTCTATGTCTGCCACGCCTTCAGCTGTCTCTTGACGACACCGGTGCGGTTTTCGCCGAAAGAGATCAACGTGCTCTCCCGGCCTTTCCGCGGCGTCGCCAATGCGCAGGAAGAACGCCGCGCCATCTCCAAAGCCGTGCAGATTTTCGAGGACAACGTCGGACGGAAAATCGGCACCTCATCCGATCTGGGCGGCTTTGAGAAAGTCGGCGGCGGAGATCCGACCCAAATGGACTGCATCGACGAGGCGACAAACACGACGAGCCTGCTCGTCTTCCTGCAGGAGCATGGGGTGCTCAAATATCACACGGTCGCCGAGCCGGTTGCGAGGGGCTTCTTCCTCGACGGCCGCTATCCCCACGCAACCGCCGTCGTGACCGACATCCGGTCGAAGCAACGCTGGTCGATCGATTCCTGGCCCAATGCCAATGCCGAGCCACCCGTGATCATGCCGCTCAAGGATTGGTTCGCCGAGCGGTAAGGCAGGTCGAACACCTCTCCACAAACGAAGCGCACAAACGAAAACCGCCGGCGAATTCTCGCCGGCGGTCTTCAACCCAAAACCTGGCCTCAGAGGCCGGAAATCAGAACGTGGCTTCGCGCGCCACGCGGCGGATTTCGCCCGGCGTGATGCCGATATCGTGCAGCTCACGAACGGAGAGCCCCTGCAACTCCTTCAGAGTGCGCTGATAGCGGCGCCAGCGGCGGAAGCGACCAAGCAGGCCCTTGGAGGACGTGCCCATAATGAACCTCGGAATGTTTTATCTAGTGTTTGACGAGGCGGATATAGCGATACCCGCTCCGCTTTTGCAGTGCACAAATCGCATGGCTGGGATGCCGAAAAGGGAGGCAGTTGCCGCAATTTTGTAACCTTATCCGCCTGCGTAAGAGGCAGTTTCCGTTCGCGGGTATTTTTGGGCTCAGAAACGGCCCTCATCCGGGATGTTGAGGAGCTCGCCGCAGGCCTTGCAGTGAACCGCATCGACCTCGTGGCGTTGCAGACCGCAGCTAGGGCACGTGAAGCGGATCTTGCGGGGGCGCAGGAGGACCTGCACGAGGCGCAGGAACAGCGTGACACCAAAAATCATGATCACGACAGCAACCAGCCGCCCGCTCGTGCCGCCCAGCGTGATGTCGCCAAAACCCGTGGTCGTCAATGCGGTGACGGTGAAATAGAGGGCATCGACATAGTTGCCGATTTCCGGATTCTGCCGGTACTGCGTCTCGTAGACGATGCCCGTCATGATGAAGAGAAACACGGCCAGATTGGCGAGCGCGATGATCGCTTCCTCATTTTGCCGGAAGAAGCGGCTGCGTTTTCGGAAGCGGACGAGCACGTGATACGTGCGCAAAAGCCGCAGGGTTCTGAGGACCCTCAGGAAACCTGCACCTTCATCGGCAAGCGGTAGCAAAAACGAGACGATCGCGGCGACATCTGCCCAGGTCGTGGGATGCGCTAGATAGGAAAGGCGACGCCGGCTGATGAAAAGCCTGGCCAGAAAGTCCGCCAGGATGACGAGGCCCAGTCCGAAATCGAACCACATGAGCGGGCGCGAATACGGCACGAAAGACGTGACGACGACGAACGCGAGCGTCGCGCAGTCGAAGATCAGGAGCCCTAAGCGAAAATAATGGGCGCGCCGGCTATCACCCTCGTAAAGCCGTGTCAGCAAACTGTGCAGCCCCGGCGGGTTACGCCCTGAGGATGCGCCTCGCGGTCGCTTGTCGGGCAATCGCCGATCTCGTCTTTCTTCCAAAGCGATTTCCCTCAACGCCCTGCGGCCAACGCGCTTATCATCATGGGTTCGCCGCCATGGCCACGCAACACGCCAAGGCGTTCGCGAGGCCTTTGCAGCAAAAAAGGCCGTGGGTGCACAACAAGAGCACCGCGATGGTTGAAACGTAAAGAGAGCTACACACACCGGCCAGCCACGCGTGCAAGCCGCTCACATCACGTCTTCCAAGGCAATGAGGATTGGCTGCTGGCTTTTGAGGATCTTGCTTCGCGCCTCCTCCATGGAAAACCACCCGGCGCGATCGGCTTCGGGAAAGGCCCGCCGCTCGCCGGAGTGCGGCGGCCATTCCATTTCAAAAACGTTGCTCTTGAACGCGCCGAGGTCGAAATCCCCTCAAGCGCAAAAACCTCAACGCGCTTGCCGCCCGCCTGCCTGAACTCGCCGAGCCAAAGGAGCACGCCCGTCGGCACGCATCCTGTTTCTTCGGCGAACTCGCGTCGGGCGGCCACCTCCGCAGCCTCCCCGTCTTCTCGTAGCCCCTTGGGGACCGACCACGCGCCGTCATTCTTCTTCGCCCAGAACGGGCCACCTGGATGAACGAGCAGCACTTCGGGGCCGGAAGGTCCCCGGCGGAACATCAGAATGCCTGCGGAGCGGAGAATCGTGCGCCTCGTCGCCGGACGCGCTATTCCGCGGCTTCCGAGCGCCGCATGCCACGTTCCAGAATCGGCTTCAGAAACTGACCTGTGTAGCTCCGCGGCTCTGCCACGACCTCTTCCGGCGTGCCTGCCACCACGATCTCACCGCCGCCATCGCCCCCCTCGGGCCCGAGATCGATGATGTAGTCGGCCGTCTTGATGACATCGAGATTGTGCTCGATCACCGCCACCGTATTGCCCTGCTCGACCAGCTCGTGCAACACTTCCAGAAGCTTCGCCACATCGTGGAAATGCAGACCCGTGGTCGGCTCATCCAGGATGTAGAGGGTGCGCCCGGTCGCACGCTTCGACAATTCCTTGGCAAGCTTCACGCGCTGCGCTTCGCCGCCGGAAAGCGTCGTCGCCTGCTGGCCAATGCGCACATAGCCAAGCCCCACACGCGCCAGCGTCTTCAGTTTGTCGCGCACGGCGGGGATCGCCTGGAAGAAGCCGACGCCTTCCTCGACCGTCATGTCGAGGACGTCCGCGATAGACTTCTCCTTGAATGTGACCTCCAAAGTCTCGCGATTGTAGCGTTTGCCGTGGCAGACGTCGCAGGTGACATAGACGTCCGGCAGGAAGTGCATCTCGATCTTGACGACACCGTCGCCCTGGCAGGCCTCGCAGCGTCCACCTTTGACGTTGAACGAAAAACGGCCCGGCTGATAGCCGCGCGCCTTCGCCTCCGGCAGCCCCGCAAACCATTCGCGGATCGGGGTGAACGCCCCCGTATAAGTCGCGGGATTGGAACGCGGCGTGCGCCCGATCGGCGATTGATCGATGTCGATCACCTTGTCGAGATGCTCGAGCCCGGCAAGCTCCGCATGCGGCGCGGCCTGTTCGCGCGCACCGTTGAGGCGTCGCGCGACCGCCTTGTAGAGCGTATCGATGAGGAGCGTCGACTTGCCACCGCCCGAGACACCGGTCACGCAGGTGAAGGTGCCGAGCGGAATTTTCGCCGTAACATCCTTGAGATTGTTGCCCGTCGCGCCGACGAGCTTCAGCCAGCGCTTCTTGACAGCCTTGCGGCGCGTCTCCGGAACCTCGATCGCCCGCGCGCCGGATAGGTACTGGCCCGTAAGCGAGGCCGGACTTGCCATGATATCGCCGGGCGTGCCCTCCGCCACCACCTCGCCGCCATGGATGCCCGCGCCGGGCCCCACATCGACGACATGATCGGCCGCCATGATCGCATCCTCGTCGTGCTCGACGACGATGACGGTATTGCCGAGGTCACGCAGATGCTTGAGGGTCTCCAGGAGCCGGGCATTGTCGCGCTGATGCAGGCCGATCGAGGGCTCGTCCAGCACATAGAGAACGCCGGTCAGGCCCGAGCCGATCTGGGAGGCGAGCCGGATGCGCTGGCTCTCGCCGCCCGACAACGACCCGGAATTACGCGACAAGGTCAGATAATCGAGCCCGACATCGTCGAGAAAGCGAAGCCGCTCGCGAATTTCCTTGAGAATGCGCAGCGCGATCTCATTCTGCTTTCCGCTCAGCTTTTCCGGCAATTCCGTGAACCAGCGGTTCGCCTCGCGGATGGAAAAATGTGACACCTCGCCGATGTTGAGGCTTGCGATCTTCACCGCGAGCGCTTCCGGCTTCAGCCGCAGGCCGTTGCAGGACGCGCATGGCGTCGAAGACATGTACTTGCCGATCTCCTCGCGCATCCAGGCGGAGTCGGTTTCCTTCCAGCGCCGCTCCAGGTTCGGGATAATGCCCTCGAAGGTCTTCTTCGCCTGATATTTTCTGAGCCCGTCGTCGTAGACGAGAGCGACCTTCTCCTTGCCGGTGCCATACAGGATGGCCTGGCGGGCATTTTCCGGCAGCTCCTCGAACGGAACCGTCAGGCTGAAGCCGTAATGCTGGGCGAGCCCCTCGAGCGTCTGCAGATAATAAGGCGAGCTCGATTTCGCCCAAGGGTGGATCGCCCCCTTGCGCAGGCTCAAGCGCGGATCGGGAACCACGAGATCGGGATCGATGCGCAGTTCGGATCCGAGCCCGTCGCAGGTCGGACAGGCGCCGAAAGGATTGTTGAACGAAAACAGCCGCGGTTCGATCTCGGGGATCGTGAAGCCGGAGACGGGACAGGCGAACTTTTCCGAAAACACGATCGGTGCCGGCGGCTTGCCGCCTTCGCCCAGATCCGCGAACTCGGCGACGGCAATGCCATCGGCAAGCCGAAGGGCCGTCTCCAGAGAATCGGCAAGCCGGCTCCCGGCATCCGCTCGCACGACGACACGATCGACGACGATATCGACGTCGTGCTTCAGCTTCTTGTCGAGCGCCGGCGCCTCGGCGATCTCATAGAACGTTCCGTCGATCCGCGCGCGCTGAAAACCACGCTTCATATATTCGGCGAGATCCTTTCGGAACTCGCCCTTACGGCCACGCACCACCGGCGCGAGCAGATAAAGCCGCGTTCCCTCAGGGAGAGCCAGAATGCGATCGACCATCTGGCTGACCGTCTGGCTTTCGATCGGCAAACCCGTCGCCGGCGAATAAGGAACACCGACGCGCGCAAACAAGAGCCGCATATAATCGTAGATTTCCGTCACCGTGCCGACGGTGGAACGGGGATTGCGCGACGTCGTCTTCTGCTCGATCGAAATTGCCGGTGACAGGCCGTCGATCTGGTCGACGTCCGGCTTTTGCATCATCTCCAGAAACTGGCGCGCATAAGCCGACAGCGATTCGACGTAACGCCGCTGTCCTTCGGCATAGATGGTATCGAAGGCGAGCGAGGATTTGCCCGAGCCAGAAAGGCCCGTCATCACGATCAGACTGTCTCGTGGCAGATCGAGATCGACGTTTTTGAGATTGTGTTCGCGCGCGCCCCGCACGGAGAGCGTCTTTTGCGGATCCGTCATGGCCGTTCCGGAGGATGGTGATGCGGGCTGGCTCGCCCGATGCTTATTTAGTGCAGCCGGAGTGATGGAAAAACCCCGTCCTTCCCGCTTCGCGATATGTGCGCTCTCGGACGCCGATCATTCGCCAAGAAGGACACGCCCATCTGCGTCGATTGCCCAAAACGGGTTGTGCGCAACCTCCCACAAATGTCCGTCGGGATCGGCAAAATAGCCCGAATATCCGCCCCAGAAGACTTCCTCGGCCGTTTTGACGACCTCGGCTCCCGCCGCCTCCGCCTCCTTCAAGACGACGTCGACCTCTTCGCGACTTCTCGCATTGAAGGCCAGCGTGATGCCCGAAAATCCGGATCCGTCCGGGTCGACTTTGGCATCGGCCGCCAGCGACGTCCGCGGATAGAGCGCCAGAACGAAACCGTTCAAATCATAGAACACCACTTCTTCGTGGGCGTTCGCACGTTGCCAGCCGAGGCCATCTTCATAAAACTGCCGCGCGCGTGACAGGTCGCCAACGCCCAGCGTCATGACACTCAATCTCTGTTCCATAGGCCCGCCCCTCGTCCGATGATCTTGCGTGATGTCGCTAGGGAACATACAGTGAACGGCATCCAGCGACAAGCGTCTTTGCAGGGGCCCGTTTACAGTTCGGCTTCGCTTGAGTGAAAAGGGGCAACCTTTGGCCGCTCTCGGCGGCTCCAGAAACCAGGGAGAATTTCATGGCCGGCAGCGTCAACAAAGTCATCTTGATCGGCAATCTCGGGGCCGATCCCGAAATCCGGCGCCTGAACGATGGCCGTCCGGTGGTCAATCTGCGGATCGCGACGTCTGAGAGCTGGCGCGACCGCAATTCCGGAGAACGGCGCGAGCGCACCGAATGGCACCGCGTCGTCATCTTCAACGAAGGGCTGGCAAAGATCGCCGAGCAATATCTGCGGAAGGGCTCGAAGGTCTATCTCGAAGGTCAGCTGCAGACGCGCGAATGGGAAGACCAGTCGGGTCAGAAACGCTTCTCGACCGAGGTCGTGTTGCAGGGCTTCAATTCGGCCCTCACCATGCTCGACACGCGCGGCGGCGGCGGCGGTGGCAGCTATGACGCCCCCTCCTCCGACCGGGGCGGACGTTCGGATTTCGGCTCTTCGGGTCCGATGGAAGGTGGCCGCGGCTCCTTCAAGGACGACCTCGACGACGAAATCCCGTTCTGAGCTCGGGTCGGCACAGAAACTGCAGACAAAATGAAGGGCCGCTCACGCGGCCCTTCGCTCATATGCCCGGGGTTGGGCCTTTCGGAAAACCTTTGGCTCAGTTGTTCTCCTGTCCCGGAACGGTCAGCACCGGACGCGGGGTCTCGTCCGTGCTCGCCGGCAAGATCGGATAATCGACCTGCGGCTGCTCGCCCGTCAGCGTGTGCAGGAACGCCACCATGGAATCGACTTCATCCTCGGTGAGCTCCGTGCCAAGCTGGGCCGTCGCCATCACCTGCACCGCCTGACGCAGGCTCCAGACCTGCCCACTGTGGAAATAAGGCGCGGTCAGCGCGATATTCCGCAATGTGCCGGCACGGAAGACATATTCATCCGTTGCCGTATGCGTCACCGCGAAGCGGCCCTTATCGTCCGGCGGAAGGATGTCCGCACCCGGCTTTTCCACGACGCCGAACGGGAAATAATCCTGACCGCCGACATTCACGCCGGAATGGCAGGAGACGCAGCCCTTATCCATGAACAAGGAGAGACCGTGCTTCTCCTTGTCGTTCAGGGCATTCGCGTTGCCGTCGAGGAATTGGTCGAAGCGGGAAGCCGGCGTCACCAGCGTCACCTCAAAGGCCTCGATCGCCTTTGCGACATTGTCGAGTGTGATCGGATCCTCGTCGCCCGAAAACACGACGTCGAAGCGATCCTTGTACTCAGGCATGCTGTTCAGAACCGCGACCACCTCATCAGGGGTGGAGTTCATCTCCACCGCCGCCTGCATCGGCCCGACGGCTTGCGCTTTCAGATCTTCCGCCCGTCCGTCCCAGAACTGGGCGATGTTGAAGACGGAATTGAGAACCGTCGGCGCATTGCGGGGCCCGCGCTGCCAGCCATGTCCGACAGAAGTCGGCTGCAGATCCGTTCCGGCCAGGCCAAGATTGTGGCAGGTGTTGCAGCTCAGAAGGTGAGAAGAAGACAGCCGCGGATCGAAATACAGCATCTTGCCGAGTTCGACCTTCTCGCGGGTGATGGCGTTGTTTTCGGGGGCCTGCACCATCGTCGGAATCGGATCGAAGAAGCCGTTGGCGTCTTCCATCAATTTCTGGTCGTCCGCAGCATAGGCCGCAGTGCCTAGCCCGGCCGAAAGTAGGAGCGAGACCAGCAAACGTGTCATCGCGCTCTCCATTCATTTGCGAGAGAGCCACGGGATATGAGACGTCAAGGCGAGCACGACCGGCGACCGTCGGGTCGGCTCGTGGCTTTTGGCGTTCAAGGCCCGCGACCCAGATCGCTGCCTCAGGTCGCGGGCCAACTCTAGCAGCAGGGGATCGGCTACTTTTGACTTAGATCAATTCTAAGGTAAGCTCGCCATTCTGCCGCATCTGGCCGCTCCTCGCCTCAGTGGGACGCAGCACTGCTCCGCCGTTCTTCCTCGACGGCAATTTTGTGATCACCCGCAGATTGCACCTCGATGAAGAGACGCCGGATTGTCGGGATGCGTGCCTTGATGGCCTTTTCCAGACGCGTGATGGTGGCTTCGACGCGCCCGGCCGGCATATCGTCCTCAAAGTCGACCGAGAGCGCCAGCAGGATGTCGTTGGGTCCGCGGTGCAATGTCCTGAGTTCGTTCATTTCACGAACACCTTCCTCCCGCTCAACGATCTCACGCACCGCAGCGACCGTTTCCGGTGCCGCCGACTCGCCGATCAACAGGCCTTTGGTTTCGATCGCGAGAAGCACGGCCGTCGTCCCAAGAATAATACCGATCCCGATCGAGGCGGCACCATCAAGCCACGGAAGGCCGAGATAACTGGCGAGAAACACGCCGATCAACGCAACGACGAGACCAAGGAGCGCCGCAGTATCTTCGTAAAGCACCGTGAAGACGGTGGGGTCCTTGGAATGGCGAACGGCCTCGAAGAAATTGTGCCCTTCGTTCCTCTGGCGACGAAACTCGCGGTAGGCAACGGTCCATGACGCGCCTTCGAACACGATCGCCAGCGTCAGAACGATGTAATTGACGAATGGAGACGTAATCTCGTTGGCGTCGGTTATCTTGTGCACGCCCTCATAGACGGAAACGCCAGCGCCGACCGCAAAGATCAGGATCGCCACCACAAAGGCCCAGAAATAGATCTCCGCGCTGTAGCCGAAGGGATGCGCGCGGTCCGCTGGACGAGATGCCCGTTTCATCCCGTACAACAGAAGCCCTTGATTGCCGGTATCGACAACCGAATGGATGCCTTCCGACAACATCGCCGAGGACCCTGTATAGGCGGCGGCGCCGAACTTCGTTATCGCAATCGCCAGGTTTCCGACAAGCGCCGCATAAATCGCCTTTTTCGAGCTTCCCGCCATCTCAATCCCCGTTTTGTCGCCTTGGACGGCTATTGTTGCACTGCCTGACAAGCATCATATGGATTCGCGCAGGCACCCTGCCTCTCCCCTTGCGATCTCGTTGGCAAGCGTCAACATGCACAGGCGTGAAGCGTTGCATTCGACATATTTCCCCCAGCGACGAACGAAGCAGCAGAAGCTGAGAGACACGAAATGACGAGACCCATCCATGTTATCGGCGGCGGCCTCGCCGGCTGCGAAGCCGCCTGGCAGATCGCCGAAGCCGGCATCGCCGTCGTGCTGCACGAAATGCGGCCCGAGGTCGAGACGCCGGCCCACAAGAGCGACGGTCTCGCCGAGCTCGTCTGTTCGAATTCGTTCCGCTCCGACGATTCCACGAGCAACGCCGTCGGTGTCCTGCATGCGGAGATGCGAGCCGCGGGTTCGCTCATCATGCGCGCGGCCGACCGCCATCAATTGCCTGCCGGCTCGGCGCTTGCTGTCGATCGCGACGGTTTCTCCGAAGCTGTGACGCAGGCCATTGCCGATCATCCCTTGATCCGGATTGAACGCGGCGAGATCTCCAGCCTGCCCAATCCCGACCAGCCGACCATCATCGCCACCGGCCCTTTGACAAGCGGCGCGCTCGCGACCGCAATCCGCGAAGCGACGGGCGAAGACCAGCTTGCCTTTTTCGACGCCATCGCGCCGATCATCCATCGAGACAGCATCAACATGGATATTGCCTGGATGCAGTCCCGCTACGACAAACCCGGACCTGGCGGTGACACGGCCGCCTACCTGAATTGCCCGATGGACCGCGCGCAGTACGAGGCTTTCATCGAAGCGCTGCTTCAAGCGGAGACCGCCGATTTCCGCGAATGGGAAAAGGATACGGCCTATTTCGAAGGCTGTCTTCCGATCGAGGTGATGGCGGCGCGCGGAGCTGAAACCCTGCGATGGGGCCCGATGAAGCCGGTCGGCCTCACCAATCGGCACAAGCCGGAGGAGAAGCCCTGGGCTGTCGTGCAGCTCCGCCAGGACAACAAGCAGGGCACGTTGTTCAACATGGTCGGCTTCCAGACCAAAATGAAATACGGCGAGCAGACCCGTACTTTCCGAATGATTCCGGCTTTAGAGAATGCCGAATTCGCGCGTCTCGGCGGCATTCACCGCAACACGTTTCTGCGTTCACCGAAAATCCTCGACGAGACGATGCGCTTGAAGGTGCAACCCCATATCCGTTTTGCCGGCCAGATCACCGGCTGCGAAGGCTATGTCGAATCGGCCTCCATCGGGCTTCTCGCCGGACGATTCGCGGCCGCGGAGGCACTTGGCGATCAGCCGGCTCTGCCGCCGGATACGACGGCCCACGGAGCGCTCCTCGCCCACATTACCGGTCGCAATCTCGTGGATAAGGAGAACGGCGACTTTCAGCCGATGAACGTCAATTTCGGCCTTTTCCCGGACATCGAGGCGCCTACACAAGACGCGGACGGACGCAGGATGAAGGGCAAGGAACGCGGCGTGGCCCGCAAGCGCACGCTCGCTGCCCGCGCGCTCGCCGATTTTACGAGATGGCTTGCGGCCAACGAGTTGCGGAAGGCCGCCTGAGAGGCGAAGCGTCTTCTGTGAAACTCAGGTAGATCAGCGGCCCTTGCCGAAACCGGCAAACACCATCCGGCTCAGGACGCTGAGTGCCGGCATCCGCTGAGGAGACGTGACGAATCTCGCCGGATCCCGCCCGATTCGGGCAAGCAGGACATCCGCGGCTTTCAATGGCAGGAAAGCCGATCTGGCCTCTCCGCGAACCTGCTTGAGCGCTGCGCCTGCAAGGCTTCGGTGCATACGCCCGAAGGCGACGAGTTCGTCGATTGGAGCGACAAGCTGTTTCACTTCGGCGGAATAGACCTCCTCCGGAGAGAGCCCCACCCTCTGGAGAAGCTCGGCGGGAATGACGAGACGCCCCCTCGCCCGCGCGCGTGCGCTGTCCCACAGGCTCATGGCGACGCCATAAGCAATTCCCGCATGCCCCGCCGCCTCGGCAAGCTCACTGGCCTCTCCACCAAGAAACAATCCACCAAGCTGAAACAGGCTCGACTGCGTCTCGCCCATTCGTCCCTCGAGATCGGCAAGTGTCGCGGGAGGATCGGCATAAAGGTCGCCGTGCCGCGCTTCCGTAAGTGCCGCAAGGCCGTCGGCGGAGAGCCCCTTCTCGCGCAGCGCCAACGCCAGACGGTCGACGATCGGCGAGCCGCTCGCCTGCCCGGCCACCGCGAGATCGAGAGAATCGCGCCACCACGTCAGACGGAGCTCACCGAGCGTCGCCTCTTGCACGATATCGGCGACCTTTTCCGCCTCGACTGCGAAGGCGTAGAGCGAAAAAAGCTCCTCACGCACATTCTGCGGCGCGAACAACACCGAGTAGTAGCGCGGAAGATCGCGCTCGCGCACAGGCTCAACAAGGGTGGGGTCGGGCTCGGCCATGGAGCCGGAGCTAGGGCTTCATTCCGGATCGTCGACAGCAATCAGCGCCGCAGCGACCGCCCGCTCTTCCGCAAGCAGGATGTTGTAGGTTCGCGAGGCCGCGCCCGTCGCCATCACTTCCGGCCACAGACCGGCAGCTTCGAGATCCGATTTCACCTTCGGATCTAGGGGAACAAGATTGCGCCCCGTCCCGATCAGAAGGACTTCGATCGAAGAGACTTCGGCAAGTGCCGGTTGAAGCGCCTCGAGGCTGATTTCCTCCGGCCTGGTGACATGCCAGCCGAGGATCGCCGAAGGCAGCATCAGGATCGACCCGCGGTGCGACATGCCGGCAAAACGGAAACCGCCGTTCCCATACGCGTCGACAGGTGCACGTCCCGGGAAACGGCCGCCCTCGGGCGGCCCAGATTGTCTGTCTTCGCCCGCTGGCATCAGCTTGTCGCGGGCTTCTTTGCGGTTTCCGGCGGGGCCACCTTCTCAGGCCGCAGATTGAAGAAGATCAGCATCGGCGCGGCAATGAAGACCGTGGAGTACGTGCCGATGAAAACGCCCCAGATCATCGCCGCCGTGAATGAACGGATGACCGCTCCGCCAAAGAAGAACAAAGCGGCAAGCGCGATTAGCGTAGTCAAAGACGTCAACAGCGTCCGAGACAGGGTCTGATTGACCGATAGATCGATGATGCCCCGGATCGGCGTCTGCTTGAACTTCCGCAGCATTTCACGCACGCGGTCGAAGATCACCACGGTGTCGTTCAGCGAATAGCCGACGATCGTCAAAATCGCAGCGATCGAAGACAGATTGAACTCGATCTGCGTGATCGTGAAAAACCCGATGGTCAAGACGACGTCGTGAAGAAGCGATGCGATGGCACCGATGGCGAACTGCCATTCGAACCGGAACCAGATATAAAGCAGCACGCCGACGAGCGTCACGAGGACGGCGATCGTCCCGGTCTCCGCAAGCTCTCCGGAGACACGCGGCCCGACGACTTCGACGCGGCGATAATTGTAAGCGTCGAAGCCAAGCGCATTCTGCACTTTCTGGACGGCCGCCTGCTGCGCCTCGTCGCCGCCTGGCTGCGTTGCGATCCGGATGATGGCTTCGTTGCCGGAGCCGAAGCCCTGGACCTCGAAATCACCGAGTTCGAGCGGCTGCAGAGTTTGCCGAACAGCGCCGATATCGACGGCTCCGCTCTGGCTTTGCACCTCAATCAGCGTGCCGCCCTTGAAGTCGATGCCGAGATTAAGACCGACGACAAAAAACAAGACGAGCGACACCACCATAGCGACCACTGAGGCAGGGAAGCCCCAGCGCGCAAAGCGCATGAACGGGATCGTGGTTTCGTCGGGAACGATGCGAAATGGCATAGCGATACTCAGATCGGCACTGTCTTGGGACGCTGCGAGCGAACCCAAACGGCGACGATGAAGCGGGTCAGAACAAAGGCGGTGAAGACGGTCGTCAGAATGCCGAGAGCAAGAGTGACCGCAAAACCACGGATCGGACCGGAACCCAGGGCGAAAAGCGCAAAGGCCGCGATCAGGGTCGTAATGTTGGCATCAAGGATCGTACCAAGCGCACGGCTGAAACCAGCCTCGATCGCATTGATCGCGGACCGCCCCAGCTTCGATTCCTCGCGTATTCGCTCAAAGATCAGCACGTTCGCGTCGACCGCCATACCGACCGTCAGCACGATGCCGGCAATGCCTGGAAGCGTCAGCGTGGCCTGCAACAGCGTCAAGAGCGCAAGCAGGAGCACGATGTTGCAGATCAAGGCGACATTCGCGAAGACGCCCAAGAGGCCGTAGACGAGCACCATAAACACGACGACACCGGCGGTGCCGATCAACGCGGCGATCTCACCGGCTGCGATCGAATCCCTTCCGAGGCTGGGTCCGACAGTCCGTTCCTCGACGATCGTAAGGTCGGCAGGAAGGGCGCCGGCCCGCAGCAGAACGGCGAGGTTCTGCGCGCTTTCGACCGTGAAATTGCCTTCAATCTGTCCCGAACCACCGAGGATGGGGGAGCGGATGACCGGGGCCGTGATGTATTTGTTGTCGAGGACGACCGCGAAGCGACGCCCGACATTCTGCTGCGTCAGCTGCCCGAAAATCGACCCGCCGCGGGAATTGAAGCGGAAGGTGACGATCGGCGTATTCGTCTGCTGATCAAATGCCGGCTGAGCGTCGACGAGATCATCGCCCGAAAGCCGGGCCCGCGATTCGACCAGAACCGGGCCATCATCGGGATCGGCCGGCTCGACGATCTCACATCCGGCGGGGGGACGCCCCTGCTGTGCGGAGACGACATCGCCCTCCGGGCATTCCAGATGGAACGTCATCTTCGCCGTCTGGCCGAGGATTTCCTTCAGTCGGCTCGTATCCTCAAGGCCCGGAACCTGGACGAGAATGCGATCGTCGCCCTCGCGCTGGATCGTCGGCTCGGTCGTCCCGAGCGCATTGATACGACGTCCGAGAACGGACAGGCTCTGCTCGACCGCAGAGCGGGTGCGCTCTTCAAGTCCCGCCTCGGTCAGGTTCAGCGTCACCTGCGCCCCGTCGCGAGCGACTTCTACCTCGCTCACAGACCCCTGTCCGAAGAGCCCCGATTGCACGGGATTGGTCAGCGGACGCAGCAGCTGCATCACACGATCTGCTTCGCTCGGCTCGCGCAACGTAAACGTCACGCTTTCTCCGCGGCTGCGCAGATTGCGGTAGCCGATGCGTTCGTCACGCAAAGTCTGCCGAACATCGCCGACCAGTGTCTGAAGCCGGTCTTTGACCAGCGAATCGCGCTCCACCTGCAAAAGCAGATGGGCGCCGCCTCTCAGATCGAGGCCGAGGACGATCTGGCGCTTGGGCATGAAAGACGGCCAGGCCTGAACCGTCGCGGCGGAAAAAAGATTGGGAAGTGTCACGATCACCCCCGCCACGAGGACGAGGATGATGAGGACGATCTTCCAACGAGCGAAATAGAGCATGAAAAGGCGGGTCCTGGACTCAGGCGACGGAGCCGCTCACCGGCTCGGCCTTTGCTCGAACCTCATAAATGAGGCCTCTTTGCGCCCGCACCTTCACGCCTTCGGCAATTTGCACTTCGAGCTCGTTGTCGTCGATCACCTTGGTGACCTTGCCGATGAGCCCGCCACCGGTCACCACCGTGTCGCCACGACGGATCGCCTTCAGCATCTCTTCCCGCTTCTTCGCCTGCTGGCGCTGCGGACGGATGATGAGAAAATACATGATCACGAAGATCAGGATGAAAGGCAGAAGCGAAATCAACATCTCACCGCCGCCACCTGCGCCTGCGCCTTGCGCATAGGCCGGAGTCACGAACATAAAGGCCTCGGAATTTGCTTGCGGACCCGTCGGTCCAAACCGGCGCGGACTATAGCTGTGGCGCGCCCCTTTGCAACCGGTCCCGGCACGAGCGGTCTGTCGACCCCTCAATCCTTATGTTACCGAGACGCCCCGCCTGTAGGACGTGAACCCAAGTGACTCAAGACCAAACGCAAAACCTCATTCCGCTCCTGGAACGGATTGCCGGTGCTTTGGAGCGGCTTGCTCCGCCCGTGGCACCGCCGCTCGATCTCTCGGCAGATGCCTATGTGTGGGATCCGCAGCCGCCTCGTCTCATCCCGGTGAAGAACGTGAACCGGCTCGAAATCGAGCTTTTGCAGGGCATAGACCGGTCCCGCGACACGCTGCTTGAGAACACGCGGCACTTCGCCAAAGGCTATGCGGCCAACAACGCTTTGCTTTGGGGCGCCCGCGGGATGGGAAAATCCTCGCTGGTGAAATCGGTTCACGCACAGGTCTCAGCCGAAGCCCCTGAGACGCCTCTCAAGCTCGTCGAAATCCATCGCGAGGATATCAACACACTGCCCGATTTGATGAACACCATCCGCGATCGGCCGGAGCGATTCATCTTTTTCTGCGACGACTTGTCCTTCGACGCGGATGACACGTCCTACAAATCGCTGAAAGCCGCACTCGAAGGCGGTGTCGAAGGGCGGCCGCGCAACGTGATCTTCTACGCGACCTCCAACCGCCGCCACCTGCTCCCCCGCGACATGATCGAGAACGAGCATTCGACAGCGATCAATCCGTCGGAGGCGGTGCAGGAAAAGGTGTCGCTGTCAGACCGCTTCGGCCTGTGGCTCGGCTTTCATCACTGTGATCAGACACAGTATCTCGCGATGGTGCGCGCCTACGTGGAGCACTTCGGCATCGCGATGCCGGAAGAGGAATGGCGTCCTCAGGCCCTGGAATGGGCAACGACGCGGGGAAGTCGCTCCGGCCGCGTCGCCTGGCAGTTCATTCAGGATCTCGCAGGGCGGACGGGTCAGTCGCTCGGCTGACTGACCCCTGCCCGAAAATCCGGAAGGCGCCCGCTTAAGCGGACGCCATATGTCCGACCGGATTGACCGGGGTCGCTCCCTTGCGGAGCTCGAAATGCACCTGCGGCGAGGTGACGTTGCCGCTCATTCCGGACTTCGCGATGATCTGACCGCGCCGGATCTTCTCACCACGCTTCACCAGCAGCTCGCTGTTGTGGGCATAGGCCGAAACCCAGCCGCCCTCGTGCCGCACGAGGATCAGATTGCCGTAGCTCTTCAGCTCATTGC
Source organism: Afifella aestuarii (assembly GCF_004023665.1). Lineage (NCBI taxonomy): Bacteria > Pseudomonadati > Pseudomonadota > Alphaproteobacteria > Hyphomicrobiales > Afifellaceae > Afifella > Afifella aestuarii. Next base: position 736,533 of record NZ_SAUF01000005.1, read on the forward strand.
CCGCATAGATGACGGTGCCGTCTTCGGCAGCCTTGACGGCTGTACCCTCCGGCACGGCGAGATTGATGCCGTCATTGCGTTCACCGTTCGGCTTGCTGCCAAACTCCGCGATGATGCGCCCGTGCACCGGCCAGCGGAAGCCTGCGCCTCCAGACTTGGCCGTGGTGTCGGCTGCAGGCGCCGCGCTTTCAGCCTTGGGCTCAGCGGACGGCGGCGTGTAGCTCACAGGCGTCTTTTCGGGCCGCACCTCAGGCGTGGCTTCCGGCTGTGCATCCGACATCGTTCCGTCTTTTGGATCGACACGCGCAACCTGCGTTCCGCCGCCGGACGGAATCGTCAGCGTCTGACCGGGGCGAATATTGCCGCCTTCAATGTTGTTGGCCGAGGCGAGCTCGCTCGTCGTGACGCCATGCGCATGGGCGATACTCCAAAGCGAATCACCGGAGCGAACTGTATAGCCCCCGCTTGAGGCCACGTTGTTTTGCTGGCGCGGCTGCGGGGCCTCGGTCCGCGCAACCGCAGGCTCCGCCCGGCGGGGCTGAGGCGTGCCCTGCGAATCGACGTTCAGCTTGCCGAGAGGCTTCGGCATACCGCTCGGTGCATAAGGCTCCGGCGGCGTATAGGGCTTCGGAGCGGCTGCCTGCTGTTGCGGGGAGCTCGTCGGCGCGCGCGAGTAACTCTGCTGCGCCCCAGCGGAACCCGGATAATTGTAGGCGGTCTGATAACCGCCGGATGGCGGCGGCAATTGCCGCGACTGGACCGCGGGCGATGGCGCCGCGAACTGTTGCGGTGCCTGATAGGCAGTCGCCTGGGCTGTAATTGTCTGCTGCTGATTCGCCGTTGAGCCGGTGTAGATGGGCTCAGTCAGACGTATGGCATCGGCGCTGCACCCGGCACCGAGCCCGGTAATCAGGGCGAGCGCGCTAATGCGGGTGAACCAGAAGCTGGCAGACTGACGGTATGACCTCATCGAACAAACTCACGCAGGCATTGGGGATGCTGACGTGATGTAAAAGCATTAACATTGAAAAGGCGTTAAGGGACGCCGGCAAAACGAACCGAAAATCAAAGATTGCGGGCAATTCCTTCGATCAGCGGCACGAAACGGACGGCGCCGAGATCGCGGGTGTCCACCCGTGTCCCCTCTTTACGGAAAAGCGTCAGCCGCTGCACGGCATCGACAGGTCCGACCGGCGCAACGAGAATGCCGCCATCGACCAGCTGTGCGACGAGTTTGGCGGGCGCAACGGCCGCCGCAGCCGTGACCAGGATCCGATCGAAGGGCGCCTGTGTCGGCCATCCCTTCGACCCGTCGGCGACAATGCCGGCGATATTTGTGATGCCGAGAAGATCCCAGCGCGTCTGCGCCAGCTCCAACAGCGTCCGATAGCGCTCGAGCGTCGTGACCCGGCGCGAAAGCCTGGCGAGAATGGCGGCCTGATAGCCGGACCCGGTACCGATCTCCAGAACATGGTGACGCGGTTCGAGCTCAAGCGCCGCCGTCATCATTGCAACCACGGAAGGCGCACTGATGGTCTGCCCGCATTCGATCGGCAAGGCGCGATCGAGATAGGCATCGTCTCGATAGAGATCTGGGACGAAAGCCTCGCGCGGCACCGTCTCGATCGCCCCGAGCACCTTTCGGTCGGAAATACCGAGTTCACGCAGCCTCAAAATGAGGCTGGCCAGCCGAACTCGCGCCTCCGGATCTGGCTCGATTGCAGGATCGTCGTTCACGAAGATGCCCGTTTTGCCCCGCTTGGAGCCGTGAAATGGCGTGTGAGCTCCTGGCGGGCAGGCTCATCGGTCATGTCCAGAGACAAGGGCGTGACGGAAATATAGCCCTGCGCGAGCGCCGCCAGATCGGTCTCCGGGGGCGGCTCCATCTTCGAGTGCTTGAAGGCGATCCAGAAATACGGCCGCCCGCGCCCGTCGCGACGTTCGTCGATATGCATCCAGTCGGCGGCGCGCTTTCCCTGGCGCGTGAGAAGAACGCCCGAAACATCGTCAGCTGTTCGATTGGGAAAGTTGACGTTGATGAGAACGCCTGGCGCCAGCTGCAAACCGAGCACGCGCTCGATGATCCCAGGGGCATGCGCTCTCGCGCAATCCCATCTCGGATCGTCGATCGTGTCCGCCCCGAACGCCTGCGACAGAGCGAAGGAGCGAATCCCGAGGATCGTCCCTTCGATCGCACCCGCAACCGTACCGGAATAGCTCACATCGTCGGCGATGTTCTGTCCCCGATTGACGCCAGAGATCACCAGATCCGGCTTTTCGCCGATGACGACCTTCGAGGCCATGATCACGCAATCCGTCGGCGTTCCGCGCACGGCGAAATGGCGTTCGTCCACCTCTCGCAAGCGCAGAGGATCACTCAGGGTCAAGGCATGCGCCACACCGGATTGATCCGTCTCAGGCGCGACCACCCACACATCGTCGGAAAGCGCGCGCGCGATCTCCTCCGCGACCTTCAGGCCCGGAGCATGGATTCCATCATCGTTGGTGACGAGAATCTTCATGCGCCGATCCGCTCCATGCCACCCATATAACGCCGCAGCACCTCCGGCACCGTGATCGAGCCATCGTCATTGCGGTAATTCTCCATGACGGCGATCAGGGCACGCCCGACCGCCACGCCGGAACCGTTCAACGTATGCACGAACTTCGGCTGCTTTTCGCCTTCGGCCCGGTAGCGGGCGTTCATCCGACGCGCCTGGAAGTCGCCGCACACGGAACACGACGAGATTTCCCGGTAGGCGCCCTGCCCTGGCAGCCAGACTTCGATGTCGTAAGTGCGCCGCGCGGAAAATCCCATGTCACCCGTCGAGAGAACCATGACGCGGTATGGCAATCCGAGCTTTTTGAGCACCGTTTCGGCACACGCCGTCATGCGCTCATGCTCTTCGAGGCTCGCCTGCTGGCTGGTGATGGAGACGAGCTCGACCTTGTTGAACTGATGCTGCCGCAGCATGCCGCGCGTATCGCGCCCGGCCGAACCCGCTTCCGACCTGAAACAAGGCGTCAACGCCGTGAAGCGGAGCGGCAGCTCCGCTTCTTCGAGGATCGTCTCACGAACGAGATTGGTGAGCGGCACTTCCGCCGTCGGAATGAGCCAGAGACGCGCGGCCGCGGCTTCATCGTCATCGACGGCTGCGGTCGCATAGAGATCTTCGGCAAACTTCGGCAGCTGCGCAGTGCCAAAAAGCGCATCATCCCGCACCAGGGTCGGCGGCGCGACCTCCGTGTAGCCATGCTCGCTCGTATGAAGATCGAGCATGAACTGGCCGAGTGCCCGCTCCAGACGCGCGAGCTGGCCCTTGAGCACCACGAAGCGCGAGCCGGAGAGTTTTGCCGCGCTTTCAAAGTCCATCAGGCCGAGAGCCTCACCGATCTCGTAATGCTCCGGCGCGCTATCGCTCAACATTGGATCGCCGAAGAGGCGCAGCTCGACATTGGCCGTTTCGTCGGGGCCCACGGGCACGTCGGGCAAGGGAACGTTCGGGATTTCGGCGAGCGCCGTTCGCAGCGCTTCCTCGAGCGCCCGCTCCTGAGCTTCGCCCTCCTGGATGGCACTCTTCAGCTTGGCAACCTCGTCGATGAGGTTTTGGGCCGCGGCTTCATCGCCGGACGCCTTCGCCTTGCCGATCTGTTTCGAAGCCTGATTGCGCGCGTTCTGCGCTTCCTGCAATTGACGGATATGAGCGCGTCGCTCATCGTCGATATCGATCAGGCGTTGAGCGGCCGGCTCCGCCCCTCGATCAGCAAGAGCGCGGTCGAGCGCCTGCGGATCTTGGCGAATCCATGTGATGTCGAGCATCTTTCGCGAACCTCTGCTGGACGCCTTGCGGCGACTCCGCGTGCTTGTCTATGGCCGCAGGGCGTAACGCAACGACGGCAGCGGTCAAGTCTCGCGTTGAGGAAGATCCGTCGATCTGGATGACTTCAGCCGTCCAAGACCAGGTTCACCCGACTATGTCGCAGCTTCCTCGTCCCTTGCAGCATTCTTCAGTTCCACCCGCCGAACGGCGTAGATGGAGATTTCGTAGAGAAGAATTGTCGGCAAAGCGAGACCGATCTGGCTGATCGGATCAGGCGGCGTAAGGATCGCCGCCAGGATGAAGGCGATCATGATGGCGTATTTGCGCTTGGCCTTGAGGATCGCCGCATCGACGATCCCGACGCGGCCGAGAAGCGTCAGGACGACCGGAAGCTGGAACACGAGGCCAAAGGCAAAAATCAGCGTCATGATGAGGCTGAGATACTCGTTCACCTTCGGCAGAAGCTCGATCGATGCGCGCCCGGCCCCACCTGTCTGTTCCATCGACAGGAAGAAGGCGAGCGCAAGCGGCATCACCGCGAAATAAACGAGCGCCGCGCCGATGATGAAGAGGATCGGCGTGGCGATCAGGTAGGGATAGAAAGCCTGACGTTCATGCTTGTAGAGCCCCGGCGCCACGAATTTGTAGATCTGATTGGCAATGACCGGGAAGGCCAGGAAGAGCGCGCCAAAGAAGGCGAGCTTCATCTGCGTGAAAAAATACTCCTGCGGAGCGGTAAAAATCAGACGGATGCTGCGGTCCGCACCGGCTGCGCGCTCATAGGGAATGATCAGCAGATTGAAGATCTGGTCCGCAAAATAGAAGCAGACCACGAAGGCGATCGCGATTGCGATCAAGGCGCGCAGAAGACGCTGACGCAGTTCGATCAGATGTTCGATCAACGGCGCCCGTGAGGCTTCGATATCGTCGTCGCTCATGCTGCGTCGCTCGTGCGCGGGCTTCCGCCTCTGCTGTCGGGAGCTTCTTCGGCCACCCCGTCATCCTTGCTCGACGCCACGTCCTGCACCTTTTCTTCCGCCGGTGCCGCGCCCTCGTCCACACCCGTCGCAGGCTCCGCCGTTTCAGGTTCGGCCGACGCGGGTTCGGTCGATGCGGAAGGCGTCTCCTCTGTGGGCGCCAGAGCGGATGGCACCGTCTCTGTCGCCGACTTCTGGCCGCTCCGATTGGCGGCGGCCTCGACGTCCTTCTTGACGCCAGCGAGCGGGTCCATCTTGGAAATCGATTGCAGAGACTGCCGGGTTTCGTCCAGCCCGGCCTGCCGCTCAGCCTCTTTCAGAGCATCGTCGAGCTGACGTTTGAAATCGTTCGCGGTGCGACGGATCTGGCCCATCGTCTTGCCGAACGTGCGCAGCATCCCCGGCAGATCTTTCGGCCCGACGACGATAATCGCCACACCGGCGATCACCACCAGTTCAGTCCAGCCGATATCAAACATGGCCGAGCTCAAACATAGATTGTGCTGGGTTCGCCGTGGCCGATGCCGTTAGCCGACCTTGTTCTTCTTCTCCGCCGGCTCCACGCTGGCGGGGTCGTTGTGCTCGATGGTCCGGGACTGGTTCGTCGACGTGGTGGTGTCGTCGTCGTCCTGCAGGCCCGTCTTGAAGCTCTTGATGCCTTTGGCGACATCACCCATCAGGTCAGAGATCTTTCCGCGCCCGAACAGGAGCACGATGATGATCGCGATGATAACGATCTGCCAGAAGCCTATCGACATAGGATAAACCTTTCAAAACTCGCCACGGCCGGTCGCGGGACTATTGCAAATCGCCGGATTCGCATCAACTCGTCCTCTTCTCCGATCCCCTGCCGCATCACGGAGTTACGGTCGACATTGAGATCCGGTGGACCAGCGTTTCCTCCACAAAGTCTCGGAGTGATATAAGTGGCCCGATCCTTCAAAGCCACATCGAATTCTGCGCAGTCCGAAAGAGACGAAACCTTCCGCAAGGTCCGCCTCGGCAAGCGACGCTCATCCACAAGAGCGGTGAGATTGAGGCTGAAATAGCCGGCGTTTTGCCGCAGATCGGCAAGGGTAAAAATGTGCCGATTTCTGACAATCGTTGAGGCGCCCTATCAATTCCTCAGTCGCCATCCAAAGGCTCTTCGTCGTCCCGCAGCGCCTCGCTCCCAAAGGCAGGAGGCGCTTCGAAGCCCGGCGGAATATTGGCGTTCAGAAGGCCTGCTGCCTTCAGGTCGAGGAGACCCGGCAGATCGCCGATCGCTGCAAGTCCGAAATGATCGAGAAATTCGTTCGTCGTCCCGAAAGTCAGCGGGCGCCCAGGCGAACGCCGACGCCCCCGCGGCCGCACCCAACCTGTCTCCAGAAGAACATCCAGCGTACCCTTGGAGGTCGAAACGCCCCTCACCTCTTCGATCTCCGCACGCGTGACCGGCTGGTGGTAGGCGATGATGGCGAGCGTCTCCATCGCGGCCCGAGAGAGCTTGCGCTCCTCGACCTTGTGCTCCTGCAACAGAAAGCCGAGATCGCTCGCAGTGCGAAATGCCCAACGATCGCCGATGCGCCTCAGATTGACGCCCCGGCTCGCATAAGCGGTCTGCAATTCGTGCAAGAGCACATCGACCGTCACGCCCTCGGGCATCTTGGCGGCCAGCTCCGCCTCGCTCATGGGCTTCGCCGAGGCGAACAACATCGCTTCGAGCATCCGCAAATGCAGCCGGCGATCCTCCGGCGATAGGCTGGTGACGTTGCTGCCGCTGGCGAAAAGATCAGGCACGCTTCGCCTCCAGCGAAGCAGACCTCCGCCGCACGTAGAGAGGCGCAAAATTGGAGGACTGCGTCAGTTCCAGCTTGCCCTCCCGCACCAGTTCGAGGCTTGCCGAAAGCGCACTCGCTCGGGCTGTCGCCCGCAATTCCGGCTTGGCCAGAAACTCGGTCAGATAGGTGTCCATCGGCATCCAGGTCGCATCTTCGCCGATCAGGCGCATGAGGCGATCGCGCGCTTCCTGCAGCCCGATGACCTTGCGCTTCTTCACCTTCACGAAGCTCGCAAACTGGCGCGCACGCAATGCCGAATAAGACTGCAAGAGATCGTAAAGCTCCGCGCCCCATCGCATCGTGCGGTCGCTGGCGATGGCTTCCGGCATACCGCGCTCAAAAAAGCCGGACCCGAGCTTGTCCCGGTCTGACAGCCTCTCGGCCGCGTCGCGCATGGCCTGAAGGCGCTTCAGGCGGAAAGCGAGCCGCGCCGCCATTTCCTCGCCAGACGGTTCTTCCATCGGTTCGGGATCGGGCAGAAGAAGCCGCGACTTGAGATAGGCGAGCCACGCCGCCATCACGAGGTAGTCGGCAGCGATCTGCAGATGCAGCTTCCGTGCATGATCGATGAAAACGAGATACTGCTCGGCCAAAGCCAACACGGAAATTTTTGTCAGATCGACCTTCTGACTGCGGGCGAGAGCAAGAAGCAGGTCGAGCGGGCCTTCGAAACCGTCGACGTCGACAAGCAGCACGTCGGCGTCGTCGACGGGCGTATCTTCCTCGAAAGCATCCGCCGCAGCACTCATCCAAGAACCCTGTCTGATCCCAGCAACTGCGACAACCGCTCGTGCAAGAACGCCCGGTCTCCGACCTCGTCGGCAACCCTTGCAACAAGGGACGTCTCGGCGCGCTCAAGCGCATTGCCGGAAAGCTCCGGAACGGAATTCGCCACCTCGCGCATCTCCTCCATCTCGCCATTGCAGTGAAGGACGATGTCGCAGCCTGCGGCGATCGCACGCCTGGAGCGTTCGGCCGGACTGCCGCTCAGCGCCTTCATGGAGATGTCGTCAGTCATCAGCAGACCATCAAAACCGATTCGCTCACGGATGATGTTAGCGATGATTGCCGCGGAATGCGTGGCCGGCTGGGCGTCGTCCACCGCGGAATAGACGACATGCGCCACGATGCCGAGGGATGCCCGCGTGGCCAACATCCGAAACGGCGCGAAATCGACGGCCTCGAGTGCCGCCAGATCCGCATCGACGACGGGAAGCTCCTCATGGCTGTCGGAAGCCGCGCGACCATGCCCAGGCAGATGCTTGATCACCGGCGTCACTCCACCGGCCCTCAGTCCGGTCATGACAGCACCACCGAGCGTCACCACCATGTCGACCGTGTCCCCATAGGCGCGATCGCCGATGATATCGTGGCTGCCCGGCCCCGGCACATCGAGAACCGGCAGGCAATCCACGTTGATGCCGAGTTCGACGAGGTCGAGCGCCATCAGCTTGGCGGCAAGCTGTGCCGCCTCGATGCCGGAAATCGGATCGGCCTTGTAGATGTCACCGAAACGCTTCGCCGGAGGATAGGAGCGCACCACCGGCGGACGAATACGTTGGACGCGGCCGCCTTCCTGGTCGATCAAGATCGGAACGTCGGGACGGTCGAGCGTCTCGCGGACACTGTCGGTCAGGCGCCGGATCTGGCCCGCATCTTGGATGTTGCGGGCAAAGAGAATCACGCCCCAGGGTTTTTCATCGCGCAAGAAAGCGCGTTCTTCCTCGCCGAGCGTGAGCCCGGCGAGGCCGCAAGCGAAGGCCTTCGCCATCATTCAGATCGATATCCTGCGTGGAGTTCTACTGCGTTACGAAGCAACTGCCGCCGGCGCTCTGCAGATTCTCGCACAACGAGATCGCCGCCTCGCGCGAAGCCATCGGGCCGACGCGGACACGGTAATAGATGCCTTTGTCGCCGAGATCGGCCTGAAGGATCATGGCCTCCTGGCCTCCGAGAAGCTGCGGAAAACGACGCTGCAGATTGCTGTAGGACGACCGGGCCTGCTCTTCTGAACGCTGGGAGCTGACCTGAACCGCCCATCCGGCCGGCGCCGTGGAGGCGACCTGCGGCTCTGACGCATTCGAAGTCGGCGCCGAGGCGGTCAAGGAAGAGGCCGACGCCGCCGGCTGCGGCGCGGTTTGCGCCGAACTGGGGGACGGTGCGACGAGATCCGGCACAGTCGGTCGCGCCTGCGGCAGGTTCGCAATGTCGAAGCTCGGCGTTTCGGCGGCAGTCGGCGTTTCGCCGAGCCCATTCGGCTCCGCTCCCGCTTGCGCGTTACTTCCGCTTTCGTCAGCAGGCATACCGCCGTCTTCTGGCTGCACGCGCACGCTCTGCACCTGGACGGGCTCCGGGTCTGTCGCTGGCGCGGGCCCGGCGAGTTCCCTCGGCTCCTGAGGGGTAGCTGCCTGACTATCGGGAGCGTTTTCCACGATCGTGCCATCCGGACGGACCGTCAAAGTGCGAACCTTCTTGGGCCCAATCGGTGTGACCTGTGGCCCGACCTGCGGCTGAGCCGTATCGTCCGAAATGCGCGCGGAGATCTTGCCGTCATCGTCTACCGCGGCGGCTCCATCATCGGCGGCCTCACCCTCTTGTGCGTTCGGCAACACGATGCGAGCGATTTCCCGCGGCTCTTCGTTCCGGTCGACGAGCTTTTCGTCGGTCTCGGGGTTGCGGCCAGAGACGCGGTCGAACACGGCTTGGCCGACCTCGTCGTCTTTGTTGTCTCCCGGGCTTTCGACGGCCACTTTCACGTCGCTGCCATCGGCGGTGATGACGGGAACGGTCCCATCTGAATCGCCCTCACCTCCGCCAAGCATGGCAATGACGCCGCCACCGACAACAACGACGCCCAACACGGCGGCAAGCGCCATCAGGCCTTTGCGGCGTCCTTTGCGTCCATCGCCCTCATCATCCATACGGATCTGACCATCGGGATCGCCGTCGGCGCGACTGACGAGTGGATCACTGTCGACAAGGAACGGAAATTCTTCGTGGCTCGGCTCGGGGGTGTCGGCGAGATCATCGCTTGCGGGCCAGTCGCGCTCCGTGCGCGGGGCGCCGGCCTGGACGTGCGGGACATAGGGTGCGCGCGGCTCGCGCACCTCCGAGACACGCTCATCCTCGGTAAGATCGGACCGGTCCGATTCCCCATAATCCGATTGTCCATAATCGGCGCCGCCATGCTGCGGCTCCGACCATGACGGCTCCTTCCTCTCCGACTGGGCCGCGAGCTCGCCCGGGAGTTCATGCTCCATCCAATGCGCAAAATCTCGAGCCGCATCATGATGGGATTGGGCGTACGGACCTTCCGGAGCATCATAAGGCTCCTGCGCCGCCTCTTCATAACCGGGAGACTGACGCGAATCCTCATACGCGCCATATGGCTCAGAGGCCGGATAACGGTCCTCGGAGGCAGATCTCTCGTCGTCAAATTCCTCGGCGGCAGGACCGCTCGGAAACCGTGTCACCAGAGATGCAAGAGGGTGCTCGGCACGCGGCTCGTGGCTCTGCCAATGTGCCGGCTCTTCCGGCCGTTGCGGAGGCTCGGGCACGAACCGGGGTTCCGCACGCGTGTAGGTCTTGGGTGTGTAGGGCTCAGGCGCGTAGGTTTCGGGCTGGCGCGCACGGTTCGATTGCTCGAACTCGCGCATCAGCTCGGCCTCGAGTTCGGATGAGAACGCGTCCACGTCGGGCTCCCGCCTCGCTGGGGCAGCCTCGCTACGTGGCGACGGACGATAATATGAGCTGTCTTCACTGACGATACGCGCCAGCTCGACGAGCGGATCCTCCTCCTCGGGGCCGGCAGGTCCGCCGCCGGGGCCATGATGCAAGTAGGAGGTTTTCGGACGTTCATCCGCCATCGGGAAACCTTACGCGTTGTTCCGGTAACGCCGGGCGCTCCTGAGACTCAGCGCATCTCCTTGGGCGCCTCGACCCCGAGCACCGACAAGCCCGCTCGGATCACCATGCCAACAGCATCCACCAAGCCAAGCCTCGCTTTTGATATCTCTATATCATCAGGCTTAATGAAGCGTAATTGCGGCGACTCCTTGCCTCTGTTCCAGTGAACATGAAAGGAATTCGCTAGATCGTAGAGATAATACGCAATCCGATGCGGCTCTCTGCTCTGGGCGGCAAGCTGCACGATACGCGGCCAGTCGCAGAGCTGCTTGATGAGCTGGAGCTCGCCAGCGTCTTCGAGACGGATAAGCCGCTCGGCTGAGGCGAGCTCTGCAGGTGTCTCGTCAACCTCCGGCATTTCCTGCGCAAATTGCCGTCGCACGGAGGCTGTGCGCGCATGCGCATACTGCACGTAGAAAACCGGATTGTCCTTCGACTGCTCGGTCACGGTCTGAAAATCGAAGTCGAGCGGCGCATCCGCCTTGCGGGTCAGCATCATGAAGCGAACCGCGTCGCGGCCCACCTCGTCGACAACGTCGGCGAGCGTCACGAGATCGCCCGCCCGCTTCGACATTCTGACGGGCTCCCCTGCCCGGAAGAGCCGAACGAGCTGTGACAGCTGCACTTCGAGCTCGCCCTTGCCTTCAGAAATGGCTTTAACCGCGGCCGTCATACGCTTGACGTAGCCGCCGTGATCGGCGCCCCAGACATCGATCATATGAGCGAAGCCGCGCTCGAACTTGTCGAAGTGATAGGCGATGTCGGAGGCGAAGTAGGTGTAGCTGCCGTCCGCTTTCTTCAGCGGCCGGTCGACATCGTCACCGAACGACGTCGCCCGAAAGAGAAGCTGCTCGCGCTCGTCCCAGTCTTCGTCCTCGTTCTCCTGCCCCTTGGGCGGAGGCAGAGTTCCCCAATAGACGAGATCGCGCTCTTCAAGCCACGCGATGAGTTCCGCCACCCGATCACGGCCGTTCCCCATCAGCGAACGCTCGGAGAAGAACACGTCGTGACGGATATTGAGGCTGGCGAGATCGTTGCGGATATTCTCCATCATCGCAGCGATCGCGAAGTCGCGCACCAGAGGCAGCCAATCGGCTTCATCCTGGCCCTTGAGCGCATCACCATATTTATCAGCCAGCGCCGTGCCGACGGGAACGAGATAATCGCCCGGATAGAGCCCCTTCGGGATCTCGCCGACCGTCTCGCCAAGCGCTTCGCGGTAGCGCAGATGGACGGAGCGCGCGAGCTGATCGACCTGCGAGCCGGCATCGTTGATGTAATATTCCCGCGTCACCGCCTGACCGGAGGCCGCCAAAAGGTTTGCGATCGCATCACCGACGACGGCACCGCGGCAATGGCCGACATGCAACGGTCCGGTGGGGTTGGCCGAGACGTATTCGATGTTGACGGCCGCACCCTGCCCCGCCGGCACGTAGCCATAGCGGTCGCCGGCTTTCAGGATGGCCGCGAGTTCCCGCGCCCAGAAGGATTGGGCCAGACGCAAATTGAGGAAGCCAGGGCCGGCAATCTCCACCGCGTCCACATCGTCGTGGCGCGAGAGCTCGGCACCGAGCCTGGTCGCGAGATCACGCGGCTTCATCGCCAGGGGTTTTGCGAGCACCAGCGCAGCGTTGGTGGCAAGGTCGCCGTGCGCGGCATCGCGCGGCGGCTCGACCACCACGCGCGCAAGAAGCTCCGGCGCGATCTCGCTTTCCGTTACGACCCGGGCGATAGCGGCCCGGACCCGCTCCGCAAAATCATCAAAAAGGTTCATGCTGGAATATCCGTTGCCATCTACGCGGCATACCGTTGATAGGCTTGGCCCCTAGCCGAGATCGGGGGTGTGGTCAAACAGGCGCCGATGCTCGGCAACTGCAAAGCCGTCGCTCATCCCGGCGATATAATCGGCCGCACGGCGGGCCCGCCTCCGTTTATCGCTCATATCGAGCTCTGCCTGCCACTCGTCGGGCAGGAACTCAGGCTCCGAATGCAGGCGCTCGAAGAGATCCGTCACGATCGCCTCACCGGCATGGGCCGCTAGCATGACGCTCTCATGGCGATAAAGCCGCGAAAAGAGGAAGCCTTTCAGCTCCTTCTCCTCGCGCGCCATGTTCTGCGAGAAACCGACCGTCGGCTCGCCGGCATGGGTGACCGCACGCATCGACGCCGCACCCTCAAGCCGCCCGGCCGTCTCGACAAGCACATCGATGATCATCACGGTAATCAACCGCCGCGTGAGCTCGGCCGCAAAACGCGAGCGCTCCAGCGCGGGAAAGGTTCGATCGAGTGCGCCGATGATGCGCGCCGTCAGCGGAACCTCGACAAGGTCTTCGGGATGCAGGAGGCCGGAGCGCAACCCGTCGTCGATGTCGTGCGCATCATAGGCGATGTCGTCGGAAATCGCAGCGATCTGGGCTTCCGCGCCTGCATAATTTTCCAAATCGAGGTCGAGCGCCTCATTGAGCTCCATCACCACCGGAGAGAGAGCCGACACCTTTCCTTTTAGCGGTCCGTTGTGTTTGACGAGGCCTTCCAAAGAGGCGCGCGACAGATTGAGACCGTCATAGCGCGCATAGCGCCGCTCCAGTCGCGTAACGACGCGCAGGCTCTGAACGTTATGATCAAAGCCGCCATATTCGCCGAGAGCGGCACTCAAAGCCCGTTCGCCGGCATGGCCGAACGGCGTGTGCCCGAGATCGTGTGCAAGCGCGATCGCCTCCGTCAAATCTTCGTCGAGACCCAAGGGACGCGCAATCGAGCGCGCAACCTGCGCAACCTCCAGGGAATGCGTCAGCCGCGTTCGGAAATGATCACCTTCCGGCCGGATGAAGACCTGCGTCTTGTGCTTCAGTCTCCGGAACGCAGTGCAATGCACGATCCGGTCTCGGTCACGCTGGAACGGCGAACGCAGAGGATCCTCCGTCTCCTCATGCACACGGGCACCCCCCTCTTCCGGGCCTGTGGCGTAAGGCGCTTTCCAGCGGGCGCCGTGCTTGAGGAGATGACGAGGAAGGCTCGCACTCATGATCTGGCTACGATTGACTTGCGGGGCGGTGCTTCTTAGCTACGATGCATTGAGATGAGCAAGGTGGCCACCATGACCGAGGCCTCGACGATCAGCGCCCCGACGACCGAACAAGCCCCGGAGACGGCGGTTGTTTTGACGGATCGTGCGGCAAAGCGCATCGCCAAAATTCTCTCCGGCGAGCCTGAGGAGACGGCGCTGCGGATTTCCGTCGAAGGCGGCGGCTGTTCCGGCTTTCAGTACCGTTACGATCTCGTCCAGGACCCGCATGACGACGACGATCTCGTGCTCGCGCGCGACGGGGCGACGGTGCTGATCGATTCCATGTCGCTTCCCTTTATGGAGGGCGCTGTGATCGACTTCGTCGACGATTTGATGGGTCAGTCCTTCCAGATCAAAAACCCGCATGCCACCGCCTCGTGCGGCTGCGGCACCAGCTTCTCAATCTGACACACAGAACGCGCCGACCGACAAAGGCGCGCAGAGATCGGACAGGCCGTTGAAGATTGCCACCTGGAACATCAACGGCGTGAAAGCGCGCCTTGATGGCCTCGTCACCTGGCTCGGAGAAGCGAGCCCCGACGTCGTCTGCCTGCAGGAAATCAAATCGGTCGACGAAGCATTCCCGCGCGAACCGATCGAAGCGCTCGGCTACAATGTCGCCACGCATGGCCAGAAAGGCTTCAACGGCGTCGCGATCCTGTCGAAACGACCGCTGGAAGACGTGACGCCGCGTCTTTCCGGCGACGAAGACGACGTCCAGGCCCGCTTCCTGGAGGCGATCGTGCCGGACGACAACGGCGGTATCGTCCGTGTCGTCTCCGCGTACATGCCGAATGGCAATCCGATCGGGACGGAGAAATTCTCCTACAAGCTCGCCTGGATGGGACGCCTGGAGACCTGGGTGGACGAGCGGCTGGCGCTCGAAGAGCCCTTCGTTCTGGCCGGCGATTTCAACATCATCCCGGAGCCGATCGATGCCCGTCACCCGGAAAGGTGGACGGACGATGCCCTCTTCCAGCCCGAAACGCGCAATGCCTACAGGAAGCTTACCGCACGGGGCCTGACAGACGCCCTGCGTGCGGTGACCGATGCGGGCGACATCTACACGTTCTGGGACTACCAGGCCGGCGCCTGGCAGAAGAACAACGGCATCCGCATCGACCATCTTCTCCTGTCGCCCGAAGCCGCCGACCGTCTCGCAGGCGTGGGCATCGACAAGCATGTGCGTGCCTGGGAAAAGCCCTCAGATCATGTCCCGGTGTGGATCGCACTCAGCTGAGGCCGACGTGAAGGTCAGGCGTTTTCGGCAAGCCGCTTCAGCTTTGCGAACATCGAATCGCTGTCCTCACCGTAATTTAGGGTTCCGACGAATTTTCCGTCCTGATCCATCAGATAGACGGACGCCGTGTGATCGATCGTGTAGTCGCCATCATCGGTCGGGACCTTCTTGTAATAGATCTTATAGGCCTTCGCGATTTCCTCGATCTGCGCTTCGTTGCCGGAGAGCCCGCGGATATGCGGATCGAAGGCGGAGACGTAATCCTTCATCTTCTCCGGCCCATCGCGCTCCCAGTCGACCGAGACGAAGAGGAAATTGAGCTTCTCGGCATCGTCCCCCAGCCGCTTGATCAGACCCGAGAGCTCGTAAAGCGTCGTCGGGCAGACATCGGGGCAGAAGGTGAAACCGAAATAGATCACCGTCGGCTTGCCGCGGAAATCCTCCTCGCTGACGGTCCTGCCGTCCTCATCGACGAGCGTGAAGGGGCCGCCAATGGCGGCCACCCCAACGCTTTGCTGCAACCGTTCAGGAGGCGTCAGCAGACCGGCGAAGACCGCCGAAACTGCGAGAATCGCTACCGCTCCCGCAACGAACAGCCAAATTTTGCGCATCGACATCACTGAGCTTTGCCGTTTTCCGGCCTATCCATCGTGTGCCCGTCCATCTTCATCGCATCGCCGTTCGGGCCAGGAGCCCCCACAGCCGAAGCGGGCATTTCCACGTCGACCGAGCCAGCCCTCTCGAAAGTGAGCGTGACCGGGACGATCGCCCCTTCTTCGATGGGAGCTGTCAGATCGATGAACATGACATGCAGGCTGCCGGGCTTCAGTTCGACCGTCGCTCCGGCCGGAACCGGGATGCCATCTTCGAGCTGGCGCATCTTCATCACGCCACCCGACATATCCATGGTGTGAAGTTCCACCCGGCTGGAAATCGACGATGACGCGGAGATGAGACGGTCGTCCTCATCGCCGGTATTCGTGATCTTCAAAAACCCGCCGCCGGCGGTGGCCGAAGGCGGCGTCGCTCGTGTCCAGGGATGCCCGATCTCGAGATTGCCGAGCTTGTATCCGTGAGCGAGAGCGGGTATGGCGACAAAAACGAGAGCAGCCGCAATGAGGTGTGCAACAAGGCGCATCGATTTCTCCATCTGCGCATAAAGAGAACCACCGGCAGAGGCCGGACGGGAAAAGGCGTCAGCTGGAGAGAACGGGTGGCGCTCGGGCTTCGGCTGCAAGACGCAGCTCGGACGGATGCGAGGCACTGCCCCTAACGTCGCGGCCAACCACAAGAAATGGCCCGTAACCCGAAAGGAGAATAGCGCCATCTTGCGGCACCGCAGGCAGCATGAGGCTCGAGGAATGACAGAGCCCAGAACAACAGGGACATACCCCGTTGTCGTGGTTCTTGCCTTCCCCCTTGTGGTCAGGCGTTGCGAGCGGATTGCACAGGGCGGTCGAGTTGCCCCCGGCCATGAAGCCGATGGCATAAGCGCCTGAAACGCCCTGCAAAAGAAGCATATAGGCGACGACGATGGCGATCAGGCCACCGACGAATCTGTCACCTAGCACGTGCCTCATAAAGCGCATGACGAAGTCATGCCCGATCGCCGGGCGGAAGCCAATGGCAAAAAGCGGAAACTCAGTGGAAGGAATTAGCGTCGCGCAGCAATGCCGGCCCGGATGGCTCGGTCTGAAGAACGCTAGCTACACGAGACGGCTTGGACGACAGCGATCCACCGGATGACGGCAGCCTTCGTCGATAAGCGATTGCGAGGAGATGAAGCCCGCAGGCGGAGGAGAGACGAAAGCTATTTCGTCTTGCTCTTGGCGAGGTAATCCTCCGCCAGAGCCATAGCCGTGCGGCGATCGTTCTCGCTCGCAGCCGCAAAGGCCTCCTCATGGAGCGATTGGATGGCGTCGTCGCCACGGTAGGAATTGCGCGCGATTGAGAGCCACATCAGCCCTTTCACCGCATTGCGCCGGATGCCGATGCCGTCGAACAGGAGCCGCCCAAATTCCGCCTGGGCCTGCGCATGGCCCTTGTCGGCCGCGAGTTTCAGCCAGCGCGCCGCCTGACGATCGTTCTTTTCGCCGCCGCGGCCGTTCAGATACATCATGCCGAGCTGAAACTGGGCCTCCGGATCTGCGAAGTAGGACGCGGCATAGGAATAAAACCGCCGGGCCTTCCCCTCATCGGCGACGACCGTTCCCGCGATCCCGTCACGAAAATAGCCCGCAAGCGCGACGAAGGCATCGGAGACAAAGCGTGCATCCGAGCCGCGCGGGTTGCCGTCGGCATAGTCGTTGGCGATCTTGGCGAAGATCCGAAAGGCGTGCGCGTCATCCTCGCTGACACCGTCGCCGGTGGCATAGATGCGCCCGAGCTTCCACAACGCGGCAGTGTGCCCCTTGTCCGCGGCATAGGAAAGCGCTTCCAGAGCCTCGGCCGTGTGGCCCTGTTTGTAGGCGATATATCCTTCACGAAACGCCTCGCGGGCCGACGTATCGGGATCGAAGGCGAAGGCAGGCGTCGCCATCGCCACCGCCAGACACGCGACCGGCAGAACACTACTGATCCGCATAGCACACCGTTTCCGCCGCGCCGCCCGGATGCGTCACGGCACCTTTTCGCGCCGCTCCGACGGTCTGCGCGTATTTCCACAAAGCGCCGGAGCGATAATCCGTCTCGCGCGACGTCCATCTTTGACGCCGACGATCCAATTCCGTGTCGTCGAGCTCGACCGAGATCGTCCCGGCCTCAGCATCGATCTCGATGATGTCGCCATCCTGAAGGAGAGCGATCGGTCCGCCCACGGCCGCTTCCGGCCCGACATGGCCGATGCAGAACCCGCGCGTCGCGCCGGAGAAGCGTCCATCCGTGATCAACGCCACTTTGCTGCCCATGCCCTGCCCATAGAGAGAGGAGGTCGTGGACAGCATTTCGCGCATGCCAGGCCCACCTTTCGGGCCTTCATAGCGGATCACCAGAACGTCTCCCTCCTGGTACTGGCGGCTCCGCACGGCCTCAAAACATTCCTCTTCCGTATCGAAGCAGCGCGCCGGACCTTTGAAACGCAGATTGGTCATGCCCGCGACTTTCACGATCGCGCCATCAGGGGCGAGATTTCCTGAAAGACCGACCACGCCGCCTGTCGGGCTAATCGGTTTGTTCGCGGGATGAACCACGTCCTGCTCATCGTTCCACTGAACATGTTCCAGATTTTCGGCAATTGTGCGGCCGGTGACTGTCATGCAGTCTCCGTGCAAGAATCCGTTATCGAGAAGCGTTTTCATCAACAACGGGATGCCGCCTGCCTCGAACATATCCTTGGCGATATACTTTCCGCCTGGCTTGAGGTCGGCAATGTAGGGCGTACGTTTAAAAATTTTCGCAACTTCGAAGAGATCGAAGTCGATGCCGCATTCATGCGCGATCGCCGGCAGATGCAGCCCGGCATTCGTGGATCCACCCGAGGCTGCAACCACCGTTGCGGCGTTCTCCAACGCCTTGCGCGTCACGATATCTCGCGGACGGATCTGCTGCGCGAGAAGCTCCATGATCTGCTCGCCGGCCGCATAGCAGAAACGGTCACGGAACTCATAGGGCGCCGGCGCGCCGGCCGAATACGGCAGAGCGAGCCCGATCGCCTCAGAAACCGTCGCCATGGTGTTGGCCGTGAACTGCGCCCCGCACGCGCCGGCTGAAGGACAGGCAACCGCTTCCAGCTCGGCAAGATCCTCGTCGGTGAACTCGCCGCTCAGATGCTTCCCGACGCCTTCGAAGACGTCGAGGACGGTGACCTCCTTACCGCGAAAACTGCCGGGAAGGATCGTCCCGCCATAGATGAAGATCGACGGCACGTTGAGGCGCACCATCGCCATCATCATTCCGGGCAGGGATTTGTCGCAGCCGGCAAGACCGATCAGAGCGTCGTAGCAATGGCCCCGCATGGTCAGCTCGACGGAATCGGCGATCACCTCGCGCGACGCGAGCGAGGCCTTCATCCCGGCGTGACCCATAGCGATCCCATCGGTCACGGTAATGGTGGTGAATTCACGCGGCGTACCTTTGGCCGCTGCAACGCCCTTCTTGACGACCTGCGCCTGTCGCGACAGCGCAATGTTGCACGGCGCAGCCTCGTTCCAGCAGGTTGCCACCCCCACGAACGGCTGATGGATTTCCTCAGTCCCGAGACCCATCGCATAGTAATAGGAGCGATGCGGTGCACGCGACGGCCCCTCTGTCACATGGCGGCTTGGCAGACGTGACTTATCAAAACTTTTCGCGTCCATGCCCCTAAGCCCCATGAACTCTTGCCCCAGGTGGAGCCTTCGCCATAAAGCTCCGCCTGCGCTTCGTTTATGACTGAAACGTGGCGCTTGTTAATGGGTCTAAGGGGGTGAGCTTCTCGCGCTAAGCGGCTGTTGCGCAATGGCCACAGCGACTCTCCGCACGGAGCCGTTTCACACGACAAAACGCGACAAATGTGAGGCGACGCTTCTGCAAGGCGATGCTTCGGCCGAAGCACCCTGCGTAGGAATAGGCGCGCAACGGGGCCATAGTTATGGCCCCGTCAAATGCTCCGATCAGTGCGTATCGCTCAGCCGTCCGAGCGCGGCGGCCAAACGTTCGCGATCGGCGACGTATTCCGCGCGTTTCTCACGTTCTGCCGCAACGACCTCTTCAGGCGCCCGGGCCACGAATTTCTCGTTGCTGAGCTTTTTGTCGAGGCGTGAGATCTCGCCGTCGACCTTGCCGATCTCTTTCTCAAGGCGCGAGCGTTCGGCATCGAAGTCGATCACGCCCTCAAGCGGCAAGGCACAGGTCGCCTCGCCCACGAGAAACTGTGCCGCGTTCTTCGGCACATCCGGGGCGGTCGAGATGGCGTCCACCCGCGCGAGCCGTTCGATCGCCGCCTGATGGCGGGCAAGCCGCTCCTGCGTCAGCTCGGAGGCTGCGCAAACCACGAGCGGCGTACGGGCACCGGCCGGCACGTTCATCTCCGCACGAACCGATCGGATCGACGAGACGAGCAGAACCAGCCAGTTGATATCGTCCGCTGAAGCTTCGTCACCAAACGCACTTTCCGGCCAGGACGCGAGTGCCAGAAGCCCGGCCTCCTTTCCGCCGAGTTCATCCCAAAGCGCCTCGGTGATGAACGGGCTGAAGGGATGCAGAAGCTTCAGGATATCGACGAGAGCCCGGCCGGCAACCGCCCGTGTCTCGACCGCAGCCGCTTCGTCGTCTCCGTCGAGCACCGGCTTGATGAGCTCCAAATACCAATCGCAGAACGTGTCCCAGACGAAGTGATAGATGGCATCGGCGGCTTCGTTAAAACGGTACGCCGTGATGCCTTCGGTGACTGCGGCAACCGTGCGGGCAGCTTCCGTCAGGATCCAGCGATTGACCGGCAGTTTCGCCTCGGCCGGATCGAAAGTCGTATCCAGCCGGCAGCCCTTCATCTGACAGAAGCGCGCGGCATTCCACAGTTTGGTTCCGAAATTGCGATATCCGGCAACACGTTGCGGAGACAGCTTAATGTCGCGCCCCTGCGCCGCCATGGCAGCCAGCGTGAAACGCAGCGCGTCCGCGCCGAACTCCTCGATGAGTTCCAGCGGATCGATGACGTTACCCTTCGACTTCGACATCTTCGCGCCGTGCTCGTCGCGCACGAGGGCGTGGATGTAGACGTCCGCAAAGGGCTCCTGCTTCATGAAATGCAGTCCGAACATCATCATCCGGGCGACCCAGAAGAAGATGATGTCGAAGCCCGTCACGAGCACGTTCGTCGGATAATAACGGGCGAGCTCCGCCGTCTCGTCGGGCCAGCCGAGCGTGGAAAACGGCCAGAGCGCCGAGGAGAACCAAGTGTCGAGCACATCCTCGTCGCGGTCGAGTTTCACCCGGCTGCCGTAATGGCGGTAAGC
This sequence comes from Afifella aestuarii, assembly GCF_004023665.1. Lineage (NCBI taxonomy): Bacteria > Pseudomonadati > Pseudomonadota > Alphaproteobacteria > Hyphomicrobiales > Afifellaceae > Afifella > Afifella aestuarii. Next base: position 757,294 of record NZ_SAUF01000005.1, read on the forward strand.
GGCGGCTTCCGCCTCTTCCTCGGAGGCCTCCACAAAGACCTCGCCATCCGGCCCGTACCAGGCCGGAATCCGATGTCCCCACCACAGCTGGCGTGAAATGCACCAGGGCTGGATGTTCTCCATCCACTCGAAATAGGTCTTTTCCCAATTCTTCGGGACGAAAGTCGTGCGCCCCTCGCGAACGGAAGCGATCGCAGGCTTTGCCAGGGTGACGGCGTCCACGTACCACTGGTCCGTCAGGAACGGCTCAATCGGCACGCCGCCGCGATCGCCGTGCGGCACGACATGGACGTGCTCTTCGATCTTCTCCAGAAGACCTCGCTCATCCATCATCGCGACGACCTTGTCGCGCGCCGTGAAGCGGTCTTGCCCATGAAGGGCCGAGACGGTTTCGGCAAGTTCCGCACTCTCCGGCACATCGCGCAGAAAATCTTCGTTGCCGTCGAGGACGAGATTGGCCTCCACGTCCATGACGTTGACCATGGCGAGATCATTCCGTCGCCCGACTTCAAAATCGTTGAAGTCGTGGGCCGGGGTGATCTTCACAGCGCCCGAGCCGGCTTCGGGATCGGCATACTCATCGGCCACGATCGGAATACGGCGGCCGACGAGCGGCAGGATCACGTTCTTGCCGATGAGATCGCGGTAGCGCTCGTCTTCCGGATGCACGGCCACGCCCGTATCGCCCAGCATGGTCTCGGGGCGGGTGGTAGCGACGGTGATGTAGCGGCCTTCCTCTCCCTCGATCGGGTATTTGAAGTGCCACAGATGCCCCTTCATCTCGACCTGTTGCACTTCGAGGTCGGAAATCGCCGTCAGGAGCTTCGGATCCCAGTTGACGAGCCGCTTGTCCTTGTAGATCAGCCCTTCCTTGTAGAGCTGCACGAACACCTTGATGACGGCCGCCGACAGCCCCTCATCCATGGTGAAGCGCTCACGCGACCAGTCGCAGGAAGCCCCGAGGCGTTTCAGCTGATTGAGGATCATGCCGCCCGACTCGGCCTTCCAGGTCCAGACCTTCTCCACGAAGGCCTCGCGGCCGATATCGCGGCGCCCCGGCTCCTGACGCTGCATCATCTGCCGCTCGACGACCATCTGCGTGGCGATGCCGGCATGGTCCATGCCCGGCTGCCACAGGACGTCCCTGCCCTGCATGCGGTTGTAGCGCACGAGCACATCTTGCAGCGTGTTGTTGAGTGCGTGCCCCATATGCAAGGAGCCGGTCACGTTCGGCGGCGGGATGACCACTGCGAACGTGTCTGCGCCGGGTTCCGCACCGGCACCGGCACGGAAGGCATCGGCATCAAGCCATTTCTGGGAAATACGGGGTTCGACGTTCTTTGCGTCGAAGGTCTTTTCTAGCATGAGGGAAACGCACCATGGGCCCGGAAGCGGGCGCTGAAACCGCCGCGGTTAAACTGGTGCGCCCGCCGCCTGTCAACAAGCGGTCTGGATCAGCAGCCTGAACGGCTGCGAAGAAAGGGGTCGCCGCGACCGAGGGCCGCGACGGGCTTGATCAGCGACGTCCGCGGGAAACGCGCTCGATCTCTTCTCTGACGAGCCGCTCCACAAGCGGGGGCAGATTGTCGTCGAGCCATTCTTTCAGCATCGGCCGCAGCATCTCGGAGACGAGATCCTCCAAGGTGCGGGCATTCTGAGACAGAATGGTATGCGCCAAAGAATTGAAAGCGCCGGATACCGCCTCATCCGCATCATCGGACAAGAGCCGGTCCTCGGAGCGCGCATGCGCTTCATAAGTCGTCATAGAGCTGGGCTCCTTCGCCGCCGACCTCGCCGGCTCGACCGTCTCTGGCCCTGCGCGATGGCCAAAGGAAGGCTGCACGGCCTCCGGTACCGCCGTCTCGGCAGCCTTTGCTTCCTCAACCGGCTCAGGCTCCGGCGACGGAGCCTCAACGCCGACGGCAGTCTCAAACGGGGCGGAGAAATCCGGAAAATCATCCTCCTCGTCGTCGGCCATGTCCTCGGCGACAGACGGCTCTGCGACGGCTTCCTGAGCCGGAGCAGCAGGCTCATCGACAGGCTGAGGGGTCACATGTTGAGCGGCAACAGACTGAGGAGCATCAGACTGAACGGCATCAGGCCGGGCGGAAGACACCGTCGGTTCGGCTTCGTCATCCTCGATGGCGACGCGGAGAGACCTCGAAGCACGCGCCTCCGACTTGTCGCCGTCCTCGGAAATGATCTGGCGGATCGACGCCAGGATCTCCTCCATGGTCGGTTCCTGTGCCGCGCTCGGATTAGCCATAAAATGCTCCCTGGGCAGAGGCCTCAGCCTCCACACATCGAATCGCTTTGGTTGTACATGCGCATTTGAAGGTTAAAGAAAGCCCATCACCAGGGGCTTAAACGCATAATCCCCAGGCCGGGCACGCGAGATGCGTGCACCGTCTGAGGAAGCAACCGTCTGCGGAATGGCTGCGGCGCGTGGGACGGGACGCCTGTGCGCTGGGCGGCACCGGCATCGATAAAAAGCGCAAGAGCACGCGGCACTGGCGGAAATGGAGCTATCCGCGAGCTCCCCCAGTGCTTCTGATGCCGAGGGGAACGGTCGAAACAAAAGAAACCGTTTCGTTCGCCTCAGCGACCGTCCGGCGTTCTCAGACCGAACCACTTGTCCTTCACGGCCTCGTAATGGGCTTCAGCATGATAGCGCTCCACCGGGAGGTTCAGAGCATCTGCATTTAGTCGGCCCACCGCAGCGAGCAGCGAGAAAGCCGCCACGATGCGGTCACGCTGGCTCACCACGCGATTGACGTTGGCGTCGAGAAGCGTGCTGCGGGCGTCCAAGACGTCGAGCTGTGTGCGCTGACCGACCCGCTGCTCCTCGATCACGCCCTGCAGGGCGATATCCGAAGCGGCGACCTGCGCCGTGGCAGCGAGAATCGAGGCGTTGGTCGCCTCGAGAGTGCCCCAGGCCGCAACGGTCGAGGCACGCACCTGCTCGCGCGCCACATCCACCTCGATACGCCGCTGGCCAAGAAGCTCCTTCGCCTGCCGCACCCGGGCCGAAACCGAGCCACCCTGATAGATCGGGATCGAGACGCGGCCGATGATCTGCGCCGTCTCGGTGTTGTCAGGCCGCCCGACGCCGATCTCTTTCTGCAGATTGCCAGTGACGCTGACGGTCGGCAAAAGCTCGCCCTCGATCCGCTTCGCATCATAGGCAGCCGCATCCATGGCGTATTGCGCCGCAATGATGGACGGATGCCGGTCGAGACTGAGCGAAAGCGCCTGCTGAAGCGAGCTCGGCAATTTGTTCCGGAACGGGAACGTCAGCTGAAGATTGTTGGCCTCGTGACCGACGACCTGGCGGTAGATCGCCTTGCTGGCAACGAGATTAGCTTCAGCCAGGCTGAGGTTCGACTGCGCAAGGCTCAACTCGGCGCGCGTCTGCGCAACGTCCGTGCGGGTATTCTCGCCAACGTCGAAGCGGTCTTGCGCGGCTCGCAATTGCTCATCGAGAAAGTCGATATTCTGGCGTCGCAACCGCAACAGCGCCTCGTCACGCAGCACATCCATATAGGCTTGGGCTGCATCGAGAAGGACGTCCTGAACCGTGCTTTCCAGCGCGAAGCGACTGGCATAGACGTTGGAGGTCGCGCCGCTCACCGCGTTGCGGGTCTGAAACCCGTTGAACAGGTTCTGCTGAACCTGAACACCGACTGCGAGGTCCGAGGTGTTACGGCTGAAATCGGCTCCTACGCGCCCAGAACGTGCATAGCCGCCAGTATGCGTACCGTCGATTTCACCGTAAGCGGATACCTGAGGCCGGTTTCCGGCCTTGGCGATCGGCACGTTCTCGTCGACAGCGCGCGTTTCGGCACGCTGAGAATTGATCGTCGGGTTGTTCCAATAGGCTGAGGCGAGCGCCTCGGTGATGCTCTCTGCTCCGGCGGGGGAAGCCAGAAGCGTAGCGGCGAGAACAACGCCCAGGGAGTATCTACATGGGGTCAGGAGCACGACGTCTACCGGAAGCTGCGACCGCCGCTCGCGGTCATATGGGTTTTAACATCAGATGCACGAAACTCGCCGCCTTTGCTACGACCTCCGGCATTTCTATTATCGGCTGCGGCCCTTCTGCAACACCCGGCAATCCGGTGTCAAAAGCCTCAAAAAACGAACTCGCGCTTGCGCTCGAAGCCCGGAATGACTGGTGCCGTCGCATCGAGAACCGGCCTGCCGCTGGTATGGGTACCGACGCGCGAATAGAGCATCACACGCCCCGCCTCACCGTTCATCTCGATCGTGGCAAGCCGGCCGTATTCGCTCAGCTGCTCGAAAATCGCCGGCGGAATCACCTGGATTCCCCCTGCAATGAGAATCGCATCGTACGGCCCCTCTGAGGGATACCCCTCGGTCAGAGACCCTTCGACGATCGCAACGTTATCGATTTTCAAAGAGACCATATTGGCCTCTGCGGCGTGACGCAGCTCCTCGTCCGGCTCGACAGCGACGACCGCTTCGGCAAGACGCGCCATGAGTGCCGAGGCGTAGCCCCGCCCGCAACCGAGATCGAGCACCACCTCCTTAGGTGTAATCTCCATCGCCTGGATGATCCGGCCGAGAAGTGCGGGACTGAGAAGCACGCGTCCCGGCGATTCGAGCGGCAAGTCCAGGTCGGAATAAGCGAAAGGTTGCTGCACTCCGGACACGAAGCGCTCGCGGGGCACATTCAGAAATGCCTGAATGAGTTCACGATCGGTGACGTCCCGGGTGCGGATCTGGTTGTCGACCATCCGCTGACGCAGGGTTTCATTGTCTGTCATGGCTCGTTCCTGACCGTTGCGTCGTCTTTCCTAGCGGGGGTCGAGCGGTGCGACAAGCAAGGCCGCCGGCAAACATGGAAAAGCCCGCAGAAAGAGCTGCAGATCGTAGCTCAAGACCGTCTAGGACAATCTCAACAGGAGGACGCGAACTTCATCTTCGGAGGTGGGAGTCGTCTCTGCGAGGATGGGAGAGCTCTGGAGGCCTCGCCCGGAATCGAACCGGGGTATACGGATTTGCAGTCCGCTGCGTCACCACTCCGCCACGAGGCCAGAGGCGCTCCCGTAGCAAAGCTTTGCCGGTCCGACAAGCACAAGCAGCCCCCGCGGCAAAAAGATGCTGCGGGGGGCTGCATCCCGCTTTTTGGGAAGCCCAGGCCTCGTCGCAGGGGCTTGAGTTGCGCTATGAGGCCCGCGGGCAAAGGAAAACGAAATGTATCACGGCGGCGACCCGGCGGCGGCGGGGGCTCTCTACGGCATTTTCCGCGACGACTGGCTCGATTTGTCGACGGGAATCAATCCCCATGCATGGCCATGGCGGGAACGCATCAATCTCGACGAGGTCGCCCTGGAGCGACTGCCGTCCCGGGGTGATCTCGACTCAGTGATGGCCGCAGCAAGAGACGCTTACCGGGTTCCGGAAGACGCCGAGATCCTGCCCGTGGCCGGCATCGAGCCGGTCATACGCCAACTCCCCTCTCTCATGAGGAAGGCGGTTCTTCTCGACACCTCGTATGCGTCCTATCGCACGGCTTTCGATAACCTGATCCCTGTCATCAGGGCGCCGAGCGAGATTCCGGCGCGCACAAGCGTCATTCTGGTCAATCCCAACAATCCCGACGGGAGAGTTCTGTCGCCGGAGACGATTCTGTCGCTCGCAGAGAGCCGGCAGGACGCTGATCTCGTCGTGGTGGACGAAGCTTATGAGGACGCGCTGACTGAACGCACGTCGGTGATCCCGTTCATGAGCCGGATGCAGAATCTCGTCGTGCTACGTTCGTTCGGAAAATTCTACGGCCTGCCCGGACTGCGCCTCGGCTTCATCATCGCGCACCCGCAGCTCCTTGCGCCGCTGCGCGAGCGCCTCGGAGACTGGCCCATCTCGCAGCTGGCGATCACCATCGGCCGTGAGGCGCTCGCCGACAGAGAATGGCGGGAAAACACGCGCCTCAACCTCGACACGCGGGCACGAGAACTCCGGGCGCTCCTGGCCTCCCATGGCCTGCAATTCGAAAGCCAGTCTCCACTTCTGACCCTCATTCGCGACGACCGCGTGGGCGAGATGCACCGCGGTCTTGCCGCGCAAGGCATTTGGACCCGCATCTTCACCGACCGACCCGACTCGCTCCGCCTCGGGCTTCCGGGCGACGAGAGCGAACTTCGTCGGCTCGAGGTCGCTTTCAACGAGATTTTGCCATCATGAGCCGTCTTGTCGTTCTTGCCCTCGGCCTTCTGATCGACCGCCTCGTCGGAGACCCGGACGAATTGTGGAAGAAGATCGGCCATCCGGTCGCCTGGATCGGACGCTTGATCGAGGGTCTCGATCAAGGCCTCAACGATGAACGAAAAACCGGTGACGAACGCCGCAAGCGTGGCATGCTCGCCGTCGCCGTCCTTCTCGGGCTCGCGGTCTTCGCGGGTGTCGTGCTGAACCGGATCGCAGCAGCACTGCCCCTCTCTCTGATCGTTGAAGCGCTGCTCGTCTCAGTCTTCCTCGCTCAGAAGAGCCTTTTGGAGCATGTCCAGGCCGTCGGCGACGCCATGGCAGAGGGCGGCATCGGCCCGGCGCGGAAAGCCCTCTCCTGGATCGTCGGCCGCGACGTCACCCAACTCGACGAAGCCGGCGTCAACCGCGCAGCCCTCGAATCGCTGGCGGAGAACTTTTCTGATGGGCTGGTGGCGCCGGCTTTCTGGTATCTCGTCGGCGGAATCCCCGGTCTCCTCGCCTACAAGGCGCTCAACACGGCCGATTCCATGATCGGACATAAGAACGAGCGCTATCAGGATTTCGGCTACGCCGCGGCGCGTCTCGACGATCTTGCAAATTATGTCCCCGCTCGGCTTTCCGCGCTCCTCATCGCGGCTGCCGCGGCGTTCGCCGAAGCCTCCCCGAGACAGGCCCTGAAGGCCGCGCGGCGCGACGCGCCGCTGCATCGCTCGCCGAATGCCGGCTGGCCCGAGGCGGCACTCGCGGGGGCGCTTGGCCTCGCTTTCGGAGGACCACGAAGATACGGGAACGACGCCGTCGAAGGCGCCTGGCTGAACGCAGAAGGCCGCCACGAGGCGACGCTCAAGGATCTCCGCCGCGGATTGAGGCTCGCCGACGCGACATGGCTGCTTGGCCTGGCGCTGGTGGCCATCAGCGCGCTCCTGATCTGGGGATAACAGGAGCGCTTCCTGCACCCTCGGCGAAGCGTCACAGGAGTGAAGTCTTCGCCGCTCGGGGCTGGCGTGAGCTCAGGCGCTCTTGCGCTCGTCCGAACCGCGAGAGGCCGCGATCTCAAAAATCCGGTCGAGCGACAGATGTTCTTCGAGATGCTGCGCCAGGGCATCGAGGACCTCTTCGACGCCCTCGTCGTAGCGCGTGCTGCTTGTCGCACCGAGATTGGCGAGGAAAGCCCCTCTGAAAGCGTCGGAGCCGAAGAGGCCGTGCGCATAGGTGCCCATGACGCGCCCATCATAGGCGACAGCCCCATCCGGGTGCCCTTCGAGCATTGCGAACGGTTCGGAGCGGCCGGGCCCCACGGTCTCGCCGACATGGATCTCGTAGCCCGAGAACTCCGCGCCCGTGGCCACATGCACGCCCCGCACTGGCACCGTCGTCTTGTCGGCGGTGAGGTTCGTGGTGACGTCGAGAAGCCCGAGACCACGCACATTCTGAGGGGCGCCTTCGATGCCGTCCTTGTCCGCGATCAGGCGGCCGAGCATCTGAAACCCTCCGCAGATCCCGAGAACGTGGCCCCCCCGGCGCACATGCGCGGCGATATCGATATCCCAGCCGGCCTCGCGCAGCGCCGCCAGATCGGCGATCGTCGACTTCGAACCCGGAAGAAGCACGAGATCGGTGTCGCCCGGCAGCGCCTCGCCCGGCTCGAGGATGACGAGTTCGACGGACGGCTCCTGCCGCAACGGGTCGAGGTCGTCGAAATTGGCGATGCGGCCGAGACGCGGCACCACCACCTTCACGATGGCAGCACCTTTTTTCGGTGTCTCCGCGGGTTCTTCGAGCCCGAGCACATCCTCTGCCGGCAGCTTCGCGGCGCCCGGAAAATGCGGCACGACGCCGAGGCCGGCCCATCCGGTGCGCTCTTCGATGATCCGCATACCTTCGTCAAAAAGTGTAACATCGCCACGGAAGAGATTGACGATAAATGCTTTAATTAGAGAGCGATCAGCCTCATCAAGGATCGCATGGGAGCCGACGAGGCTCGCGATCACACCGCCGCGTTCGATATCTCCGGCGAGAATGACCGGCACATCTGCCGCCAACGCAAAGCCCATATTGGCGATATCGCCCTCACGCAGATTGACCTCTGCCGGAGAGCCAGCCCCCTCGACGACAACGATATCGGCAGCCTCGAGCTGCCGGTTGAAGCTGTCCATCACGGCGGACAGGAACTCCGGCTTGCGCACCGTGTAATCACGCGCCTTCAGCGTCGCTACGCGCCGTCCCTGCACGATCACCTGTGCGCCGATATCGCTTTCAGGCTTCAGCAGAACCGGGTTCATATGCACGGACGGCGGGACGCGGGCGGCCAGCGCCTGCGTCATCTGGGCTCGTCCGATCTCGCCACCGTCCGCCGTCACGCCGGCATTGTTCGACATGTTCTGCGGCTTGAAGGGTCTCACCTTGAGACCCCGATTGCTGAAAGCCCGGCAGAGGCCGGCAACCAGAAGCGACTTGCCGACATGCGAGCCGGTGCCCTGGATCATAATGGCGGGGGTACGAGACACGGTAACTCCGAAGGGTTGGCGAAAGAGCCTAGAATTCGATCCCGACCTGCGCCTTCACGCCGGACCGGAACGGGTGCTTTATCTGCGTCATCTCGGTGACGAGGTCGGCGGCCTCGATGAGCTCGTCCTTGGCGTTGCGGCCTGTCACGACGACATGCTTCATCGTCGGACGCGCCTCGATCACCTCGAGCACTTCCTCAAGCGGCAGATAATCGTAACGCAGGACGATGTTGAGCTCGTCGAGGAGAACGAGATCGTGTTCTCCATCTTCGATCATCGCCTTGGCCTTTTCCCAGACCTCGCGCGCAGCGGCGATGTCATGCTCGCGATCCTGCGTCTCCCACGTGAAGCCCTCGCCCGTCGAGACCACGGTGATCTGATCGGAGAACTTCTCCAGAGCGTGGCGTTCGCCCGTTTCGCGCTTGCCCTTCACGAACTGCGCGATACCGACTTTCATCCCATTGCCGAGCGCACGAAAAACGAGACCGAAGCCCGCCGTCGTCTTGCCCTTGCCCTTGCCCGTGTGAACGACGAGAAGCCCCTTCTCGATCGTCTTGGTGGCGATGATCTTGTCGCGCGCCTCTTTCTTCCGGCGCATCTTTTCGGCGTGCTTCTGGTTGAGCTCGTCCTCGCTCAGCTCTGCCTTGCTCATAAACTTCCTCCGTTCGCGAGCTCGTGAAGTTCGTTGTGGATCGAGTTGCGCCGCGGCGCCCACAGGCCGCGCTCGATCGCTTCGTTGAAACGCGCCGCGATCTCTTTCAACGCCGGCGCATTGTTGTCGGCCAGAAAGGCGCGCACATCCTCGTCTTCGAGGTAGGCGGCATAGAGCTGGTCGAAATGGTGGTGTTTGACCGCTGGCGTCGTGGCCGCGAAGGCGAAGAGATAATCGACCGTCGCCGCGATTTCGAAGGCGCCCTTGTAACCGTGGCGCATGACGCCCTCGATCCATTTCGGATTGGCGGCACGCCCACGCACGACGCGCGCGAGTTCTTCATCGAGACCACGGATCACCGGCCGCTCCGGACGCGAATGATCGTTGTGATAGGCTCTCGGGGCCGACCCTTTCAGCGTTTCGACGGCAGACGAGAGACCACCCTCGAACTGATAATAATCGTCGGAATCGAGAAGATCGTGCTCGCGGTTGTCCTGGTTCTGCACGATGGCGTCGGTCGTCTTAAGACGCCGCTCAAAGAGCTTTCGTGTGCGCTCGCCACCTTCACCCTCCGAACCGCCGCCATAAGCATAGGACGACCATTCAAGGAACGCTGTGGCGAGATCTCCCCGCTCCTGCCAGATGCCTTCGTCGATCAGCGCCTGAAGGCCGGCACCATAGGCCCCGGGCTTGGAACCGAAGACCCGGAAGGAGGCTGCCCGGCGCGCATCGTCCTCCCCCATCCCCGCCTCACCCAAACGGGCGCTGTCCTGGCGGATACGCGCGGCGATCGGATTGGCGTCTTCCGGTTCCTCGCGCTCCGAAACGGCAAGCACCGCCTGATGGAAGAGATCGATCTGATGCGGAAAGGCGTCACGGAAGAGGCCGGAGATACGCAACGTCACATCGATGCGCGGGCGACCGAGCTCCGAGAGCGGCACGACGTCGATGCCCGTCACACGCCCCGAGGCCTGCTCCCATACCGGGCGCGTGCCAAGAAGCGCGAGCGCCTGGGCAATGTCGTCGCCGCCCGTGCGCATGTTCGACGTGCCCCAAACGGTGAGCGCCATCGCGGTCGGCCATTCGCCCTCGTCGGAGAAATAGCGCTCTGCCAGCAGCTGCGCCGAACGCCAGCCGAGATCGAAGGCGGCGCGCGACGGCACGCCCCGGACATCGACGGAATAGAAATTGCGTCCCGTCGGCAGGCAATCGGCGCGTCCGCGCGTCGGCGCGCCGGAAGGCCCGGGCGCCACGAAACGGCCCGACAGCGCAGCAAGCGTCGCGGCGATCTCGGCCCGGCCGGACCCATCGAGCGTCGGCGCGATCGCCTCGCGCAGTCGGGCCAACACCGCCTCGGTTTTTGGGCCCGGTGCATCGCGAGGCAGAGACAGGTTGGCTCCGTCGCCCGAAAGCGGAACATGGAGCGTGTCATCGGACGTCAGCGCGCCGGCCACGGGTGTTACCGCAGGACCTCCGTCGACCACTTCCAGCACCTTTTCAGGTTCCGCTGAAGGCCCGCCCGCCTCAGCTTCGGGAACGGCCGCCTCCACGAGCGCCGCCGCAAAGATCTCCAGCCGCTCCACCGTGTCGCCGTTGGTACGCCAGGCTGCGTCAGTGAGATCCGCCAGGAGCTTTGGCCGTTTTCCTTCCCAGCGCTCATGGAGCACGCAATCGAGCGGGTCGAAGCGCAATTCGAAATCATCGGCGAGTGCGCGCAAAAGCGAGGCATCCCCGGCCTCGCCTCCGCCGCGGGGCACACGGGCGAGTGCGGCGAGCGTATCGGTCCTCAGCCGCCTGGCCGGAGACTGACCCAGAATGTGCAACCCGTCGCGAATCTGCAGCTCTTTCAGATCGCAGATCTGCTCGTCGAGCTTGAGAATGATTTCCTCGCGCGATTCCTTGCCCGACGCGATCCCGAGATCGGCCAGAAAACCTTCGCTTTCCGCTCGCTCCACGATCGCTTCGGCGACCTTTTTCGAGCGCCGCGGATCGACGAGGTCGGCGGCCGCATATTCGTCGATCAGATATTCAAGCTCGGCCGCCGCGCCGTGGCTTTCGGCGCGTGTCATCGGCGGCATCAGATGGTCGATGACGACCGCGGCCGCGCGCCGCTTCGCCTGCGCCCCTTCGCCTGGATCGTTGACGATGAAAGGATAGACGAGCGGCACGGGCCCGAGGGTGGCCTCGGGAAAGCAATCCTGTGACAGCGCAAGCGCCTTGCCCGGCAGCCATTCCTGGTTGCCGTGCTTGCCCATATGAACGAGCGCATCGGCCGCGAATGAGCGCCGCAGGAAGGCATAAAAGGCGAAATAGCCATGCGGCGGCACGAGCGCCGGGTCATGATAGCTCGTCTTCGGATCGACGTTGTAGCCGCGCGCCGGCTGCACGCCGATGACGACATGACCGAAGCGATGCAGCGCGAGCGCAAAGGCACCTTCGCCAGGATCGAAGAAAGGATCGTCTTCAGCCCGACCCCAGGCCGCCTCGACCTCGCTCTGCACGTTCTCCGGCAGCGCGCGGAAGAATTCTCGATAATCCTTGAGCGAAAGCCGTTCGCCGCCCGTGCGCTCGACCCGTCCGTCGATCGCGTTCGTGGGCCCGGCGAGGATCGTCTGCATCAAGGCCTCGCCCGTCTCGGGCGCGCCCTCGGTGTCATAGCCAGCCTCGGCCATCGCCGTCAGGAGCCGCACCGTCGATTCGGGTGCATCGAGACCGACACCGTTTGCGAGCCGGCCATCCTTGTTCGGATAGTTCGACAGAACGATGCCGATATGTTTCGACGCGTTCGGCTTCGTCGAAAGCTGCGCCCAGGCCGCCGCGAGATCGGCAACGAAGGCGACGCGGTCGGCAAGCGGGCGATGCGCCATCGGCCGGCACTGCGTGCGCGGCTCGAAAGCCCCTTCTTCCTTGAACGAAATGGCACGGGCGATGAGACGTCCGTCGACCTCCGGCAGCACCACGTTCATGGTAAGATCGGAGGGTGAGAGACCGCGCGGATGTTCACGCCAGATCGCCTCGGACACACCTGCGAACGTCACCTGAAGAACCGGCCGCCTTCCGCCATCGAGAACGGTCTCGGCAGACGGATCGCCGGTCTTGCCGAGTGCGAAGGCGGTGGCGTTCAGGATGAGCGCAGGATCGTGTTCCTGAAACAGCCCCGTTACGAACTCTTTGTCCGCCGCCGCCTTGAGGCTTGAGACGAAAACCGGAAGCGGCCGCAGCCCCCGTTCGGCAAGAGCCGCAGAAAGCGCTTCCACCGGCGCCGTCTGACCCGATTGCACGAGGGCGCGGTAGAAGACGATTGCCGCAGTCGGCCCCTCGCCCTCAAGCTTCCGTCCGCCCTCGTAGACGCCGAAAGCCGGCACGTTCTTCGGTGGCGAAGGCGCCTCGTCATACCCGAGAAGATGGCCCGAGAACCGCAACGCGTTTTCGAAATTCTCCGCCCCTCCCTCGACCAGATAGGACCAGAGAAGCCGCGTTTCGTCGGCGCCGAGCGTGCCCTCGGCCGCAAGGTCGCCGTCCCATTTGGTATCGCCCGGCATCAGCGCCACTTTGGCGCCTGAGCCGCGCGCGATCCGCAGCGTCTCCTCGACGCCGTAGCGCCAATAGCCGACGCCGCCGAGAAGCCGAACGACGATCAGCTTCGCCTCGGCCAGCACTTTCTCGACATAGAGATCGACCGAATAGGGATGCGCGAGCGACATCCAATTGGCGAGTCGAATGGCCGGAAAATCATCCGGCAGTCGGCTCGCCGCCGCTGCCAACCCGGCAATCTCGGTGTCGGCTGCGGAAAGGATGACGATGTCGCCCGGGCTCTGATCGAGATCAACCGCTTCGGAGGCCGCGTCGAGCCCCCGAATCTGGCCCTTGAAGATATGCAATTCAGCCTCCGAGGGCCTCCGTGACGGCTGCCCGATCGACATCGGACAGGCCGATCACCACGAGCTTCGGCTCGCCCGACGATTCACCGTTGCCGCGGTCGAACCAGCTCTCCAGCCTCTGACCCACGGCCTGGACGACCAGCGGCACCTTTTTGCCGTCGATCGCAAGGCGACCCTTGATGCGCAGAACGCCAGGCATGGCGAGCGCCTTGGTGATGCGTGCTTCGGCCTCGGCCTTGTCCGACGCGGTCACGGCGATGCTGAAGGAATCGAAATCGTCGTGCTCGTGCTCCTCGCCTTCCATCTCATGGTGCGAAAGCCGGGTCTCGCTGTCGTCCTCCGCCCCGGCCCCAACACCCAGGAGGACCTCCGGCGGCACGATGCCGTGTGTGGCACGGATGAGCGACGCAGCGACGCGCTTGTCCTCTCCGACGCGCTTTTCCACGCGCAGCATGCCCGCTTCATCAACGAGATCGCTCTTTGACAGGATGATGAGATCGGCACAGCGCAGCTGATCCTCGAACAATTCCTCGATCGGATCGTCATGGTCGAGCGACTGGTCGGCTTCGCGTTGCGCGACGAGCTTCGCTTCGTCGCTCGCCATACGCCCGGCCGCGACGGCCTCGGCATCGACGACGGTCACCACCCCGTCAACGGTCACCCGGTCGCGGACCGCAGGCCAGGCGAAGGCTTTGACGAGCGGCTGCGGAAGAGCGAGCCCCGAGGTCTCGATGACGATGTGATCGAGCGCCTGGCCGCGTGCGAGGAGCCCCTCCATCGCCGGCAAAAAGTCGTCCGCCACCGTGCAGCAGATGCAGCCGTTGGAGAGCTCGACGATATCCTCCTCACCGCAGGCGGGGCTGCCGCAATCGGATAGAAGCCCGCCATCGAAGCCCGTATCGCCGAACTCGTTGACGATGAGGGCAATTTTTCTGCCGTTCGCGTTTTCGAGGATGTGGCGGATGATCGTCGTCTTTCCGGCTCCAAGGAAGCCGGTGATGATCGTCGCGGGAATGCGTTCCGAAGGGTTTGTCATAAAGGAAGCTGTCCTTTCAGTGCCAGAGGCAGTCCGGCCGCCATGAAGACGACCAGCTCCGCCGAGCGGGCGATTTCCTGGTTGAGACGGCCCTGCGCATCGCGGAAGCGACGAGCCAGGGCGTTGTCGGGGACTATGCCGAGGCCGAGCTCGTTGGAGACGAGGACGACGGGGCCTTTCGCCGCGGCAAGGGCTGCGCAGAGGTCGCGCGTACGCACGGCAATGTCCTCTTCGGCGAACAAAATGTTGGAAAGCCAGAGTGTGAGGCAGTCGACGAGCAGGGCGCGCTCCGGCGCGGCCTCCCGGGCGAGGACGTCCGCAAGCGCGACCGGCTCCTCGACGGTGCGCCATGCCGGTCCGCGCCGGGCCTGATGTGCGGCGATACGCTCACCCATCTCCGCATCGTTGTCCGCGGGAGGACACGTCGCGACGTAGACGGGGTTGAGCCCGCTTTCCTCCACGAGGCGTTCCGCATAGGCGCTTTTTCCCGAGCGGGCGCCGCCCAAAACGAGTGCCGTGGTTATCATGAGGATTTCGCGGAGCGTTTCCGCGCCAGGGGCAAGGCAGACGACGCGAGCGGTCGGATGCTTACCGTCCAGCCGGTCGCAACAAAGGCCGCATGACCCACGGCCATGCCTTGAACGTGAGGAAACATGACTGCCTCAATGGCAGCGCGGCAAAGATGCGTTTTCTGAAAGATCAGGCGGCAGACACCGCCCGCGTATGGAAGCGAAACCGCTTTGCACGGTGCGCAGATCGTTGGCGATCAATGCGGCGCACCCGGCTCGAGCCCTGGATGGAATCGCCGACGGAAATGTTCCGGAACTTTGCATGCTATCCCCTTTGCCGTCCCTCCGACGGCGTTCGAGTTGCCCTGGTCCGGCAGGTCTCCTGGCTTGCGGGTCTCCGCCCCATCTGCGCCTTCCCGTTGCCGGTGGCTTATGCAGGGGGGCTCGCCGCGTACAGTTGCGGGGGCAGCTGCGGATGAGGGATCCCGATCTGGGTCATCCCTGCCGCATTCCCTTTTGATCCCCAGGTGCTGTGCACCATTCGGGAACCGGAACCATTTCAAAGACTAAACGGAATCGGAAGACTGTCGCAAGCGCGATTCCGCCGATCGCTCCGTTTCGCTCAAGCGGGTCTCGCCCGGCGAAACGAACGGTGTTTGCGAATCGATTTTTCCGGCAACGGGTCCCTTCCCGCGGCCATTTCCTGCGGGCGCGGCCACGTCGAATCGCCGCGCCACGCTCGGATAGCGCGTGTAGATCCACACGGTGAACCGCCGCCGCCAACGCCGCACCGCGGGAATATCGATCGACAACACGATCAGCCCGAGCGGCAGCATCCACAGGCCGAGCACCGGCAGGAAGGCGAAGAGACCGCCGAGAACCAGCAGAATCCCTATACCGACACGCAGAAGCGGGCTGTGCGGCAGAGGCATCTGCCGGCCAAAAAGATGGAGGCGCGAGCGCCGCTTCCTGTCGTTCTTTACCACTTCAGCTTCCTGCCTGTTTTGCATGCGTCAAAAATGGGCTGCGAAAGGATGCTTGCAATGCCCGATGAGTTTGGTATATCGCGCCCCAATTCCCCGGTAGCTCAGTTGGTAGAGCAAGCGGCTGTTAACCGCTGGGTCGCTGGTTCGAGTCCGGCCCGGGGAGCCACCTTCCTTCTCTTCTCATCCCACGATCCCGTCGAAACCGTGTCTTCACGGTGGGTGCCAAAAACTGTGAGCACCCGGAACGGTCTGGCCAGGGCAACGTCGCCTGGCCATTCACACGCCGCTCCCGCTTCTATCGACACGAACAGAATCGAAAACGATCGCCGTTCGACCTCGAAGGCGGGGTTCACGAAGAGATTCGCAGCGCGCCCAGCTCCGCGCAGAATCAGGCGTCTCCACGCCGCAGCGGATGTGCAGAACATGATCGAACGCAGAAATATTCGCGACGACCTCTCACCCGCCCTCGATATTGAGTCGAAAGCAACTTGATTGTTATCATATGTATCGGCGCACGATATCATGCCGAGATGAAGTATCTTCATTTCGATTAGTTTTTCTGGACACAATATATAAGCTGGAATAAAGGGGTGGCTGATATTCTACATTGAGATACGCCCTCCCCCGATGCAATGACAGACTCCCCAGACCTCTCCAGCGACGAAGAGGCGTCCGCAGGACACGTTTTCCGTATCGCCGTCGGTGACGCTCTCGTCGTGATTCTCACTTTCCTCGTGATGTTCATGGGCGTCGGCCAGCTCAGCGCTGAAGCTGGCCTTAACGCCGTGCAGACCGCATTGATGACCAGCCTCACGGTCGCCGCGCCCGCTCAGGCTGCCGCCATGCAGATCCTGACGAGCGAGGGCGCAACCGCCGGGGCCTGGGCCGCGGCCGTTGTCGCCGTCATCATCGTCAATCTCCGCTTCATCGTCATGGTCGCCTCGGTCCTGGCGCGCTTGCCGGAGACGACATTCTGGCGCGCTTTGGGCGGCGTCGGGCTGATTTCGGCAAGCTCCTTCGCCGTCATCCTCCCCCGCCTCATGGAAGAGCCGCCTCCACGGCCGATTCTCTATTGCGGCATGGTCGGAGGCATGTGCTCGCTCTCCGCCGTCATCGGCGCCGTGGCCGGCCATCAGCTCGCAGCCTCCGTGCCGGTCATCGTCGGCGCGACTTTGGGCGCCATGATCCCGATCTATTTCGCCACGCTGATCGCCCGCCAGAAGAAGCTGCGCCCTTTGATGGTGAACGCTCTCTTCGGCGCACTTCTCGTGCCGCTCGGCGTGCCCTTCATGGGCGCATCCGCGCTCCTCGTCCTGCCTCTCATCGTGGCAGGCCTCAGCATGCTGGTCGATCAAGGAAAACAAGGAAATGCCTGACGTTCTCTCTCAATGGCAGCTTTGGGCGGTGGCGGCCGGCGCCGGCCTTGGGACGCTGCTGTTGCGACTCGTGCCGCTGTTTGCCCGAGAGGCGATCGGTGGCGAACGCATCCGCGAATTCTTCGACCGGGCAGGCTACGGCATTCTGGGCGGCATCGTCGCGACATCGGCTTTGCGCTCAGGCCAGGGCCTGTTTCACGGCGCACCCCTCGTCGGGTCGGTGGTCGCAATCGTCTGCGTGGTCATCGCCTTCACGATCGCCGTGTGGAAGGGCGGCACGATCGTGCCGACCCTCATCGGCCTTGCGGGTTTCGTGGCGGCCGGCCTCCTCTATCTCGGCTGACCGCCCCGTTCGCGCAAACCCGCCGTCTATGCCGTCCGCTGAATGATCGGATAAGACCGCTTCACGGACACCGCGATAATGGCGGCGAGACCAGCTTTGACGAGGTCACCCGGAATGAAGGCCGCCGAGGCGATCGCAGTCTTCGTCAGCGGCAGGCCGACATTGACCGCGGTCCACGGGATACCGATCGCATAAAGAACCACGATGCCGCCGAGCGCGCAAAAGACGAACGACGTGACGACATTGAGTCGGTTCCAGCCCCATTCGTGCAAAACGCCGACGGCGAAGGCGGCCGCGACCCACCCGAAAAGGTAACCGGCGGTCGGACCGAAGAAGACGCCGAGACCGCCGCGACCGGCGGCAAGGAGCGGCAATCCGACGGCTACAAGCGCGAGGAAGAGCAGGATCGACAGCGCTCCCCGACGCGCCCCGAGGATGGCACCAGCCAACATCGGCCCCATCGACTGAGCCGTGAGAGGCACGCCGATCAGCGGCAGCATCACCGGCGGGAAAATCCCGAGCGCAGCCATAAAGGCCGCGAAAAGAGCGATATAGACTATGTCTTTAGTTGTGGTTCCGCGTCGTTGCATGACATCCTCGCATTGGACGTATTCGGCTCAAGGACGAAGCGCGGCGGCAGCTCGCCTTCGTCGCCGGAGTGATCACTGTAGGGCGAGCGCGCATCGATCGCATCGGCAACATCGCTGGCCATTCGAAGGGTTCGGACAATAAGCGGCAAGGCGAGCGCGAGGGGATTGGCTCCAAGCCCCCTCGCCCGCTGCGCGTCGCGAATATCGTTCGCCTGCTGCGCGATGACCGGGATGAACCGGAGCGCCAGAGAAAACGCGAGCCCGACCTTGGCGGGATTGACGCCGAAACGCCGAAACGGCGTCAGCGCCTTTTCGACAGCCGCGATCAGCGCATCGGTGCGCGTCGTCAGGGTCACGAACGCGGCCAGAAGGATGAGCGTCGAGATCCGCAAGACAACGAGAGCGGCGACCTCCCATGACTGCCAGACGCCCTGGACGATGAAGAGGATTACCAGCAGCCATAACAGAGGGCGCAATTGCTGGAACGCCTGCCGCTGCGAAATGCCTGCAAGCCAATAAAGCAGGAGCGTCGCGAGAAATGCGCCGGCGAGAACCGGAAGACTGCCGACGAGGACGAGCCCTGTGCCGGCCGCCGCCAGAACCAGGAGCTTGGCAGCCGCCGGCAGCTCATGGAGGAACGAGGATATCTCTCCGCGAGACCTCATTGCATACGCTCCACATAGCGCGCGAGGGCGGAATTCGGCGCGTCGTCGGCAATCACCCTGCCCTGGTCGAAGACGATGACGCGGTCGAATGATTCCAGTAGCGGCAAGTCGTGCGTGACGACGATGACGGTCTCTTCCATCTCGTCGATGACCTTCGCAACCCGCCTGGCGTTGCGCAAATCGAGGAGCGTCGTCGGCTCATCAAAAACGACGCAATCAGGCCGCGTGATGAGGACGCCCGCCAGGGCCAGAAGCTGCTTCTGTCCGCCGGACAGCGTATGCGAGGGATGCGAACGAAAAGGTCCGAGCCCGTAGCGGTCGAGCACCTCTTCGACGAGGGCGCCACGCTGGGCTGCGGGAAGCTTCAGCCCCTTAAGGCCGAAGGCGACATCTTCTTCCACGATCGGGAAGACGATCTGATTGTCTGGATTTTGGAAGACAAAACCCACCTTGCGACGAACCGCCTTACCCGACTTGGCCGTATCGAGGCCGTCGACGAGAACCTGTCCGGAGGTGGGGATGAGAAGTCCGTTCAAGAGCCGGGCGAACGTGCTCTTGCCCGAACCATTGGAGCCGACGATACCGATACGCTTCTCGTCCAGCGTCAGGTCGATGCCCTTCAAGGCCTCGAAGGTCTCGAAGCGCTGATGAACCGCGCGGATCTCGATCGTCGTCATAATCTGCCCCTTGGAGCGTTGGCGCCGCCGGCATCTCTGTGAAGGAGACGAGCCGGCGGCTGCAGGTTCGGAACGCGAACGTCGTTCACATGTTCGTGCTCCGGAACCCTATTCGTAGCACCATCGCTTGAAACACTGTCTCAGGTGTTTCATTCTCAGGTGTGTTGCGCAGGATGAAACCCTGACTGGTCCTTCGGCAAAAGGTTCAACCAACCAGGGCGACGATCGCCGCGTAACCGAGTGAGGGGACGACCAGGCAGCCAAAGCCCGTGTAGAACGTCGCCGTCATCGCACCATAAGGAACCAGCCGCGGATCGGTAGCAGCCAATCCGGCGGCTGTTCCGCTGGTCGTTCCCATGAGACCACCATACACAGCCGCTGCGGCCGGGTTGTTGAGGCCTGCCATCTTGGCAAGGAACGGGGTCAGGATCATCACGGAGATCGACTTCACCACGCCGGCGGCAACCGACAGGGCGATCACTTCCGAAGATGCGCCGAGAGCCGCACCGGTCACCGGACCGACGATGAAGGTCGCCGCGCCGCCGCCGATCGTGGCCATGTCGACCGGGTTCGTGTAGCCGAACGCGTAAGCCGTAGCCGCACCGATCGCCGTCGACAGGATCATCGAGACGACAAGAGCGACGACGCCAGGCACGCCGGCCTTCTTCAGCTCTTCAAGCTTCACGCCAAAGGCCGTGGCAACGATGGCGAAGTCACGGAAGACGCTGCCGCCCATCAGGCCGATACCTGCGAACAGGCCGACATCGGAGATGCCGTGCTTGCCGCCGGTGTATTTGCCGCCGACGAACGCCAGGATCAGACCGATGACGATCGCGATCGCCGAAGCATGGATGCGGTTGTTGAAGATTTTGCCGATATAGGTCGACACCCACATGATGAGGCCGACGACGACGAAGGCAGTAACCAGAGGATATTTGGAGACTGCTTGTACCAGGATGTCCATGATTATTTGACCTCCTTCGCGGATTCAGGCACCGCGACGGTGGCGGCGGGAGCAGCATTGTCCGCGTCGAGGGGCGGAAGTGGATCACTCTTCGGGCTGAGAGCCGCGATCGGCCGGATCAGCAGGAAGCCGGCGAACACCGCGCCAAGTCCGGCGACAAAGGCGAGAGCGCCGGCGTCGAAAGCCGCGACGACGTTCTGGCGGGCGCACATCGCGACCACGATCGGGATGTACATTGCACTCCAGAACATGATGCCGTCCTGGGCCAGCTTGGAGAGCTGTTCTTTGTCCATAAGCTGGCGCGAGATGATGACGAGCAACAGCATCGCAATGCCGACGCCGCCCACATTCGCGTCAATGCCAACAAGATGACCGATCAGGTAACCGAGGCCGGTACCTACGATCATGCACCCGCCCATCAGGGCTAGTCCGTAAATCACCATTTCACTTACTCCAGAGTATCGGAGCCTTCGTTTGAGAGGGCGGCGCGACGCGCCGCCCCACGTCACTCAATCACTCGACGACCATCAGAACGGCGCCCGGCTTCAGGCGCTCGCCGACGGCAGCCGAAATCGACTTGACCGTGCCGTCGACCGGCGAAGGCGTGTTGTTTTTCATCTTCATCGCCTCAACCACTGCGAGGCTCTGACCCTTCGTCACCGTGTCTCCGACGGCGACCTCGATCGACACGACGGTCGACGGCATTTTCACTTTGATATCCATCATTCACTCCATTGGTTTTCGATGGTTTCGGTTGCGGGGACCTTGCAATTTTCCCCGGAACGCCCGGCAACAGAGGCGCTAATATTCACCTCATCAGACGAGCAACTCTGCAATTCAATTCGATCTATGAGCTCCACATCATTAATCGTTTTCGCAAGAAGAACTTCTCTTCCTGAAATATATTCGGAAAGCTTGACGCCGATGGAACGATTAAATTCCAATTCGACATCGACCTTGACCCCGATCTCCCGCGAGATTGCCGCAAGAGACGCGTGAAAAGCTTGGAAATCCCCCCCGTGATCGGCATCGATGAGGAGATCGAGATCCGATTGAGGCCGCACATATGGAAGGCCCGTCATCGCAGCGAGCGCTGCCGATCCGATGAGACCGAGCCGGATCTCGAAGCGGCGGGCGAGCGACAGCGCGACGCGCAAAGCCGCGTGCGGCGGAGGAAAACGCAGAGCCGCTCGCTCCATCACCTCGTAGGGTGACAGGAAAGACGCGACCTGTTCTGGCTCGACCAGGACCGAGCTCCTAACCCGTTCTTCGCCGATGCGCAGCGGGAAAGAGAAGCCGAGCTGACCCTGCCCGTCCGTGCAAGCCCTGGTCGGACGGCAGACGATGCCGGGAACCCGATCCGTCAGGAACCCATGCAGGACCGCCGCTTCGGTGGTGTGATCGCGCATCGTGTGCGGCAGACCTTCCACAATGGCGGGCGCGAGCACCTGACGGGCATCAGGATGGAGATAAGCGAGGAAATGGCGCCGGTTCAGCATGATCAGCGCCTCTTGATCCAGGCAGGATCCGCTTTCGCGGTCTTCTGCAAATTGGCCTGGGCCTCAACCAGTACGTCGAAGAGGCGCGTCTTCTCGGGTCCGACGATCTCGACGCCGGCCTGTGTGGCAGCATCGCCGAGCGGAAGACCGGGGATGAGCTTGAGGCGGGTCGCAGGAGCGCCGACCACGACGTCCGGCGCCACTTTCACGACGCGGCCTTTGATCCGCAAAATCGTGCGCGCCGCCTTCTCGACGGTCTCGGCAGCCATCGCCGTCGTGTGGGTGACGATGACTTCATATTCCGGATAGGTGCGTTCGCGGCGATAGGTGATGATTTCACCCGCGCGATCGCACACATGCCCGGACTGCGAGACGATGAAGCTGTCGCCCATCGGCAGACCGCCGACGACGAGTTCGCGGTACGAAGGCCCACGGGGCGATGCGACGAGACTGATGTCATCGCGCAGCGGCACCCCGTCGAGGGTCAGCCAGCCGAATTCCTGGCAGCCATAAAGGTCGTGGACGGTGTAACCGAAACGTTCCGCAACCGGCAGCAGGCCTTCGTCGAGCGGTGTGCCGGCCGTGAGGAGGACAGCCCCCTCGGGCAATTCGTCCTTCAGTCCAAGCGGACCGGCCTGTTCCAGGCTTGCCCGCAGGAAAGAAGATTCTCCAAGGATAATCGAAGGCTTTTCCCGGCAGGCCGCAACAAGAAAGGCGTCGCGGCTCGAGCGCTTCAGGAAACTCCATTCCACCCCGCATTGGCGCAGCGCCTCTGCGGAGAAGACATTGACGAGGGGCGGATAGCTGACGAGCATCCGCGCTCCAGGCCCGGACCCAAGTCTTTCGAACAGGGTCCGGGCCACCGCGCAGCGGCCGGAAATCTCGCCATGGACCACGCCGACGATATTCTGGAACGCCGAAGAGCCTGTCGTGAAGGTGAGATACGCCAGATTGAAAGGCGTATGCACCTCCTCGATGACATGGGCGGCGGTAGGACCGTCGATACCCTTGTCCGCCAATGTCCGCCGCGGCATCTCCTCCAAAGTCGGAGCTGTGCCGAAAGCGTCCAGGGCTGCTTCGAGAACCGTCAAATCGTCAGACATGGTCGTCGTCCCTTTTGGGTCGTCAGCGAGATGGAGCGTATTTCTCGGCGACTGCTGCGAACTCTTGGTTCATCAGCTTGATCACTTCGGGCCGGACTTTGCGGCCTTCACGCTCTGCACCGAGCTGTCCCCGGCCCCACGGGCCGAGCTTGTCGGCTTCACCGGCCGCCTTGGCGGCACGGATTGCCTTGATGTGCTCGATGATCGTCGGACGCATGCCGTCGATTGTTCCGACCAGTTCCTCGACGCCACCAAGGGCGTAGAAGAAGCGCGGGCCGGCGGCGAAGACGGGATTGCCCTTCGACAATTCCTGCAGCGTCTCGAGGTCCTTGCGGATGATGCGCGACACCGAGGTGAGCGGCATCACGTGGATCATCGTGCCGAAATTGGCATCGAGCGACACGATGTGGTCCGCCTGCAGGCCGTGGCACAGGAAGGCGCCCGAGATCGCCCGGCCGATGACCATGGCAACGATCGGATGACCCGCGAGCCGAGCCTCGGCGAGCGCCAGCTGATAGGCGCCGGTCGCCTTGTTCATGCCGAAGATCTCTTCGACCTTGCCCGGACCGTTTCCTGGGGTGTCGACGATGAGGACGAGCGGACGCTTCTCGGCGACCGACTTGGCCTTGTCGGCTTCGAGGGAGGCATAGACGGCCTGCGCCATCTTGTAGCCCTCCTCCATGCCGATGATGCCGGCATAGACGACAGGGAACTTCTCGTTGAAGGCGTTGGCGTCTGAGGCGATGATCGTCACCGCCTCGCCGTTGAGGGCTGCTGTTCCGACAACGGCACCCGGACCGAATTCGGGATCGTCGAAGGTTTTGGCACCGATGGTGCCCTCGTTGAAGCTGTCGGCGTCGACGATCATGTCGATCGCGTCCCGACCTCTTCCCATCATGGTCTCAGTGGCTTCCATGATTGTCTCCTGATTAAGGGATTTGTGACCGGGCTCAGACCGACAGCCGCTTCACGTCGGCGAGAAACTCGTCGAGCGGAATGTCGGTGAGAGCGACGGGATCGGGATTGCCGGCTTTCGCCCAGACGTCACGGGCATCCTGCGGCTGCATCTCGGCAGCGAGCGCGACGGCACGCAGCTGGCGTTCGACGGCCTCGGGCGAGCCGATGCGGCGCATCTTCTCAAATTCCGAAACCGGAAGAACGGCGAGCTTGGCAACCGCATCGCGGAAGGCGCCGATCATGTTCTGCACGAGGACGTTGCAATCGCCCATGATGTATTTGTGGCGACCGCCCGTGGTGCGGAAGACGAGCGCACGATCGGAAGAATCGAATTCTTCCTTGCCCATCTCCTGTTCGATGACCTCAGGACCGGTCAGGCCAAGGCGTCCGAACTCGCTCATTACGATGGCGTCCGTCGCAGCCGCGACAAAGCCCATGCCACCGAAGCAGCCGACCTTCGAGCCGATGAGCGTGATGACCGGCACCTTGTGGCGTGCCTTCTGCAACTGGTCCATCACCTCGGCATGGGCGAGAAGGCCCGCATTCGATTCATGCAGGCGCACGCCGCCAGTTTCGAAAGAGATGACGACGACCGGCTTCTCCTCGTCGGAGATGTTCGGATAGTCCGCCACCAGCTTGTCGTGGAATTCGATGGCGAGACGGATGGTGTTGACCATCTTCGCGCCACCGACCTCGCCGACGGAACCGCCGATGAAGCGGCCTTCCTGCGAGATGACGAAAACCGGGGTCTTGCCGATCTTGCCAACAGCGGTGACGATCCCGTCGTCGAATTCGACGGCTTCGCCCAAGACTTCCAGGTGCGGGCTGTAGAACCTGTCGAACGGACCCGCGAGTTCTGTGTAGGTGCCCTCGTCGACCAGGCCGACGGCCCGGGCGCGCGCATCAGATTCCAGGAAGCTCTGCTCCTGAAGATCATTCCATTTCGGCATCAGATCTCTCCTTACTCGCCGGTCGCTTCCGCAAAGCCCTGGCGCAGGCGCAGCAGGACCACGGCAGGCGTGGCGTTGTTGTCGTTGATCTCGAGGTGGACATCGCCGAGGAGCGTTTCGGAGACGAACTTCTCCACCACGCGCTTCCACAGGTCGTCGAAGCCAGCGACGGGGGTGACGATGCGGACCGAGACGGCGCCCTTCAGATCCTTGGGCTCCATCAGGACTTCCATGTCGCCCGAACCGACGACGCCGAGATGGATCGGCGTGTCGATCGAATGCGTCACCTCATCGAGCTTGAGGTCGAATTCCAAGGTATTCAAAGCCATGATTCAAAGGTCCTTCGTCACCAGTTGCGGAACCGGGCCGGCGGGTTGTAGAGGCCGCCCGACCAGCTCACGAGGTCGCGGATGTTGCGGGCTGCGAGCAGCGAGCGGTTGGCACGGGAGCGATCGACACCCAGGTCTTCCGGCGTCTTGACGATGCCGGCTTCACGCAGCTGCCGGGTTTCGTCCGGATTGGCCTTGAGGCCGATCTCGGTGTAGCCGGCGACCGCGCGGATGGCGGCCATGCGCGCTTCGATGTCCGCGCAGCGGTTGAGGTAGGCGATGCCTTCCTCGGTCACGACATGGGTCAGGTCGTCGCCGTAGATCATCACCGGCGGCAGATCGAGCTTGGCGTTCTCAGCCAGCTTCCAGGCGTCGAGCTCTTCCACGAACACAGGCGCCCTGCCCTCGCCGAACGTTTCGACACCCTGCACCACCAGGCGCTTGCCGCGCGGCATGTTGCCGATCTGACGATCGAGCGTCGGCATTTCCTTGCCAACCTTCAGCCAGCTGTCGGTCACGTGACGACGGCCCTTGGCATCGCAACCCATGTTCGGCGCGCCACCGAAGCCCGCCACACGCGACGCGGTCGCCGTGGAGGAATTGCCGTATTTGTCGATCTGCAGCGTGCCGCCGATGAACATATCGAGGGCGTAGTGGCCGGCGGTCTGTGCGTAAGCGCGGTTGGAGCGCAGCGTGCCGTCCGGACCCGTGAAGAAGACATCCGGCCGCGCCGCAACGTATTTCTCCATGCCGAGCTCACCGCCGAAGCAGTGGATCGTATCGACCCAGCCCGATTCGATCGCCGGGATCATCGTCGGATGCGGGTTGAGGATCATATGCGTGCAGGCTTTGCCCTTGAGGCCGAGCTCTTCGCCGTAAGTCGGCAGAAGCAGTTCGATGGCCGACGTCAGGAAGCCGATGCCATGGTTGATCCGCTTGACCTCGTATTCGGCGTAGATGCCTTTGAGGCACAGCATCGCGAGGAGGATCTGGCTTTCCGTGACGAGAGCCGGATCACGGGTGAACAACGGTTCGATGAAGAACGGCTTCGGCGACTGCACGACGCCGTCGATCCAGTCGGCCGGGATGTCGACGCGCGGCAGCGTATCGACGATTTCGTTCACCTGGGCGATCACGATGCCCTGACGGAACTTCGTCGCCTCGACGATGGTCGGCGTGTCTTCGGTGTTGAAGCCGGTGTAGAGGTTGCCCTGCCGGTCCGCCTTGTAGGCGCAGATCAGAGACACTTTCGGCGTCAGGTCGAGGAAGTAGCGGCCGAAGAGCTCGAGATACGTATGGATGGCACCAAGCTCGAGCTTGCCTTCGCTGATGAACTTGGCGACGCGGCCGGCCTGCGGTCCACCGAATGCGAAGTCGAGCTTCTTGGCGATGCCGTTCTCAAACAGGTCGAGATGGACCGGGAGCGGCACGGCCGACTGCACCATGTGCAGATCGTGGATCCTCGATTTGTCCACCTTGTTGAGGCATTCGGCCAGGAAGTCGGCCTGCTTCTGATTGTTGCCTTCGATGTTGACGCGGTCGCCGGCGCGGATCACCGCTTCAAGCAGCGCGACCGTATCCTCCGGCTTGAACTGCTTTCCCGGACCAATGTACCGGGAGGCAGCCTCCAACCTCTCTGCAGTATCTGCAGAGCGGCGGTCCCACTTCTTTTCTGTAGAGTTAGTGGACATGGAACAACCTCTGTTTCCTTTTATTAGCGTGAAATGCTCGCAATAGCGGGCGAATGACACGCTTCTCCGTAGTAGAAGCGGTGTAGAGAGCCGCTTCCGTCTCGAATACTTAAGCTGCCGTCAGCGCCGAGGTCGGTTGCGACGCCTCGGCAGCGCGCATCGCCAGCGTCGAAGGAGATCTCCCGCCCGATGGTGCAGGAGCGTGCGATCCAGGCGCGGCGAATGGGGTCGAAGCCCTCGTCTTCCCAGCGCTTCATCCAGCGCTCGACCGAGGCGAGAACCGCCGAGAGCACCGCTTCGGAATCGATCGTCCGACCGGCTTCGATCGCGAGAGATGTGGCGATATTTTCAAGGACCGGCGGGAAGTCGGAGGCCGCGATGTTCACGTTGAGGCCGATACCGGCAATCACGTGAGCCATGTCCCCTTCCGGGGTCAGGACGAGTTCGCACAGGATGCCGCAAAGCTTGCGACCGTCGACGAGGATATCGTTGGGCCATTTGAGCTCGGCCGCGACACCGGTCGCCTGCACGATGGCCTCAGCGACGGCCACACCCAGCACGAGGGTCAGCTGGGAGACTTCTTCAACCGGCCGTGTCGGCCGCAACAGCAGTGACAGAGCGAAACCCTTGCCCGGCTCTGAAAACCAGAAACGCTTGCCCTTCCCCCGGCCCGCCGTCTGATGCGCCGCCACCACCGCGAGACCTGGCGCCACCCCTTCGGCAGCGAGATCCCGGATAAGCCGGTTCGTCGAATCGACGGCAGAGATCCGGTAGACAGGGTCGATCTCGCCGCTCCGACGCTCGACACCGCAATGACTTGCGAGGTCGGCGGGCGTGGCAGCGAGGGCGAAGAAGGTGGACATGGTTTCGTCCGGAGTAAGGGTTTCGATGCTTTGAAAGGTGGCGTCCGGTGTCTGCAGGGTTGGGGGGCGCGCAGACACCGGACGCTCCGTCATCCGACCAGGCCGATCGTCGAAGCGAAGACGCCGACGGCGATGGCGGAGACGATGACGCCGCAGATCGAAGCGCCCATGGCCAGAGGCATAATCATGGCGTAGGGGCTTGCTTCGAAGGCGCAGCGTTGGGCGATTTTGGCTGTGGACGGCATGCAGGAGACACCTGCGATACCTGTGGCCGGGTTGTACTTGCCCTTGCTCACGAGCCAGACCAGCCAGCCGCCACCGATGCCGCCGAGGGCGGAGACGGCGAGCGCCGTGATGCCGAGGACGAGCAGGATGGCCACCCGCGGATCAAGCAGGGTCGAAGCCTCGCAAAGCACGCCGAGCACAAGGCCGAGGAACAAGGTCGACCCGTAGGTGATCGTGTTCTCAAGAAGCTTCTGATACGGCTCGATCTCGGCTTCCTTGATCGCAACGCCCATGAAGAAGGACAGGATCAGCGGAGCGGCGACCGGCAGAAGCAGGCAGAGAAGGCCCGCGGCAACCACGGTGAAGACGAACTTCGCCTGCGGAGACACATCCGGGAAGTCGATCTCGACCTCGAGGCCGCGATACTTCTCAGGCACGAGCCAGCGCACGAGGTACGGATAGCCAGCATAGCACAGCGACAGGTAGAGATAGGCGATGATGGAGATCGGGACGAACAGGTCCTTCGCCATGATCAGAGAGGCGAAAAGAACCATCGGGCCATCAGCACCACCGATCGAGCCGACCGCGGCCGCCTGCCCCGGGGTCAAGCCGAAGTAGTAGCCGATCACCAGCGTGACGAACGTGCCGAGCTCGGCGCAGATCGCAACCGTGATCGAAGCCCAGGGCCGCGCCAGGATGAAGGAGATGTCGGCCATTGTGCCGATGCCCATGAAGAGCAGGCAGGCGACAAGCGAGTTCACGAAGGTGAAGTTGTAGATCGGCTGCAGAAAGTTGATCTGCATGATGTCGACCAGCGGTCCCGTATCGGAGACCATCGGCGCGATGATGAGCGTACCGATCTTGCCGGCCTCGAGGAACATCACGCCGGCGTTGACCGCCATCATGCCGATGCCCATCGGAACCATGATGAGCGGCTCGAGCGTGCGCTTGAAACCGAGATAGGCGAGCGTGAAGCCGAGGATGATCAGGCCGATGCGCGAAAACGCGATAACCGGGTCCTGGATAAAGAGCGTCCCGATACCCGGGAAAATGCTAAGAAGTTGATGTAACATGGTTTTGCCGGTTCATTCGGAAGGCTGGGAGAGGAATTTGGAGATGCCGACGATGACGCCGATCACGCCAAAAGCGATGACGGCAGTGAGGAGGTAGGCCATCCCGGCATAGACAATGATGTTCATGAGATCCTCGGGGGTTTGGGGGAATGACCCGCCGTGAGGGGCTGGTCGGTGAAAGCGGCTCCGGGGGCAGGATGGCCGCTCAAGAGCGCATCGACGCCGAAGGTGATGGCGAGAAGATCGGCCGAACCTCCGGGGCTGATATTTCGGGTGATGCATGCCGCATCGAGACGGCGGATCGCGGCCATGCCGGCCTCGCTCAGCGCCCCACCGAGACGAAGCACCTCGCGGGCTTCCGCACGGACGAAGTCGAGCGCCGCAAAGCCGCCGCGCCACAGAAGCGTCGTGTCTTCGGCGACAGCCATCAAAGAAATGAGGGTGTGAATGAGAGCCGTTTGGACCGACGCTCCCTTTTCGCGCGCCGCCTGGAAAGCCGGCAGCCCAGCCTCGGCGACAGTCGGAAAGCCTGCTTCAACTTCGCCGCGGATGCCTTGGACGCCGTAGCGCTGATAAAGCCACTCGCCGGCAGTCGCCGGTTCGCGATCGGCAAGACTGCAGAGTTCGCGGGCGCAAAGCCCATCGACCATCAAAGCGGCAGTCGCGAAGAGAGCATCGGCGCTCATGGCCGCCGGCTCGCGCGCCAGCAGACCAGCCGCAGCGCTCAAGATACCAGCGGAGAAGAGAAAACCGCGTTGTGTGTTGATGCCGCCTGTCGCGGCAAGAAGCAGGCCTTCATAATGTGAACCGATGGCGCGCACGACCGGCAGAAGGCTGACCACCTGCCCTTCATGACGTTGGCCTGCATCGGCACATTGGAAGAAGCAGGGAGCGATCGCGGCCGAGGACACCATGAAGGTCGAGATGTCCATGTCCCGGTGCGCGCCGTTGGAGCGGGCCGTTACGAGGCCCGGCTTCGGATGCGTCGCGACTTCGAGCAATGCGCCGGCGAGGAATGCCGAACCGATGCGCCAGGCAACGGCGCTCACTCCGGCTTCGAAAGCGGGCGTCTGCTCCGGATTGTTCGCTGTAACTTGCTGAGGGGCTTGCATAATCTCGTACTCATTTCGCCTCCCCAGGCTGCGCTTCGATGACGGTCGTAGCGTGCGCAAAGCCTGCATCGGCGAGTTCGCCGCGTCCGAACGTCGCTCGTAGCGGGCGGCGCGAGGGCGCAATTCCCCGTTGACCCCAAGCGCCCGTAAGCGCCGAAAGCCGCAAGGAGATTCAAGAGTTCACCGGCACGGAGAACACTGAGTCACTGGTGAGGAATGGGTTTGAGCAAAGGATGGAACGAACTCCCCGAAGGGGCGCCCAAGCTGCTCCAGTCACGAGATCACACGCCCCAGAGGGGCTCTGAAGATAGGTGCTCACCTCCGCAAAGCGGTTGGCGTCACCCCTGATCACTGTATCACTAGCTCTCGAAAGAGCAGTACATCTCCGCCAAGCGGAGCATCACATGGCCCGAGGGCCCGTCGAGTTCCCGTATCGGTACCCCCGACTTAAGTCGTATATCTCACTATGGAGCCGAAGAGTCCAGACCTCTGTCTGGCCAACGGTTGCGGCAAAATGGCATCATTATAAGCGAGACGTACAAAGTCGGATTGTTTCGTCTTTTCAGATAATTAAGTTGCCTCGACAAAAATTCTCGGCGGATTCTCCGCACTTCGGCCAGGTTGCGCAGGCAACAAAATTCGACTTCCAAGACGTACACTAAGAGTTTGAAAACGCGACGTTTTCGCGGCTCGTCAGCCCCAAATTGAACATGATTGAGATCGTCGTTTATAATTTTGCACGTACAATTACGTGAACAGAAAACGCCGCGCTCCCTCGCGCCCGCATGCCGACGGGCGTCTCGCTTCGACAGAACGAAGCGGCTCAATCTACGCAATGGACCGGGGTGGCGCAGCAAATGGCCCGCACCTTATCGAAGCAGCATCCGCTCCGAGCCGGCGCACGTCCGCCCACAAAAGGTGGGCCGAGAGAATACCTCTTCCCATCGAGATGGACGGAGGCGAGTTCAACCGACGATCAAGTCAGTCACGCGTCGGTACGGGATCTCCAGCGAAACGAGGCCGCTGAAGACGGAGGGATTTCCAAACTGGGACCGTGAAGCGGACTATGCAGAGCGCGGCCTCCCCCGCCCGCGCCACGCGAATCCGGAAACCGTCAGGCTCCGCCTCTAGAGATGCATCACCCCAAAGCCCATGCGCTCATGGTTCGTTTCGGGGTGGAACGCCGATTCGCCGTGCGCGGCGATGGCAAGCCATCTTCCGTCGGAAACGATAGCCACCTTGAGCTTCAGGCTTGATTCTGCCGCGACGTCCGAGCTGACGCCCTTCAGGCATTCGAGACCCGCGTGGATGACGGCGTGGATTTCGTTGTGATGGTGGTGAATGATGTGGCTCTGAAGCGCGCAGGCGACAAGCGACTTCACGAATGTCTTCGTCACATCCGTGCGGATACCGCTGACAAAGGTGATGCCGAGCTTCAAGCGCGTGCTCGCAGCGATATACTGCTTGAAGACCTCTTCCTCCTCGCGCGAGCTGATCGCAGCAATGATCGCGACCTTACCCAGACGGTCAGGATTGATGTCCATTGGGGGAGTTCCTTGTGCGAGAACATGTCCGGCCCGCGATAACCCAAGGTTATCCCGTGAAACCCTTCCGCTATGCTGCCCCCCAAGGCGTGCAGTCGGGCAGGTGCCGGGAGGCATCTCGATAGGGCGTCACTTGGTTCCAGTAAACCCTAAAGATCGCTCCAGGCTTGCAAGCGAGATTGTCCTTTACGACGGGTGCGCGGGGCATAAATGTGAGCACAGACACCCCGGGGGGAAGGCGCATTTGCCTGCGCTACCCCCATAACTCTGCGGCGCCGCCCCCTGTTCCGCCGAGAGTGCAAGACGCGAGGAGAATCTATGCCCGCTGCCATCACACCGTCCGTGCTGGAAACGATCGGCAACACACCCCTTTTGCGGCTGCGACACGCATCGGAGATGACCGGCTGCGAAATCCTTGCCAAAGCCGAGTTTCTCAACCCAGGCCAGTCGGTCAAAGACCGCGCCGCCCTTGGCATCATCCGCGATGCGGAAAAGCGTGGATTGTTGCAGCCGGGCGGGACCATTGTCGAAGGGACAGCCGGCAATACGGGCATCGGGCTCGCTCTCGTTGCGAAAGCGCTTGGCTACCGGGCCGTCATTGTCATCCCGCAAACGCAGTCTGAGGAGAAAAAGCAGGCCCTTCGTCTGCATGGCGCGCGCCTGCTCGAGGTCCCTGCCGTGCCTTACCGCAACCCCAACAACTACATTAAAGTGTCGGGGCGACTTGCCGAGAGGCTCGCCGCAGAGGAACCCAACGGAGCGATTTGGGCCAATCAGTTCGACAACACCGCAAACCGCAACGCCCATATCGAGACGACGGGTCCGGAAATCTGGCGGCAGACGGATGGCAAGCTCGACGGCTTTATCTGTGCCGTCGGCACGGGTGGCACACTCGCCGGATGCGGCATGGCGCTGAAAGAACGGGACCGTTCGATCAAGATCGGGCTCGCCGATCCCGACGGCGCAGCCTTGTTCAATTACTATGCCCATGGCGAGCTCAAATCCTCCGGCTCATCCATCACGGAGGGCATCGGCCAGGGGCGGATCACGGCCAACCTCGAAGGTGCTGCCGTCGACATGCCGTTCAACATTCCCGATTCGGAAGCGATGAGCGTCCTCTTCGACCTCGTCGAGAAGGAAGGGTTGTGCCTGGGTGGTTCGTCGGGGATCAATGTCGCGGGAGCCATCCGCATGGCCCGCGAGCTGGGTCCGGGCCACCGTATCGTGACCATTCTGTGCGACCATGGCGCACGTTACGCCACGAAATTGTTCAATCCCGACTTCCTGCGCGCTAAGAACCTGCCTGTGCCGACCTGGCTGTCGCAGCCGCCGGCGATCGATATTCCATTCGAGGAGGTGCCCGAGTGAGTGGGCCGACTGAACTTCTCTTTCGCAGCGATGCCTATCTGAAGGAATGCGAGGCGGAGGTCGTCGCCATCAACGATCGTGGCGGCGTCATCCTGGATAAGACCGTTTTCTACGCCACCGGTGGTGGCCAACCGGGCGACACCGGACGCCTTCTCTTCGCCGACGGAGAGGTCGCGATCGGCGCCACCGTCTATGGCGAAGACAAATCTGAGATCGTGCATGTGCCGGCTGGCGAGACAAAGCTCCCTTCAGTGGGCGAGCATGTGAAACTCCTCGTCGACTGGGACCGACGTCACGCGCATATGCGCATGCACACCGCCCTGCATCTCCTCTGCTCGCTGATCGCCTTCCCTGTGACCGGAGGATCGATCGGCGCGGCGGAAAGCCGGCTCGATTTCGATATCGCCGAGGCGGATGCCATCGACAAAGACGCGCTGACCGATGCGCTCAACGAACTCGTGAAAGCTGACCACACCGTGACAACACGCTGGATTACGGACGAAGAACTCGCCGACAACCCGGACCTCGTTCGGACCATGAGCGTGAAGCCGCCGACCGGCTCCGGCAAGGTCCGGCTCGTAGCGATTGGCGCCGATGGTTCGGTCGATCTTCAGCCCTGTGGCGGCACCCATGTGCGCTCCACCGGAGAGATCGGCGCGCTCAAGATTGGCAAGATCGAGAAGAAGGGCCGCCAGAACCGCCGAATCCGTTTGCAGCTGGCGAGCTGACGATGGGCACCATGCTGGTCAGTCCCAAGTGGCTCAACGAGCACCTTGCGGACGAAAAGGTGAAAGTAATCGACGCCTCCTGGTACCTCCCCGCCCATGCGCGCGATGCCAAGGCGGAGTACGGGGCCGGACATATACCCGGTGCGGTCTATTTCGATATCGACCGGATCGCCGATCCCGACACCGACCTGCCGCACATGCTGCCGAGCCGCGAAGCTTTCGCAGAAGCGGCAGGAAAGCTCGGACTGTCGGATAAAGATACGATCATCGTCTACGACGGGATGGGCTGCTTCTCCGCGCCGCGCGTGTGGTGGACGCTCAAAATCTTCGGCGCCGCCGATGTGCGGCTCCTCGAGGGCGGCCTGCCGGCCTGGCGCGCGGCGGGACTGCCGCTGGAGACGGAAACACCCTCGCCTCCCGAAACAACCTTTAACGTCCGGTTCGACCGTGACGCGGTTGCCGATCTCGAGCGGGTGCGAAATGCGATCGCCAACAAGAATGCGCAGGTGGTCGATGCACGCCCCGCGCCGCGTTTCAGCGGCGAAGCGGCCGAACCGCGCCCCGGTCTCAAGAGCGGCCACATGCCAGGCTCTTTCAATCTGCCTTTCGGCGCGCTTTTCGCGGAAGACGGCAAAAGCCTGGCCGAACCAGGCACCATCCGTCGACTTTTCGAGCAAGCCGGCGTCGACTGGCACAGACCCATCATCACATCCTGCGGCTCGGGCGTCACGGCCGCCGTCTTGAGCTTCGCGCTGGCCACTGCGGGCAAGCGGGATGTGGCCCTTTACGATGGTTCATGGGCGGAATGGGGCGGGAGAACCGATACGCCCATCGAACGGGGAAGCGAATGACGCGTCTGGTGCCGACGACCATCACGGATCTGCGGATGAGTGCGCCTCCGCGACACCTTCCCCCGCCCCCGGCCGGCATTCGCCTTGCGCTGATGCGTGCTGAAAACTGCCCCCTGCATTTCTACCGATATCTCTACGCCACGATTGGTCGGAGCTATCTCTGGGTCGAACGGCACGGGCTCGACGATGCGACCTTGGCCGAGCGCATCCACGGCGACGGTATCGAAGTCTGGGTTCTTTACGGGAATGGTGCACCGGCCGGCTTTTTCGAGCTCAACTTCGCCGACCCCACGACTGTCGACCTCGTCTATTTCGGTCTCATGCCCGACTGGAAGGGGCGCCGCATCGGGCCCTGGCTCCTCGGCACCGCCGTCAACGAAGCTTTTTCGCGCGGCGCGGAAGCGGTGACTGTGAATACCTGCACGATGGATCACCCGGCAGCCTTACCGCTTTACCAGCGCCTCGGATTTGAGGCCGTGGGCCGGCGGGAGCATCAGCTTCCGGTCCCGGAAGGCTTCAGCCTGCCGAGTCACGTCCCGCCCGCGAATTCACCGTAAGAGGGAACAATTCGCCGTCGGCGGATTTAGGCGAAGCACGAGCCGGTAACTCGCCACTCTTTGTGACCGAACGGCAGAAACGAATGGGTCCGCCATCGCGGGCCCATTTTCTTTGCGACCCATCTTCCGTAGGCGCTCGCAGCGGACCCGGTCTCCGACGAAGACACGGTCACGAGGCGCGGCCCCCGTCCGGTCTGACGTTCCATCGCGTCGGCAACGCTTCCATGGACGAGATTTCCGATATCGTCGCGTTGCCGAGACCCCACCCGGCTCGGAACGCGACCAGTTCGCCGACCGACTGCGAGGTTCCGGCAAGCGCGGAGAACCCGACGATGAGAAGTGCCCCCACCATCAACGTCTTGCGACGGTCCAACCGGCTGGAAACGAAACCTGTGACCAGCATCATCACCGAGGTGACGAAAAAGTAGCTGGTAAACAGTAGCGATACCTGACTGGGGGATGCGTTGAGCCCCGCTGCGATCGAGGTGAGGATCGGATCGACCAGACCGATCGACATGAAGCCAACGACACAGGCGAAAGCGGTCGCCCAAACGGCTTTTGGCTGATCCATAAAATGGGGAGATGCGGAAGTGGCGGACATGCGGATCCTGAACGTCAAAAACAGGTGTATGATACAGGCATATGCTCGGCCCGCACCCAAGAATAAGCTGTATAATACAGGTATTTTGATAAGGCCGCGCACGAGCGGGAGGCCGGCATGACGGACACGACGGCGGTGATCGAAAAGCTGGAACGCGAACTGGCGTTCTTTGCGCGAAGGCTGGAGGCGGTCCACCGCAAACGCGGCTATCCCCTTGAGCGTGCCCACTATCTTCTGCTGCTGCAATTGCGCGAAGGCCCCGCCAGCGTCACCGACCTCGCCCACCACCTCGACCTCGACGATTCAACCGTCACGAGGCAGATCGCCGCCATGCAGCGGCGGCGCCTGATCCGCCGCGTCAAAAATCCGGCCGACGGACGCAGCACCCTGATCGAGCGCACGCGTCTCGGCGCCGAGAGCGCCGAGACGATGCGCCTGGCAAGGCTTGGACGCATCGAGACGCTGTTTGGCGCCTGGAAGCAGGCCGATCGAGACAAGTTCGCGCAGATGCTCGCGCAGGTGAATCTTGCCCTATCGGACTCGCTCAAGGAGCTGACGGAAGAACTTCCCTCCCCGTCCCCGCAGCAACCCAGGCCGGCACGTCCCAAGTCGGCGCGGCAACCAAAGTCGAAGCCTCAGAAAAAGTGACTATCACCCACTCGGAGAGCTCGCTTCATCGGCGTCATCCGGCTCCTCGACGGTTCGCCGGGGATCGCCGGAGAGAAACTCGGCCACGGCCCCGAGACTCGGGATATTCGTCGCGAAGATCTTGATCGCCACGAGAAGCGGCACGGCCATGAACATGCCGACGAAACCCCACAGCCAGCCCCAGAAGGCGATCGACAGGAAAACCGCCACAGGGTTCATTTCAAGCCGCCGTCCGACCACCATCGGCGTGATGAAATTGCCTTCCATGGCGGTGAAGAAGAGATAGACGAGCGGCGGATAGAAAGCCTCGCCGAGGGTCGGAAACGTGACGATGCCGACCACGGCCGAAAGCGCGATGCCCATCATCGACCCGACATAGGGGATGAAATTCAGCAACGTCGCCAGGATGCCCCAAAGCACGGGATTGGGCATGCCGATGACCCACATGCCCGAGCCGATCGCGATGCCCAGCATCGTGTTGATGAAGGTGACAGTGAAAAGATAGCGAGAAAGCTCGCGCTCAATGTCGTGCGCAATCCGCAAGGCTCGCTTCTTGTCACTGAGCGACGGCATCGAACGCACGAGCTTGACGTAGAAGAGCTCCGAATACGCAAGCAGGAAAAAGAGCAGTACGAGGCAAAGGAGAACGCGCGCCAGGATATCGGGTGTGCTGGTCGCGACATCCGACAAGAGCCCCGGCTCCCGCAGCACCACCTCCTGTGCCGCTCCGGGCGCTGGCCCCCCTTTGCCGGTGGTGAACTTATCCACCTCTTTGGATGCGCGCTGCAGCTGCTCGACGGAACCACGCAGATAGCCGACTTTTCGCTCCATCTCCCGCGCAATGCTGGGCGCGCGATCGACCCACTCGCCGATCGGATCGCTCAGGATGTAGGAGCCGCCGACGAGCATGATGAAGGTTGAGGAGACGAGAAGCGCCCCCGTCACCCATTCCGCGATTCCCCGCCGCGAAAAGAAACGCACCACGGGGCTCAAGACGAGCGCAAACAGGAACGCCAGCACGACCGGCAGGAAGAACCCCTTCGCCAGATAGAGCGAGCCGATTAGAGCGATCAAAAACAGACCCGTAAGGGGCCAGGACGCGCGTTGGCGCTGCGGCTCAAGCGGCGTGTCGGCTTGCTGAGAGGTCGCCTCCGAGGGACGGTCGTCAGCTTCGGAATCGGTTGAAGTCATGGGCCTGGCGGGTGTCTGCTACCCGCTTCAAACGCCCTGCGAAGTCCGCAGTTCCGCCATAATCGCAAGCAGTTTGAATAGCTTCCTACCGGTCTCAGCGCCTGACGAAGCAACTCCCCGCCCTCTGCGCTTCCAACCCGCACAAGCGGCAGGCTGAAGACAGCCGGCAGCGGCTCAGCCACCGAAGGCTTCGACGTGATCGAGCCGCTGCCGGCCTGCCTGAAAACCCAGCCTGCCCGTCGATCAATGCAGAATCTGCGAGAGGAAGAGCTTGGTGCGGTCGTGCTGCGGGTTCGTGAAGAACTGCTCGGGTTCGTTCTGCTCCACGATCTGACCGGCATCCATAAAGATGACCCGGTTCGCCACCTGCCGCGCAAAGCCCATCTCGTGCGTGACGACGAGCATGGTCATGCCGGATTTGGCGAGATCGACCATCACGTCGAGCACCTCTTTGATCATCTCCGGATCGAGCGCGGAGGTCGGCTCGTCGAAGAGCATGATGCGCGGGTTCATGCACAAAGCGCGGGCGATCGCCACACGCTGCTGCTGGCCACCCGAAAGCTGTCCCGGATATTTGTTGGCCTGCTCGGGGATTTTCACCCGCTCCAGGTAATGCATCGCCGCCTCTTCGGCCTCGCGCTTGGGCATCTTGCGCACCCAGATCGGCGCCAGCGTGCAATTCTCCAGGATCGTGAGATGCGGGAAGAGATTGAAGTGCTGGAACACCATGCCGACCTCGCGACGAATCTCGTCAATCTTCTTCAGGTCGTTGGTGAGCTCGATCCCATCGACGATGATGTCGCCCTTCTGATGCTCTTCGAGCCGATTGATGCAGCGGATCATCGTCGACTTGCCCGAGCCCGACGGCCCGCACACCACGATACGCTCGCCGCGACGCACATTCAGATTGATGTCGCGCAACACATGGAACTCGCCGAACCATTTGTTGACGCCGCGCATCTCCACGGCAGGACCGGCGTTCGTATCCATCATGTCGGCCGCACCGTTCTCTTCCGTGGAGACGGGGGCACTGGTCTCGGTTTCACTCATCAAAGGGGGCTCCTAACGCGCATGGCCGGTGCGAAGACGGTTTTCGGTGAAGATCGAATACCGCGACATGGAAAAACAGAAAATCCAGTAGACGCAGGCCGCAAAGAAGTAGGCGGTCGTCGCCTGAACCGGCGTCGACCAGCTGGGGTCGGTAAAGCTCGACTGGATCTGGCCGAGAAAATCGAACAGGCCGATGATCAAAACGAGCGTCGTGTCCTTGAACAGGCCGATGAAGGTGTTGACGATGCCCGGGATCACGAGGGTCAGCGCCTGCGGCAGAATGATGAGCCGCATTTTTTGCCAATAAGCAAGGCCAACCGCGTCCGCTCCCTCGTATTGCCCCTTCGGGATCGCCTGCAGCCCCCCGCGGATGACCTCGGCCATATAGGCGGCGGAGAACAAGGCAACGCCGATCAGCGCACGCAGGAGTTTGTCGAAGGAAACACCTTCCGGCAAAAACAGCGGCAGCATCACCGAGGACATGAAAAGGACGGTGATCAAGGGCACGCCGCGCCAGAATTCGATAAAGACGACGCAGACGAAGCGCACGATCGGCATGTCTGAGCGACGCCCGAGAGCGAGCACGACGCCAAGCGGCAAAGACGCGGCAATGCCGGTGATGGCAATGACCAGGGTGACAAGCAGCCCACCCCAGATCGACGTCGGAACGAATTCAAGTCCGAGATCGAGGCTGAGCACGAAGATGACCGCGGCCAGCGCGAGCATCACCGTCAGGACGAGCTTCAGAAGTCCGCCGGCCGGGGCTCCAGTTCCCCTCGCCCACGCATAGCCGATCCCGAGCACGACCAGGGTCAAAAGCGCATATTCGATCCAGAAATCGAGGCCGCTGCCGAGCGGTGCGAGCTCCCGCCCGATCCCGATCATGCTCTCGAATTCCATGTGGCCGCCGGTCAAAAGCAGGAGTGCCGCGACTGGAAAGACGATCGCCATATAGATCAGGTTCATGCTCTTGAAGGGCGCCGCCGGGATGAGGAGCGGCACGACGCCGAGAACGAAGAGAGCGAAGACGATGTTGACGCGCCAACGCTCCTCGACCGGATAGCGCCCATAGATGAACTGGGCAAAATAGTCTTTCACGTAAGGCCAGCAGGCCCCGAACCATCCATTCGGCTGGATGCCGCCCTGGTTGATCGTAGTGCAGACGTCGCGGCTATCGCCGGACCACACGGCCTGCACCAAAGCGAAATCGATGAGAGGCGGCACGACGATCCAGATCACATAAAGCGCGATCAGCGTCAGAAGCGCGTTCGACCAGCTCGAAAAGAGATTCTTGCGCAGCCAGCCCAGGGGTCCGCTTTCGCGGTGCGGCGGCGGAGACTGAGACAGCATCTCGTCGCGGACATAAACGAGATCGGTTTCGGATTGGATATCGGACATGGCTCAGCGCTCCACCAGCGCGACGCTGCGGTTGTACCAGTTCATGAAGAGCGAGGTGACAAGCGAGATCGTCAGATAGGTGGCCATGGTGATGAGGATGAACTCCACCGCGCGTCCCGTCTGGTTGAGCGCGGTCCCCGCGAAAACCGAAACGAGGTCGGGATAGGCAATCGCGACGGCAAGCGAGGAGTTCTTCGTCAGATTGAGATACTGGCTTGTGAGCGGGGGTATGATCACGCGCATGGCTTGCGGGATAACCACAAGCCGCAAAGTGTGACCGGGCCGCAATCCGAGGGAGTAAGATGCCTCCGTCTGGCCATTCGGCACCGCAAGAATCCCCGCCCGCACGATCTCCGCAATAAAGGAGGCCGTGTAGAAGCTGAGCGCCATCAAAAGCCCGATGAATTCAGGGAAGACACGCAGACCACCGCGCGGACCGAAATTGCCCGGGGTCGGGTATTCTAGAGAGAATGGTGGATTGGCGAACGCGAAGCCGGCGACGAAATAGGCAACGAGCGGCAGCCCGATGATGAGCGCGAGGGCCACGCGGAAGAGCGGAAAGATCTGACCAGTGGCCATCTGTCGCCGTCTCGCCCAAGCGCGAAGAACAAAAGTTGCGACGATGCCTATTATGAAGGCAGCCGCCACGAGCGCAAAGCCTCGCCCGAGAACCGGATTGGGTGCGTACCAGCCGGCGATGTTGAGAAGCCCGAACGGTCCGAGATCGATCGCATCGCGCTTGGCCGGGAGGAGCCGCAGAACCGCAAAATACCAGATGAAGATCTGCAAAAGCAGCGGGATGTTCCGCAGAACCTCGATGTAGACATAGGCAGCCTTCGCCACGACCCAGTTCTTGGAAAGCCTGGAGATCCCGACGATAAAACCGATGATCGTGGCGAGGATCACGCCAATGAAAGAGACAAGCAGCGTGTTGAGCAGCCCGACGAAGTAGACGCGGACGTAGGACGAGGTTTCCTGGTAGTCGATCAATGTCTGATTGATCTGGAAACCGGCCGAATCCCGCAGAATGCCGAAGCCGAAACCGATGCCTTGTGCCCGCAAATTGGCGGCGGTGTTGTGAATGATCCACCAGGCGAAACTGACGATGGCGACGATCAGGAGAACCTGAAAGATCACGCCACGTACTCGCTGGTCGTTGAGTGCAGAAAATCCACTCGAGCCTTTTCGGCTCGGCAATACGTCCTGAACAGCCATGTCCCCTCGGCTAGCAGGTTCCATGCCATCCCGGATCGTGAGCGCCCGGTTTGATGGCAAGGGGCCCGGCCGATCGCTCGGCCGGGCCCATGTTTATTCTTAGCGGACCGGCGGCGCGTATTGCAGACCGCCGTCGCTCCACAGCTTGTTCAGCCCTCGCTCAATGCCAAGCTCCGTATCCGGGCCGACATTGCGGTTGAACATCTCGCCGTAATTGCCGACGGCCTTGATCGCGTTCACCGCCCAATCTTTGTCGAGACCAATCGACTCGCCGAACGAGCCTTCCGTCCCGAGAAGGCGCTTGATCGAGGGGTTGTCGGAGTTCTTCATCTCGTCGACATTGTCCTGCGTGACGCCGAGCTCTTCGGCGTTGATGAGCGCAAACAGCGTCCACTTGACGACGTTGAACCACTGATCGTCACCCTGGCGAACGGCCGGGCCGAGCGGCTCCTTGGAGATGATCTCCGGCAGGATGACATGGTCGTCGGGATTGGTGAGCTTCAGCTTCTGGGCGTAAAGGCCCGACTGATCGGTCGTGTAGACATCGCAGCGGCCGGCATCATAGGCGGCCACAACCTCGTCGGCCTTCTCAAAGGCGACCACTTCGTAATCCATGTCGTGGCTGCGGAAATAATCCGCGACATTGAGCTCGGTCGTGGTGCCGGTGTTCGTGCAAACGCTGGCGCCCGAAAGCTCCAGAGCCGATGAGACGCCGAGATCCTTCGGCACCATGAAGCCCTGGCCGTCGTAATAGTTCACGCCCGTGAAGTTCAGCCCGAGATCGGTGTCGCGCGACATCGTCCAGGTGGTGTTGCGCGTGAGAACGTCGACTTCGCCCGACTGCAGCGCGGTAAAGCGCTCCTTCGCCGAAAGAGGTGTGAACTTCGCGGCATCACCATTGCCGAAAATGGCGGCGGCGATCGCCTTGCACGTGTCCACGTCGAGGCCGGTCCAGTTGCCCTGAGAATCAGGGTTCGAGAAT
Source organism: Afifella aestuarii (assembly GCF_004023665.1). Lineage (NCBI taxonomy): Bacteria > Pseudomonadati > Pseudomonadota > Alphaproteobacteria > Hyphomicrobiales > Afifellaceae > Afifella > Afifella aestuarii. The sequence continues at coordinate 799,646 of NZ_SAUF01000005.1, forward strand.
CCGGGCAAGCCCTGGCTCACGCCGCATTGCACGGAGCCCTTGGCCTTCACGTCGTCAAGCGTCGCCGCAGACGCGGAGACGGCCGTCACAGCGAGGGCCGCTCCGGCTACGAGCGGTACGATGGATTTCTTCATATGACGATTCCTGTTCACCGGTTTGGTTCTTAGAACGATGATTTGCAGTCATGCGCCCAAAGCGAAGCAGCCCCGCCTCGCTCTTCCCTGCCAGACGCCGCTTGACGCAACCCCGTCCATGCGGCCATCGAAAGCTATCTACTGGCCCCGGTCAAGCCTGCGGCCCTGAGGTCGTCTGAGGCAAACAGAGGCAATCTCGAGAAGCGATCAAATGACGCGGAGACCCGCATGAGTAAAAACAAGGACGGAACAAGCATGTCCAACACCCGCCGCAAAGCGGCCACTCTCGTCACCCACGGCGGGCGCCACCCGAAGGAATTTCACGGTTTCATCAATCCGCCTCTGGTCCGGGCATCAACCGTTCTCTTCAATGATGTGGACGAGATGAAAGGGCGACGCGAGAGCCGCTACGCCTATGGTCTAATGAACACGCCGACCATCGAGGCCTTCAACGAGGTCTGGACCGAGCTTGAAGAAGCCTCCGGAACGGTTCTCGTCCCTTCGGGCCTTGCCGCGGTCACGGTCGCGATCTTGTCGGCGCTCTCGGCCGGAGAAGAGATTCTCGTGCCCGACAACGTCTATGGGCCAACGCGGCGCTTCTGCAATCAGACATTGAAGCGCTGGGGAATGAGGACGAGCTATTACGATCCGATGGATCTCGAGGCTTTGAAATCAGCCCTCGATGGCGGTGCAAGCGCGGTCTTCGTCGAAGCCCCCGGCTCTCTCACCTTCGAAGTTCCCGATATCGGAGCGACACTCGAACTCGCCAAGGCCGCCGGTGCGATCACGATGATCGACAACACATGGGCGACGCCGCTTCTCTACAAGCCGATCGCCGAAGGTTTCGACCTCTCCATTCAGGCGGGCACCAAATATGTCGGCGGTCATGCCGACGTGCTCATCGGCTCGATCAGCGCCAATGAGAGAATGTGGCCAAAACTCTCCGCAACGCACGCCAATCTCGGCATCCAGGCGGGCCCCGACGAGATCTACCTCGCCATGCGTGGCCTGCGCACCATGAAGCTGCGCATGGATCAGCACGAAGGTCAGGCCCTTGAGGTGGCGAAATGGCTGGCGAACCAGCCGAAAGTCGCAAGGCTTCTCCACCCGGCGATGGAAAGCTGCCCAGGGCATGACAATTGGAAGCGCTATTTCGGTCGCTCGAGCGGGCTCTTCGCCTTTGAGCTCGCCGGCACAGAAGACGACGCAGCGACCTTCCTGAACGCTCTGCGCCTCTTCGGCCTCGGCTTTTCCTGGGGCGGTTTCGAAAGCCTGGCCACGCTGGCAGAGCTGCGGGAAACGCGAAGCGTCACGACATGGCAGGCAGGTCCGGTGATCCGTCTTCAGATCGGCCTGGAGGCTATCGAAGACCAGATCGCAGACCTTGAGCAGGCTCTTGCGGCGGTCGCAGTCTGATCGACATCAGGCCGCCGAATGAATGGCAGGCCGGCTGAGAGTCTCTCAGCCGGCGCTTTTCATCGGTGATTTTTCTTCGCGAAAAATCAGCCACAAGTTGCGGAAATAAATGAACAGGCCGAGACCCTGGCCGAGGATGAAGACGGGGTCTTGCCGATGCAGCGCATAGATAAAGAGCAGGAACCCGCCAAAGACCGAGAAGAACCAGAAGGCCACAGGAACGACGGACCTCCCTGCCCTTTCGCTCGCCAGCCATTGGATGACGAAGCGCATCATGAACATGAACTGGGCGACGAAGCCGAGCGCAATCCACAGACTGAACTGCTCGACAAAGACCTCGTGGATCCAGTTCCACACGTCACTCATCCAGATTCTCCTCGCTCAGCTGCGGACGCACCTTGCGCCGGCTGGCCAACCACCACACCCCGAAAAGATCGGCAATGCCAACCCAAAGGCGATCGAAGATGCCATACTTCGAGGTGCCGTGCCGCCGTTCCCGGTCCGCCACGTCGACGAGTGCGATCTCGTAGCCTTCCCGCCTCACCAGCGCGGGCAGAAAGCGGTGCCAACCATCAAAATAAGGCAGGCGCAAGAACAACGTGCGGCGGACGGCCTTGAGGCCGCAACCGGTGTCTCGCACCTGGTCATCGAGGAGTGCCCGCCGCACCCGGTTGGCGATACGCGACCCGTAGCGCTTGGCAAAGCTCGCCTTGCGCCCGACCCGCTGCCCGGCTGCCAGGCCGACCTGATCGCCACCAGCGGAGAGTGCATCGAGAAGTGCTGGAATATAGGCTGGGTCGTTCTGCCCGTCTCCGTCGATGGTGACGATGGCATCGCCCTTGGCCGCTTCGAGAGCACTGCGAATCGCAGCGCTTTGGCCGGCGCTCGTCTCATGCCGTAACAGTCGCACCTGCGGGTGCTGGCGCGCGCTTGCGCGGACGGTTTCACCGGTCCCATCACGGGATCCATCATCGACGACGAGGATTTCGAAGGACCGCCCGGAAAGCGCCGTTGCGATTTCGTCGATCAGGAACCCGATATTGCCGGCCTCGTCCTTGCACGGGACGATGACGGAGACTTCCGGCGAGAGGGGCGAAGTCATGACGTGCCTTTCTGGTGCACATGGCGCCTTTCAATGCGGCCAGCCGCGTCCAGGCGAAAGACGAGACGGCGTTCTGCGAATATGCGTGCGGTGAGCCAGGCCACGGCCCCACCGAGAAGAAAACCGGCAACCACGTCGGTCGGATAATGCGAGCGCGTCGCAAGACGGCTGACGGCGATCCAGAAGGCCCCGGTCAGGATGACGATTCGCGCCCGCGGAAACAGCAATGCCAGCGCCACCCCGAGTGCGGCGACATTCGTCGCATGGCCCGAAGGGAAACTCGCCCAACTCGGATCGAACGAAAACGGATGGAAGGCGGCCAGACCTTCCGTGTCGAAGAGCTTCGGGCGCGCCCGCCCGATCACGTATTTCAGGACGACGACGATGAGACCGGCCGCCAGCACGGAGACGAACAGGTAGGTCGCCGTCGCTGAGGCCCGCACGACAGCGGCGCGCCGCCTGATGCCGTGCACCGAGATATCCCGAAAAATCTGGTAGATCAGAAAACCGCCGGTGGCGATCAGCATCCAGTCGGACTTGCCGATATCAGTGACGAATTCGAGGAAGTCGCGCACCTCCGGCTGCATCGTGGCCTGAAACAGCGTCAGATAGGGATCCGCCAGAATGAAAAGAACGACGAGCACGCTCCCGATCAACACGACGCCATTGAGAAAGCCGATCGGGGTCGGACGATAGGGCGGATGACGACGATCGCGCTGCCTCTCGTTCAAAAGACGCGAAAAAGCGAGCGCCCGCTCGCGTCCCCGCACGAGATGCTGCCGCGCGGTCAGGCTCCAGCGGTCCTTGAAATCACTCATTGGGCAGCCGGAGCCGTTTCGTAGATGCCGACCGTTGCGGGCCGCCCGCGCGAATAATTGTATCCAGAAACCTCGCCCCGGCGCACGACCGTCAGCCCGTCGGCGGCGACCGATGCGTGGAACTCAGCGTCACGCCGCGCCTCGACCAGACCGACGCGGCATCCGGGCTCTTCCAGGAATTTCGCGACGTCCTCGGAGGATCCGAGAACCACATCCGTGCCCCCGAAGAAGACGAGGCTCGGCTCGGTGTAGCCGGTCGCCGCCAACTCCGGATTGGGGCACGACGACACCTTCTCGGCTTCAGCGACCGCTCGTTGCGAGACGCGAATCGCATCGAGACCCGGGAAGGCCAGCTGGAAGGCACCGACATAAAGGAGCGCCGCGGAAAGGACCGAGGCGGCGACGGCCCTCTCGTCGTGTCCCCTCGTCAACGCTCGGGCGGCGAGAAGTCCCATGACTGCGGCGGCCACTGCCGCCACATCCGCGCCTGCGGGAAGACGCTTCTCCAGATAGAGCGGCAGGACCACGATGCCGATGGCGACGAAGACTGGAACGGCCGCGGCCAAGAGCCCGATGATGATCCGCAGCGAGGCCCGGGTAAGCACCGCCCCGCGGACCATCGCCACGCCGGCGAGGAGCGCGAAAGCGGGATAAAGCGGCAAGACGTAATGGGGAAGCTTGGTCGGCACGGCTTCGAAGACGAGCCAGGCGGGCACGATCCAGACCAGACAGAAGAAGATGTCAGGATGACGCCACTGCCGGATCATCATCGGCAGAGCGAGGAGAGCGAAGGGCGTGAGCGGCCAGGCCGTCGCGAAGAAAAGTCCAAGATAGGTGCCCGGAGGCGCGCCGTGGCTCTCCTGCCCGCTTGCCACCTTGGCCATCAAATCATGACCCAGCGAGTCCCCGAAAAAGGCGCCGTTGGAGAGAAGCGTAATCGCCACGAACCAGGGTAGTGTCACGATGAGCATCGCGACGAGCCCGGGCAATGGCCGGAGACGCAAGAGCGGGACAAACGAGCGCGAGCCGATCATCAGAGAAATCAGCGTCAGGCCGCAGACCATGACGATGACCGGGCCCTTGACCAGGATCCCGGCACCAAGCGCAATCCAGAACGCGAGTGCGAGCGGCCAGGAAAGTGGCTCGCGCGAAGGCGGCGCTGTCAGTCCGGCGCTCTCTTCTGCCTCGCCCCGCCCGCTCATCCAGGCGCGCGCCATGATCGCCTGCGCAAAAACGGTGAGCGCCAGCAGCACCGCATCGGTCTTGGCAAGCCGCGCTTCGACCCCGAGAAGGATCGTGGCGGACATGAGCAGCGAGCCGATGAAGGCCGCGCGCCGGCCGAAAAGCGACAGCCCGGCGAGATAGGTGGCAAGGACGGCGAGCACGGCGCCAACCGCCGACGGGATCCTGTAGGCCCAGATCGGAGCTTCTGCTCCACCGAAAGGCGCGGTCGCAGCCGCCTGCAGCCAGTAGATGCCGACGGGCTTCTTGTAGCGCGTTTCGGATTGGAAATGGATGTCGATGAAATCGCCGCTCTCATGCATCTGCTTCGTCGCCTGGACGAAACGCGCCTCGTCGCGATCGATCGGTGGCAGCGCCGTCAGACCGGGCAGAAACAGGATGATCGCGACGAGGATCGTGATCAGTCCCGCAAGGGGCGCAAAGCGGCTTGGCCAGCCGATAAGCCGCGAGCGTCGCGCATCCAACGGAGCCTCAGACATCGAAGTCTCGCCTTTTGAACATTCGCGGCTGGTGCTAAGCCGGCAAGGGCCGGCACGCAAGCGCCGCGCGCGGCAGTGCTAACGACAAGGGCCAGCGACGATGCGATCTCGATGTTGAGCGCTCCCAACCTTTCCCAGCCAAAGGCTTTCCTGCGAATGCTTTTTGCCGCGGCAGTTCGCGCTGCCGACCCGGCGACCTGCCTGCCGCCCCACCTGCCCTCGCCGCCCGCCGGCCGCACCATCGTCATCGGGGCAGGCAAGGCTTCAGCGGCGATGGCCAAAACCCTGGAAGACAAGTGGGAGGGACCTCTCGAAGGCCTGATCGTCACACGTTACGGCCACGCGGTGCCGTGCCGATCGATCGAGATCGTGGAAGCCGCCCATCCGGTCCCGGACGTGGCAGGTGAAAAGGCGGCGCGGCGCATGCTCGATCTTCTCCGCGATCTCACCGAGGACGATCTCGTCATCGCGCTGATCTCGGGAGGCGGTTCGGCCCTTTTGAGTGCTCCGGCCGATGGCCTGACCCTTGCCGACAAGCAGGAGATCAATCGGGCACTCCTCGCCTCCGGTGCACCGATCGGCGCCATGAACTGCGTGCGCAAGCATCTCTCCGCCGTCAAAGGCGGTCGCCTGGCCGCCGCGGCCTGGCCAGCTCCGGTTTTGACCCTCGCCATCTCCGATGTTCCAGGCGACGACCCCGCGGCGATCGCTTCTGGACCGACGGTCGCCGATCCGACATCGCTCGCCGACGCACGCAATGTCCTTGCGCGTTTCCGCATTGAGCTCCCCGCCGCGGCCGAGGCATGGCTTGCGAGCCCTGAGGCCGAAACGCCGAAGCCGGGTGCCTTGCGCCTGTCCCGCAGCACCTTCCGCCTCATCGCGGCCCCGCACCGTTCTTTGGAAGATGCGGCCAAGATCGCCCGCGATTGTGGCGTTGCTCCGCTCATTCTCGGTGACGACCTCGAAGGCGAAGCACGGCAGCTGGGGGCAGAGCATGGCCGTATGGCCCGCACCAAGCTTGCCCGGGGCGAGCTGGCGCGGCCCTTCGTGCTTCTGTCCGGGGGAGAAACCACCGTCACCTTGCGCGGTAACGGGCGCGGCGGCCGCAACGCGGAGTATCTTCTGGCACTCGCGATCGCGCTCGATTCCGCAGAGGGGATTTATGCGCTCTCCTGCGACACGGATGGGATCGACGGCTCCGAAGACAATGCCGGCGCGCTTTGTGCACCCGACACGCTCGCACGTGCCAAAGACCTCGGTCTCGACGCGCACGACTCTCTGGCGCGCAACGATGCCTACAGTTTCTTCGAAGCTCTCGGCGATCTCGTCATCAGCGGTCCGACGCTGACGAACGTCAATGACTTTCGCGCGATCCTGGCTCTTTGAGGGGCGCACTAACGCGCCTCAAACAACATTCTGGATCAGGAAGTTAGAGACATTTCTCGATTCAAAAGATCAATGGCGACCCCGGCAGGATTCGAACCTGCGACCATCGGCTTAGAAGGCCGGTGCTCTATCCACTGAGCTACGGGGCCGGAAGGCGCAAAGGCGCGCCTAATGGGTCCACGGCACCTGCCGATTGAACTTGAAATTGTCGGAGTAAGAAATCGTCGCCCGCTTCTTTTCCTTCGGCTCATAGACGCGATAGGCGATCTTGTTGCGCTGCGCGTAGGCCACGGCCTCCTCCTTCGAGGGGAAGCGCAGACGCACCTGCGAGCGCATATCGCTTGAAGCCGTATAGCCCATCAAGGGCTCGATCGAGCGCGGTGTTTCCGGCTCGAATTCCAATACCCATTCATGCGTCTTGGCCTGGCCCGAGCTCATCGCCGTGCGAGCCGGTTTGTAGATGCGCGCCTGCATACGTCTCTGCCGTCCTTTGCCTTGCCGAAACCTTTCGCAGCGATTCCAGCCTTGCTTCAACAGAAGACTAGCAGGAATGCCGACAAATTCCATGCCATCGCGGCCGGCTCGGCTGTCGTCTCTATAGGATCTGGTCGGGGCCACGGAAAGTCCCATCGGCGAGCAAACGCTCTCTGCGCACGCGGAATTTCGTCTCCGCCATCTCAGACATCGACAGGGAAGCGAGGATCGCATGGGCTGGCTTGCAGAGGCGTGACCTCTGGGGGAAGCTGCCGAGATTGCCTGTCCAGCAAGCGCCAGCCGCTTCCCGCCGCGGAGAACGACCATCTCGGCCCTTTCCTACGACAATCCCTATGTCAGCGTGCGCACCCCGATCATGGCACGCAACATGGTCTCCACCTCGCAGCCGCTGGCGGCGCAAGCGGGCCTCCGCATGCTGCTTGCCGGCGGAAACGCGATCGATGCAGCACTTGCGGCGGCAATCACTTTGACGGTGGTCGAACCGACCGGCAACGGGCTCGGCTCCGACGCTTTTGCCATCGTCTGGGACGGGAACGAGCTCCACGGCCTCAACGCCTCCGGGCGTTCACCACGCGCCTGGTCGCCCGAGCGCTTCCGCGGTCTTTCCGAAATGCCGCAGCAGGGTTGGGAGAGCGTCACCGTCCCGGGGGCCGTCTCGGGCTGGGTCGCTCTGTCGGAGCGCTTCGGCGCCCTGCCCTTCGCAACCTTGTTCGAGCCCGCGATCGCCTATGCCGAAGAAGGGTTTGCGGTTTCGCCTTCGATTGCGCTGCTATGGTCGCGAGGCGCCGACAAATTGCGGCACGAACCCGGCTTCGCGCCCCACTTTCTCATCGAAGGCCGCGTTCCCCGGCCCGGCGAGACCTTTCGCAATCCGCACCTCGCCGGATCCCTCGAAAAAATCGCCGGTAGCCGCGGCGAGGATTTCTATCGCGGCGAGCTCGCCCGCAAAATCGCGGATTTCGCCCAGCAACATGATGCTGTTCTCGACGAAGAGGATCTCGCGGCCCATGCCTGCGATTGGTGCGGAACGATCAGCCAGCCGTTCCACGGCACCGAACTCCATGAGATCCCTCCAAACGGGCAAGGCATCGCGGCGCTGATCGCGCTCGGCATTCTGGACAGGCTCGAGCTTGAAAGCCTCGACCCCGACGGCGCCGAGGCCCTTCATCTTGAAATCGAGGCGATGAAGCTGGCGCTCGCCGACGCGCATCGTTTCGTCGCCGACCCGGCCAACATGGAGATCTCACCCGACACTCTTCTCGACGACGATTACCTTGCTTCACGCGCCGCGCTGGTCAATCACGACCGGGCATCCGACGCGACCGCCGGCGCACCGAGGCGGGGCGGAACGGTCTATGTTTCGGCCGCAGATGCCGCCGGACGCATGGTTTCCTTCATTCAGTCAAATTATGCGGGCTTCGGGTCCGGCGTGGTGGTGCCCGAAACCGGCATCCACCTGCAGAATCGGGGCTCCGGTTTCGTGCTCGCGCCAGGCCACCCAAACGAGGTCGCAGGCGGCAAGCTCCCCTTCCACACGATCATTCCGGGCTTTCTCATGGGTGACGGCACGCCCCTCATGAGCTTCGGCGTCATGGGCGGCGCGATGCAGGCGCAGGGTCACGTGCAGATGGTCCTGCGCACGCAGCTTTGGCGGCAGAACCCGCAAGCGGCGAGTGACGCGCCGCGCTGGCGCTTTATCGCCGGGCGCCGGGTTGCCCTCGAAACGGGCATCTCCACCGAGGTCGCAGCAGAGTTGGAACGGATGGGCCATCAGATCGAGCGGGTCGCACCGGACACGGATTTCAGCTTCGGCGGCGCGCAGCTCATTCATCGGCTCGCCGACGGCTATATTGCCGGCAGCGACCACCGCAAGGACGGTCAGGCGGTGGGCTACTAACGGCAAGGCGAGTGGGCCACCGCAGCGACCATTCGATACTCAATCCAGGCTCACAGTCTCCATAGCCCCGACAATTTTTACTGCATCTTCCATCCGCTTACATTACTAACTCCAGTCTGCTGATATACCTTATCTTTCACCCGAAGACCACGTGAGACACGTTTGTTCGGGATAATAATTCGCTACTCATACAATCGGGAAGACTCGTTAAGTCCCTGACATAACCTGTCCTCCAACACCCATTCGCCCTCTCCTGAACACTCTTCCTACACGCACAAATATATGATATTTTAAAATCGAGCAGATTAAATCATGAAATCTGCTTTCTAGATATGATGGGGGATAATTTAGATGAGTGATCCCGCAGAGATCTTCACAAAGACACTTTCCGAAGGTAAGGCGGCAGGTGCGCGGGTAGTAAGCGAGGCAGCAGCCCGTGGAGAGGTGCTAACCACCCGCCAAGCCGTTCTGCGAGGTGCCGGAGCAGGCGCGCGGATTGGCGCCAAGAGGGGAGCGCAGTTCTTTCTGACAACCATGCTGAAAATATTGATGCGTGGAATACGTTAGGGATTGCCGAAGCGAAAACGCGACATCGGCGGGAACTGCCTCGCCAGAAGCTATCTGCCCAACGGCTATATTGCCGGCAGCGACCACCGCAAGGACGGTCAGGCGGTGGGCTTTTAGGCATGCGCCGCAACCATCGCCTTGGGGCGGAGGCTGCGGCGTCGTCAAATCTCCCGGGTCAGCCGACGAGGCTTGCCTCGAGTGTCACCTCGGCATTCAAGAGCTTGGAGACCGGGCAGCCTTCTTTGGCCTTGCCGGCGATCTCCTGGAATTTCGCTTCGTCGATGCCGGGCACTTTGGCTTTCAGCGTCAGGCGGCTGGAGGTGATGGTGAACCCCTCGCCCTGCTGCTCGATGGTCACGGCCGCGGAGGTGTCGAGCTCTTCCGGCGCCATCCCTTCCTGGGTCAACATCAGCGAAAGTGCCATCGAAAAGCAGGCGGCATGTGCGGCTGCGATAAGCTCCTCGGGGTTGCTGCCCTTGCCGCTCTCAAAGCGGCTCGCAAAGCCATAAGGATGCGCGTCAAGCGCTCCGGTCTCCGTTGAGATCGTGCCGCTTCCGTCCTTGATCCCGCCCTTCCAGACAGCTGATCCGTGTTTCGTGGTTGCCATTGTCGATTGCTCCTTTGCCTGGGCTCCGCCGTCTTATCGAGCACTGCGAAGCCGTTTGCTTCGACACGATAGATGGGCCAGCGCGACCACTTGCAAAGGCGTGGATGGCGGCATGGCCTGCGCGACGCCTGTCGGAGGCGATGCCTAGGACGCGATAGAGAGCGATTGCGGCTGTCGGAGACGATCTGAAGCGACAAGGGCGGCGAGCCCCGGATATCGATCGACATCGCCCTCGATCGCCTCGATCTCGAAGCGCGCGAAAAGCGATTCCGGCAGCCAGTCTTCGCCGCGCGCTTTCCGGATCGCCGTCGGATGCTGCCCGTCACGATAGGCGAAGGCACGCATCGCATCCATGTTTTCCCAGATGCTGAAGGTCGCGAGCTGCAACAAGGGATGGGAGCCAAAACCGACATGCCAGAGGCACCCCTCCGCCTCGCTGAGCGAGCGGTCGACCTCAGGCACCTGTCGCCAGAAGGACCGGACCCGCTTCGCAGCGACGCTCGCCAGGGTCAGAACCGCAAAAGGATGCCCGCCGACGTCGTGTCCCGAATAATCGAAGAGCGGCTCGCCGTCCCAGCTGCCATGGCCGCGCGCCGGACGGACGGTGAAATGAAGCTGCTCGATGCTTGGCCCCGCAACGCTGCGGTAAAGTCTGGTCTGGCGCAGCCCCGCCAAATCCTCCTGCCGCTCCGGAACGCCCATGAGACAGTAGCGCGTGAAGTCCGGGAGAATGGAAAAGCCGCTGCCACTTCCACAGCCCAGCAGGCGCAATTGACCGGAACGCTGCGTCGGGCGGTCGATCACCCCCGGAAATCCCATGCGCAGAAAAGCGCCCCACGCTTGCCTGCGCGGGTAACGGAAGAAACTGAGAGTGACAAGTTTCGCAGGCACCATGGACGATCTCAGGTCGCAGCAATTGAAGAAAACGTTCAAGGATTGAGGAATGATCCCCTCGCTCAGATCAACGATGCTTTGCCGCGACAGCTTGGCGCGCAGCCGGAATCGGGGAGGCCCTCACTTGCGATTTTCGGTGAGGATCTCTTCCAGCCTTTGCCGCGCCCGCCTGGGCAGGCCGTCTGGAAGAACGACCGTCGCTGGATCCGCCTCTTCTCCGACGGCGATCATCATCACCATGCCCATGGCGTAGTGAGGGCTGCATTTGAGGCCATAGATGCCCGGCGTCTCAGCCACCACATCCGCCGTTTCGCCGAGAGGCGTCTTGATTTCCTCCGCACCTTCGGGCGCCAGCCCGGCGATGGTCCGGGCGTTATGACCCGGTGTCGTCGCAAGGAAACGGATCGTATCGCCCGGCGCCACGCGCAGGAAATCCGGCTCATAAATCATCGCGCCCTTCTCTCCCCGGCTCAGCATCTTCACCTCGAAGGTCTCGGCATGCGCGAAGCCGCTCACAAGCACTAGCGCCAGAACCAGAACCCCCTTCATGATCAAACTCCTACAGGGTTATTTTCTTGTGATAGCGCAAAGCGCAGGATGGACTCGCCGTTCGCCGGGTCGCCGATTGAGCGCGAGCAGACGTCGAAAACCCGTTCGATCCGAGTGGCGGTCAGGATGTCTTTGGGGGTGCCCACTGCCTCCAGCTGCCCTTTCGCCATCAACCCCAGCCGGTCGCACACCATCGCCTGATTAAGATCGTGCAGAGCCACGACCACCGTGATCGGCAGGCGCCGGACAAGCGCGAGAATCGAAAGCTGGTGGTGGATATCGAGATGGTTCGTGGGTTCATCCAGGATCAGGATGTCGGCCTTTTGGGCCAGAGCGCGGGCAATATGGGCGCGCTGGCGTTCGCCGCCTGAAAGCGTCTGCCATCGACGCTCGGCGAGATGCGCAATGCCGGTTTCGGCGAGCGCCGTCTCCACGATTTCATCGTCGTCCGCGCTGAAGGGAGTAAGAGGTCCCAGCCATGGCGTGCGCCCGAGCTCGACCGTCTCGCGGACGGTAAGCCGGTCGGAGGTATCGAGTTGTTGGGCGACGATAGCGATCCGCCGCGCGACCTCGCACCGCGTGATTTTTTGAATATCGACATCACCGACCATCACCTGGCCGCGGGATGGTTTCCGCAATCCCGAGAGCAGCAACAACAATGTCGACTTGCCGGAGCCGTTCGGTCCGACAAGACCGAAAAGCTCGCCAGGCTCGATCGTCAGATCGATGTCCGACACGATCGGAGTGCGGCCGGCGGACCAGCCGAGAGCATGCGCCGTCAGCGTCATCGCGCCCCTCCGCGACCGCGCACCAGGATCAGCGCGAAGGCCGGCGCACCGACGAGCGCCGTCACGACACCGATCGGCAGAACCTGGCCCGGAATGATGATTCGCGACACGATGTCGGCGAAGATGAGAAAAACGGCGCCGGTGATCGCCGTCATCGGGATGAGCCGACCATGGCGCGGACCGACCAGAAGCCTTGCCGCATGCGGGACAACCAGTCCGACGAAGCCGATTGCACCCACGATGCTGACCATAACGGCCGTCACCAGAGCGGCCGCCCCGATCAGGATCGCCTGCGTCTTCAGCACGTTGATGCCCAGAGAGGCAGCCGCATCCGATCCGAAGGCGAACGCGTCGAGCGCCCGCGCATGGGCCGTGATGATGACAAGCACCAGGATCGCGACGGGTGCGGCGAGCCATACATCAGGCCAGCGCACACCGGACAGATTGCCGAGCAGCCAGAAGATGATGCCGCGCGCCTGTTCGGCATTGGCCGAGTGCGCGATGATCAGCGAGGTCAGGGCATTGAAAAGCTGGGCCCCGGCCACGCCGGCAAGGATCACCTGACCGGTCGATGTTCCCGCAAAGCCACCGGCGGCCCGCGCCAAAGCGATGACGAGCGCAAACGCCACGAGGGCGCCGACGAAAGCGCCGGCCGAGAGCGACACGAGACCGCCGCCGATGCCGGCGATGGTAACAGCCACAGCTCCGGTCGATGCGCCGGCAGAGATCCCCAAAATGTAAGGGTCAGCGAGCACATTGCGCAGCAGGGTCTGAAGCACCAGCCCCGACACGGCCAAGCCTGCGCCACAGCAGGCCGCGACGATTGCCCGGCTGAAGCGGTAATTCCAGACGATGCCCTGGTCGATCGGATCGACAGGATAGCTTCCCCCGAACACCTTCATGGCAAGCACCTGCCCGACCGTTTCCAACGGGATGCGTGTCTCTCCGATCGCAGCCCCGAGGATCAGAGCGGCCCCCAGAATTGCGAGTTTCGACGACAGCGATGTCAGAAAACCCGGCCAGCGGCCGGGTCGTTGAATGGCCATGTCCGGGCTCTGCTATTTCAGCTTGGGAAGTTCATCGGCGAGCATCTCGAGTGCCGAGATGTTGCGGATGGAGGGATCCATGGAATGGGCATCCATGACAAGAATCCGCCCCGCCTTGACGGCGTCCATTTCCTTGGCGACCGGATCCGTCTTGAGGAATTCGAGCTTCTTTTCGACGTCGTCGGCAGGAAAGCGGCGGCGGGTCATCTCGGCGACGACGATGATGTCGGGATTGGCCTTGGCGATCGTCTCCCAGCCAACGGTCGGCCATTCCTCGTCGCTTTGCACGACGTTGCGAACGCCGAGCTTTTCCATCATCCAGCCCGGAACGCCCTTGCGCCCGGCGACATAGGGATCGACGTCCATTTCGGCAGACGAAAACCAGAAGACCGCGGAAACGTCGTCCGCCTTCGCCTCTTTCGCTTTCTCCACGGCAACGGCTTCGCGCTCCGCAAGATCGCTGATGAGTGCCTCGCCCTCCGCCGTGACGTCGTGGATCTCCGCAAGTTCGCGGATCGCACGATAGAGGGCGTCGGTGCTGTACATCTCGAGCCTGGTGCCATCGACGCCAGCGGAATTGTCTTTCACGCAATCGGTCGGAAGGATGTAGGTCGGGATGCCGACGTCATGGAACTGCTCGCGGGTCCCGACAATTCCCTGCGGCCCGATATGCCACTCATAGGAAACCGCAACGAGGTCCGGCTTCTTGGCAACGACGCTTTCGAAACTTGGGTCGTTGTCCGCGAGCCGATCGATGCCGCTGTTGAGTTCGGCAAACTCCGGCAGCACATCGCTGAACCAGACTGAGGTCCCGACGACCTTGTCGCCAAGGCCGAGCGAGTAGAGAATCTCAGTCGCAGACTGGCCGACCGAGACATCGCGCTCAGGCGCAGCCTCGAACGTGATGGTTTGTCCACAATTGTCGATGCTCAGCGGGTAGCTGGTTTCGTTCGCATGCGCGGCGTCGATGAGCGAAAGACTGGCCAGTGCTGCAAGGCCGATCGCGGCGTTTCGGTGCATTGTGTCTGCTATCCTGGTTCCGAGAGAGAACCGCGGGGGCAGGCGGAATGGATTGCCCGAAAAGAGACTCGCGCATTGTCGTCGACGACAAGATTGTCATCTCGATCCTTCCCCCGACATCCCCGCCGGGTCTGGTTGCATGATGACGGCAGGTCTCTTGACTTGCGGGTCTCTGCTTCCCCGAGCCTTCCCAGGCGTTAGACGGTCTCCGTCGCACGCCCAGTGGCATCGTTCGGGGTCGCTCTCCGCTCACAATTGCGGGGGCAGTCACGGATTTGGCGCCTACTGGCTACACCGCACCGTATTCCCTTTTCACCCAGCGAAGTCTTCGTTTCGCTGGAAACCATCGACAGAGATAAAGGCTGGATGGTGTCGGAGTGTCAAGCCGGGTGCACGCCACATTCCGTCCCGGTTGCGCAGGCTCAAACAAGCCGGCGCGCCACGCCCGCGATCGCTCAGACACGCATCCTTCGGACTTCGGTCAGGTGGAGCCAAACGCCCCGCGTTCGCGGCCCCGCCCGATTCGCTTATGCTTGGCTGAGCAACCTGCGAAGTTCGATTTTGAGCACCTTGCCGTAATTGTTCTTCGGAAGCTCATCCAGAAAGACATAGTCCTTCGGGCGCTTGAAGCGGGCGATTTCCTCGCGGCAGAGCGCATCGAGTTCTTCGACATTCGGCGTGTTCTCCGGCGCGACGACGAAGGCGACGACGTCCTCACCCCATTCGGGGCTCGGCCGGCCGACGACAGACACTTCCTGAACGGCGGGATGCCGCAAGAGCACCTCTTCGACCTCGCGCGGATAGATGTTGGTGCCGCCGGAGATGATGACGTCTTTGGAGCGATCCATCAGCGTCAGGAAACCGTCCTCATCCATCACACCGACATCGCCAGTCCAGAGCCAGCCGTCGCGCAGAGTTTCCGCACTCGCCTTCTCGTTTTGCCAGTAGCCGGCCATGACGCTCGGACCGCGAACCAAAATCTCACCGCTCTCGCCAGGGGCGAGCGTATGACCATCGCCGTCCGCCACCCGCACATCGACGCAGGATTGCGCGGTGCCGACGGAGCCGAGGCGTTCGTTCCAGCGCGGATGGCTCCTGTCGGCCACGAGATCGCGAGAGAGGGCCGTGATCGTCATCGGGCTTTCGCCCTGACCGTAGATCTGCACGAAGCGCGGTCCGAAAAGGGAAACCGCCTCTTCGATATCGGCGACGTACATCGGCCCGCCACCATAGACGATGGTCCGGATCCCCTCGCCGTCATAGCCGGTCGTCTTCGCGTGCTGGACGAGACGGCGGACCATGGTCGGCGCGGCGAACAAGGACAGACTGCCGACCGAACCGGCTAGCGAAACGATTTCCGTCGCATCAAATCCACCTGATTTTGGAACGACATGGCGGGCACCGCGGAGAACGTACATGAAGTTGTAGAGCCCCGCCCCATGCGACATCGGCGCGGCATAGAGCGCGGCATCCTCGGTGTGCACCTCGTCGACATCGACAAAATAGGCAAAGCTCATCGCCTGCAGATTGGCGACCGAGAGCATGACGCCTTTCGGATTGCCGGTCGTGCCGGAGGTGTAGAAAAGCCAGGCGAGCGCATCCGACGACATCGCATGTGGCGCGGCAAGCGGTTCGGCGGCAAGGAGCTCCTGGTACGCCGCGCCAGGCGCCGTGACCAGACGCACGCCCTCATCGAGCCGCTGCGCCAGCACCTCGTCTCCCTCAGAAATGAAGACGAGACCCGCTCCTGAATCCTTGACGATGTAGGCCGCCTCGCGCGGATGGAGCTTGTGGTTGATCGGCACGGCGGCCGCGCCGGCCCACCATACCCCATACATGATCTCCAGATACTCGGTCGAATTGGCCATGAAGATCGCGACCCGGTCTCCCGGTGAAACGCCATGCACCTCTTTGAGCGCGCGCCCGAGCCGTGCGGCCCGTTCGGCAAACTCTCCGTAGGTCGCCACAAGTTCATCACCACGCAAAAGCGCCGGTGCTTCGGGCATGCGCCGCGCCGTGCGAAGAAGCCAGTCCGCGAGGTTCATGGGTCAGACCTCCAAAGGCTCGAGGATCGAAACGTAACTGGCAACGGCGCCTCCACCCATGTTGAAGCAGAGGCCGAGTTTCGGATCGGCGAGCTGCATGTCCGCCGCTTCCCCAGTGAGCTGACGGGCGGCCATGACGTGCATGGAAACGCCCGTCGCGCCAACGGGATGGCCCTTGGCCTTCAGGCCGCCCGAACGGTTGATCGGCAGCCTGCCGTCCTTGTGCGTGACGCCGTCCGTAACGAGGGCACCCGCCTCGCCGGGGCGCGCCAGCCCCATCGCCTCCATCGTCATCAGCTCGGCTATGGTGAAGCAGTCATGCACCTCCGCGAAGGAGATGTCGTCGACGGAGACTGCGGCGGCCGCATAAGCCTGCCGAAACGCTTCGGCCGGCCCTTCGAGCCGCGTCAGATCCTTGGCTGAAAGCGGTAGATAGTCGTTCACCTGCACGCGGGCGCGGAAGCTGACGGCCTTCTTGAACTCGCCGGCGCGGTCGGCACGGCAGACGACGATCGCCGCCGCGCCGTCGGAGACGAGCGAGCAATCCGTCTTCTTCAGCGGCTCCGCGATCATCGGGTTCTTTTCGGAAACCTCGCTGCAAAAGGCGAAGTCGAGCGGCTTCCTGAGCTGAGCCAGCGGATTGTCGACAGCGTTTGCATGGTTCTTCACCGCAATCCGCGCCATTGCCTCGCTCGGGTCGCCGAAACGCTCGCGATAGGCACGGGCGAAGCGGGCGAAAATCTCCGGGAAGGAGACGCCCGCCTCCTCCTTCTGGTAGCTCGCCGCGCCGAGGGAGGCGGTCACTTGTGCACCCGGCAGATGGGTCATCTTCTCCGCCCCGGCGACGAGAGCGACATCGATCCGCCCGGCCTCGATCGCGTCGATTGCCGCATAAATCGCGGCCGAGCCCGAGGCGCAGGCATTTTCGAGCCGCGTCGCGGGCTTGAAGCGCATGCCCTCGCCCGCCCCGAGCACCATGGAGGATGCAAACCCGTCCGCCACCATGCCGGCGTTGAAATGGCCGAGAAAGGTCGCGTCGACGTCCTCGCCGCCGATGCCCGCATCAGCGAGTGCCTCCGAGACCGCAGCCCGGACGAGCCCTTCGAAGGACAGCTCGGATTTTCCGAAAGCCGTGTGGCCCCAGCCGACGATCGCAACATTCATTGTCATGCCCTCATTCGAGACGTCTGTTCGGCAAAGATGCCAGCTCTCAATCGATCGCGAGCGCCGCGGCGGCACCGGCCCTCAGAAACCCCTGGTCGGTCTTGACAAGGAAGAAGCTCGCACCCGCTCCCTCCCAGTCCGGGATCTCTTTGGCGCGGCCGACAAACATGCCCGTGCGCGCCCCATCCCCGATGGCAACCGCAACGATCTTCCGACAGAGCGCGCGAAGCTCATCCGATCCCGCCTCCAGACCAGAGGCAATGCCGAGATCGACCGGGCCGACGAAGAGACCGTCGACGCCTGGAACGGCAGCAATCTCGGCGGCTGCAGCAGCGCCGTCCGGATCCTCGATCTGGCAGATGAGCACGCTCTCCCTGGCCGAAAGCTCAAAATGTTCGGCGACGCTGCGCTGCCCATAGCCGGCCGCTGGCGTCGACGGCGAGAAGCCGCGTCCGTCCTGCCCGAAACGCATCGCGGCCGCGATCGCCGTCGCCTCCTCCGGCGAGTGCACATGCGGCGCCATCACGCCGGCAGCGCCGCAATCGAGCACGGTCATCGTCCATTCGAGGCTCGCGACCGGCACGCGCACGACCACCGGAATGCGGGCGGCCCGCGCCGCCAGCAGACAGAGGTCGATCGCCTCGCGCCCGAGCGCGGCGTGTTCGGCATCGAGCACCAGGAAGTCGAGCCCGACCGAGCCGAGAATCTCGATCACCGCCGGGCTCGGCGTCTTGACGAAAGTGCCGACGAGCCGCTCGCCGTCCTTCAGACGGGTGGCGAAGTCCGCATTGACCTTCATCACGGCGCTCAGGCTCCGAAGCCGCCGCCACCGGGCGTCACCATGAAGACCTCGTCGTCCGGCTGCATCTCCATCTTGCGCGTGTCGAGAACCGATTTGCCGTTGATCTCGAAGCGGCCGGGCGAACCGTCGCTGCCGCCCTTCAGGCCTTCCGGCGCAGACTTCAGTCGGCTCGGAATGGTGTTGAGGAGCCACGGCGTCTTGGTGCGCATGCGATAGCCGATGCGCTGGCCGTCGCCACCCGGCTGGGCGCCCTTGCCGCCCGTGCCACGTTCCAGTTCCTTGCAGGTGAAGGCGATCGGATAGGAGGCTTCCAACACCTCGACCGGCACCGCCGCGACGCCCGTCGGATAGCAAATGGCCGAGAGACCAGGCTTCGTCGCACGCGCGCCCATGCCGCCAGAGTAATTGAACATGGAGCTGATGAAGGGCCGCCCGTTCGCATCGCGGCCCTGGATCTGCACGGTCCAGACGGCGCCGGAGCCTTCCGCCACCACCCGGTCGGGAGCGACTTCGGAGAGCGCCTTCAAGATCGGGAACGGCACATACATGCCGACGACGTGGCGGGCATTCACCGGCGAGGGATAGCGCGCATTGACGATGCATTCCTCCGGCAGCGCGAGCTTGATCGGCGCCAGGCTGCCGGCGTTGTTCGGCAGGTCCGGATTGAGCGTGGAGCGCACCGCGAAGGTCGCGTAGGCATGCGTATAGGCCGGCACGACGTTGATGCCCGATGATGCGGGCCTCGAAGAGCCGGCAAAATCGATGGTGATCTCGCCCGCCTCGGCGTCGACCGTGACGGCGGTCTTCAGCTCGACCGTCTGCCCCCCCGGCACGTCGAAACTCGAAGCGCCGTGATAGGTGCCGCCCGGAAGCTTGCGGATCGCCTCGCGCATCGCCGTCTCAGAACGGGAGATGATTTCTTCCGAGAGGTCGGAGATGTCGTCGAGGCCGTAGCGGTCGCAGAGCGCGTTGAGGCGTTCAGACGCGATCATGCCGCTCGAAACCTGCGCCCCGAGATCGCCGAGAAGCGCATCTGGCGTGCGGACGTTGCGCTTGATCATCTGGAAGAGCGTCTCGTTCGGCTTGCCGGCCTCGTAGAGCTTCATGACTGGGATCCACAGCCCCTCCTCGTGGATGTCGCGCGCGCCGGAGCCGATGCCGTAGCCGCCGATATCCGTGTGGTGGATGGTGGAGCCGGCATAGGCGATGATCCGGTCGCCGCGGAAGATCGGCGACAGCACGGTAATGTCGAAGAAGTGGCCGGCCGACATCCACGGATCGTTGGTGATGAGGACGTCGCCCGGCTTGAGGCTGTCGACGTCGATCTCGCTCAGAAGATTGCGGGCCGCCGCCGCGAGCGAATTGATGTGGCCCGGCGTTCCGGTCACCGCCTGGGCGACCATGCGTGCCTTCTCGTCGAAGAGGCCATTGGCGAGATCGCCCGCCTCGCGCACGATCGGGCTGAAGGCGATGCGCTGGAGCGCGCGCGCCTGCTCGGAAACGATCCCGATGAGATTGCTCCAGAGGATTTGCAGTTCGACGCCGTCCATCAGTCGCTGTCCTTCTTCTTCTCGGCAACCAGGCTGCCGGTCTCGTGCACGCCGAGGGTCCAGCCCTCGAGGATGAAGATCGTGGTTTCCCGTTCTTCGATGATCGCGGGGCCGACGACTTCGTCTTCCCGAGTGAGCTGTCGGCGCTGATAGATCGGCACATCGCGAGGCTCGCCATGGAGCCAGACGGTACGGGTCGGAACGGCCTCGGCGTATGAGCCGGTGCCGGCGGTCGCGGTCTTGCGTTCCGGCTTCAGGCCGCTGCCGGTCACGCGCCAGTTGACGACCTCAATGGCGATGTCGTCGAGCTTGAGGCCATACTGGGCCTCGTATTCCGTCTCGAAGAGATCGCGGATGGCGGCGGTATCCCGCGCGGCGCGCGGATCGCCCGGCAGATCGATCCTGAGCTCGGACTGCTGGCCGAGGTAACGCATGTCGACGGAAAAGGTGAAGTTGAGGTCTTCCTCGCGGATGCCGGCCTCTTTCAGAGCTTCGCGGCTCTCATCGACCATCGCCTGAAGCGTCGCGTCGACCGCCTCCCAGTCGAGCGCGTCGAGGAGAGAGACGAGGCTTTTCACGAGATCGATTTGCGCCGGCGTGACGAGCGTGCCGAAAGCGGAAAGCACGCTCGCAAGGGGCGGGTAGATGATCTTCTCGCCGTCGACGAGTTCGGCGACCATACAGGCATGGACCGGACCGGCGCCGCCGAAAGCGAGAAGCGGCAGGCCGCGATAATCGATGCCACGATCGGTGGCGTGCGTGCGGGTCGCCGCCGCCATCTGCTCACAGACGACTTCGAAAACGCCCCAGGCAGCTTTCTCGGCGGAGAGGCCGAGCTTCTCGCCGAGCGCGCCAAGCGCCTTGCGGGCGCCGGCAGCATCGAGCTTCATGTCGCCCCCAAGGAAGCGATCCGGATCGATGATGCCGAGGACGACGTCGGCGTCGGTGACGCAAGGGTTCTCGCCGCCACGACCATATGAGACCGGGCCCGGGATGGAGCCGGCGCTCTCCGGGCCGGTCTTGAGGAGCCCCAGCGCATCGATGGAGGCGATCGAGCCACCGCCGGCGCCGATCTCGATCATGTCGATCGACGGCACCGTGATCGGCATGCCGGAGCCTGGCTTGAAGCGGTAGCGCCGATCGACCTCGAAGGTGCCGGTGACGAGCGGCTCGTGGCCCTGGATGAGGCAGGCCTTCGCAGTCGTGCCGCCCATGTCGAAGGAGATGAGGTCCGGAATGCCGAAGAGACGCGAGAAGTAGCAGGCGACGAGCGCGCCGGCAGCCGGGCCGGACTCGATCATCCGTACGGGGAAGCGCCCTGCCCGCTCGGCCCCGATGACACCCCCGTTCGACAGCATGATCAGCGGCTGCTGGGAGAAGCCGCGCGTGTCGAGCTCCTCGATGAGCGCGGTCAGATAAGGACGCGTGATCGGCACCGTGTAGGCATTGATGGCAACTGTCGAGGCGCGCAGATATTCGCGCATCTGCGGGGCGATCTCGCTGGACACCGAGACGTAGATCTCCGGCGCCTCTGCGGCAAAAATCTTTCGCACCGCTTCTTCGTTCTCGCCATTGCGGTAGGCATTGAGGAGGCAGACGGCGACGGAAACGATGCCCGCCTTGCGGCATTCGGCGATGGTCTTGCGAACCTCATCCGCATCGACCGCCTTCTCCACCGTGCCGTCGGCGAAGACACGCTCGTTGAGCGTGAAGGTCCGCTCCGACGGGATCAGCGGCTCGGCGAACTCGATCTGCGGATCGTACATGTCATAGCGGTGCTCTTCGCGGATATAGAGGATGTCGCGAAAGCCCTCGGTGAGAACGAGACCGACTGGCGGCCCCTTGCGCTCGATCAGCGCGTTGGTGACGACGGTCGTCGCATGCACCACGACATCGTCGATGTCCTTCGGGCCGACACCGGCGCGGCCACAAACGAGGTCCACGCCTCGAAAGAACCCTTCCAGAAGATCTCCATGCGTTGTCAGCGTCTTATCGACGAAGCTTCGTCCGTCGGAGGCAAGCAGGACCGCATCGGTGAACGTGCCGCCGATGTCGATCGCCAGCGAAAATCGCGTCATCCAAAATACTCCGTGCAACCGAGATTGATGGAGATCGAGCGGGCGGCTTCGCGCACGGCGTCGATCTGTGAAGGGTCGGGATCCGGCAGGATCGTTTGAACCGAACCGACGATGTTGAGCGAGCCGATCATGGCGTTGGAGACGTCGCAGATCGGCGCCGACACGGCGTTGACGCCCGGCAGGGATTCACCGGGTGCTGCTGCCCAGCCGCGCCGGCGGACCTCGGCGACCTCCGCCTCGAGGCGCTTGATGTCGGTGTTGGTTTCTTCCGTCAGGCGGACAAGCGGACGCGCGCGCACCTGCGCCCAAAGTTCCGGCTTGCCGAAGGCGAGCGCGAGCTTGCCTTGAGCAGACGCGTGAAAATCCATGAGCGCACCCGGCTTCGTCACGATCTGCACCGGCGTCTCCACGCGCACGATGTCGATGACGCGCATGCCGTCGTCTTCGAGCAGCGAAAGCGTCGTCGTCAGATGCAAGGAATCGCGCAAGCGGATCATCACCGGTCGCGCCACGGTCAGGAGCTGCGTGCCATCGGCGATCGCCTGACCGAGATGGAAGAGCTTCAGCGTCAGCCGGTATCTCTCCGTCTCCGGGTCCTGGTCGACATAGCCGATGCTCATCAGCGTCTGCAGGAAGCGATAGATGCGCGGCTTCGGCATTCCGAGCCGGCGGGCGAGATCGGTGAGGCGAATGCCCTCGCCTAGCGGCGCCATCTCCTCGATGATGCGAAAGGCGACCTGGGTCGACTGGTTTGAGGTCTTGTCGAGCTGTTCGCCCATTTCTCAGTCTCCGAACATGGCGGGCAGCATCAGCGAGAGCTGCGGCACGGTGGCGATAAGGGCGAGCACGAAGACGCAGATGCCGATCATGGGAAGGGCCGCACGGCTCACCCTGTCGAGCGGCTCCCGTCCGATAACGCTGACGATGAAGAGGCAGAGCCCGACCGGCGGCGTGATCATGCCGATCATCAGGTTGAAGACGATCATGACGCCGAATTGCACCGGATCGAGCCCGAGCATCGGGGTGATCTGGTTGAGGATCGGCATGGCGAGAACGAGCGCGGCCAGCGGCTCCAGAAAGAAGCCCAGAACGAGCAGGACGACGTTCAAAAGGATGATGAGAAGTGCCGGCGATTCTGTCAGAGATAACATTGCCTGTGCAATGGCTTGCGGGATATTCTCGATACCGAGGATAAAGGAGGTCATCGAGGCCATGGCGACGACGAGCATGACGCCGGCCGACATCGTCGCCGTCTCATAAAAGCATTCCGCAACACGTCGCGGCGACAGCGTCCGATAAAAGACCATGCCGACGATAAGCGCGTAGACGGCGGCGACGGCGGCCGTCTCGGTCGGGGTAAAGACACCGCTCCTGATGCCGCCGACGATGATGACCGGCAAAAAGAGCGCCGGCAGGGCCCGAGCGATGATGCCGCGGCGTTCATCGGCCGGTACCGGCGTCGGCAGAGGATGTCCCTCGCGTTGCGCCTTGATGAGCGCGTAGCCGACGAGAAGAGCGCAGAGCAGAAAGGCGGGCACGATACCGGCCAGGAAGAGGTCGGCGATCGAGGTTCCGGTCAGAACGCCGTAAAGAATGAGCGACAGCGAGGGCGGCACGAGCGGCCCGAGAAGCGAGCCCGTCGCCGTCAGTGCGGCGGCATAGGCCGGGGGATAGCCATCACGGCGCATAGCCGGGATCATGACGGAGCCGAGCGCGGCCGCCTCGGCCGTCGCCGCGCCCGAAACGCCTGAGAACATCATCGAGGCGACCACATTCACGGCCGCCAGCCCTCCCCGCACCCGACCGACGAGAATCTGAGAGAAGCGGACGATCTCCTGCGTCAAGTTCGCGGCGTTCATCAGATTGCCCGCCAGAATGAAGAACGGGATCGTCAACAGAACGAAATTGTCGATGCCGGCGAGCATCTTCTGCGGGAAGGCCATGAGCAGCATGACATTGCCGGTCAGCACCAGATAGGCGAGCGACGCGAGCCCCAGAGAGAAGGCGATCGGTACGCCGATGATGAGAAAGAAAAAGAAGGCCGCGAGATAGAGGGTCATTCGGCGACCCCTTCGGGACCGATCGGACGGAGATCGCCGACGCTGCCGCCGCTCGCTATCAGGCGGACGTAGTGCACGATGTCGACGAGGAGGCGCACGGCCATGAAGGCCATGCCGAGTGGCAGAGAAAAATAGACCCAGAAGACCGTCGGGACGTAGCTCTGCGGCCAGCCGAACGTGTCCTCGAACAGGAAACGCAATGCCGGGATCGGCTGCGAGCCGACCATCTCCGCATAGCGCCAGCCGTAATAGACGAGCGCCAGGCACAGGATGGCGGCGGCAAGGTTGCAGAAGATGGCGAGCCCCAGGCCAATCCGCCTCGGCAGAGCATCCCGCAGCAGCGTCATGGCTGCGATCTCGCCCTTCTCATAGGAGAAGATGCCGGCAATCAGCGACACCCAGATCAGGAGATAGCGACAGACCTCCTCCGCCCAGATCAGCGAGGCGCTGAAGCTGTAACGCATGACGATCTGCAGCGTCATCACGGCGAGGAGAACGCCGATCAGAAGGACGAGCAGCGCCTTCATCACCGTCTGGAAAAGCCTGTGGAACGTGCTGATAGCCATGGTTTCTTGAACCGCTTGCTGACGCTTCGAGGGTGAGCTTCCCTGTTCGCCCGGCGGGTACCGGACGGCCGTCGTCAAAATCGAGAGGGCTTCTGCCTCAGTCGGCGGGGTCGAAATCGCCTTCCTGATAGGCCGTCAGATGCCGGTAATCGTCGCGAACGGGCGCGAAGACATCGAGGTTGACCGCCACTTCCTCGCCCACCGGCTCACCGCAATGGAGGACGTCCGGCGGAATGCGGACGACCTGCCCCGCACCGACTTCCACCACGTCATCGCCAATGGTGAAGCGCACACGCCCGGAAAGAATGTAGGCGAGCTGCTCGAAGGGATGCGAATGGGGCTTCACCTCCATTCCTGGCTCCAGCCAGTTCATCACCATCAAGGCGTTGTCGCCTCGAAAGGCTGTGCGGGTGACGCCCTTGCGCACGTCCTCGCGCGGCAGTTCCGTCCAGGTATAAACGTTCGCCTTCGTCATCTCAGCGCTCCGCCTCGACTGCGTCATAGAATTTCTGGATAAGCGGATCCTTGCCGAGCCATTCCTCGACGACGGGTTTCGTCTTCGCCCGCATCGCGTCGAGATCCTCGAGCTTTCCGATCGTCACGCCGTTCTCTTTGAGCAACGCCGTCGTCTCGTCTTCCTGCTCGGCCGCACGCGTGTAAGCGGCTTCCGTCGCCTCGTGACCGGCCTCGATCATGGCCTCTTTGACGTCATCAGGTAGGCGCGACCAGGTGATGTTCGAGACCATGATGACGCCCGGCCAAAAGTAATGTCCGGTGAGCGTGACGTGCTTCGCCGCCTCGTAGAGGCTCTCGGTGCGAACGGAGGAAAGGTTGATCTCGACGGCGTCGATCGTGCCGGTCTCCAGAGCTGAGTACACCTCGCCATACGCCATACCGACCGTGTTGACGCCGATCGCCTCCCATGTCGCCTTGTGCAACGGAATCGGGACGATGCGCGTCTTCTGGCCGGCGAAATCGGCAAGCGTCGCGACCTGTTTCTCGCGAGACAGGAAATGACGCTGACCGGCCTCGATGTAGCCGAGGCCTTTGATCTGCTTCGCCTCGAGAGAATCGAGAAGCTCCTGCCCCACCGGCGATTCCAGGACCGAGGCAAGCTCCTCATAGGACGAGACGACGAAAGGCAGCTGAAGCGCATCGAACGCGGTCGCGCCGATCACGAGCGGCAGCGTCGGGGAGGAAACGAGCGCGCCGTCGATCGTGCCGATCTGCAGACCTTCCAGAAGCTGCTTGTCGTCACCGAGTTGACGGTCGCCATAAACCTCGACCTTGACGCGCCCTTCGGTCTTTTCCGCAACCCGCGCGGCAAAGTCTTCCAGCCCCGTCTGAAACAGGTGCTTGGACGATGCTGCGTGGCCGAACTTCAGCGTGAATTCCTGCGCATGCGCCGTGCTGAGCATCAGCAGGCACGCACCCGCCAGCGCGATCATTCGTCTCATCCGCGTCCCTCTGAGTTGTTTTATTATTCGAAACTCGATATTGAAATATGAAACGATGTCGAGAAAACTGTCAAGAGGTCGCAGGCCACCCGTCGCAGGGCTTTGTCTACGAAGGTCTGGACGCGAAGGAGTTTGGGCCCCGAGAAACGGTGTCCGTGCCGGATTGCCGGCATGCGATGAGTGCAGACGGACGGCTACAGGGCCGGCTCGACAACACGATCCGGCCAGGCCACACCACGACAAGCCGCTGGACACCATCGGCGCCTCGGCTTTGCAGATCCGACTGAGGATTCCTGGCAGCGCTCGCACGGCGGATGCCGATCCGCCCGAGCAATTGGACCCTTGTACGCGTTTGGAGCGCGCCGTCCGGCTCACCATCGAGCAGAAGACGCTCCCCGAAAGAGAGGGGAAATCAAAGGCGCGGAGGCCGATTCGTCCTCCCGCGAGGACAGACGCCGCGCGAAGCGACACCTGCCCTACCGGTCGCCGAGATGCCTACCACTTCGCCATGACGTGGCGCACGACGGTGTAATCCTCGAGCGCATAAAGGCTCATATCCTTGCCGTAACCGGAGCTCTTCATGCCGCCATGGGGCATTTCATTGCACAGCATGAAATGCGTGTTGATCCAGGTGCAGCCGTATTGCAGCTGCGCGGCCGCGGCCATGGCGCGGCCGACATCCTTCGTCCAGACGGATGATGCGAGACCATATTCGCTGTCGTTGGCCCAGGCGACCGCCTCGTCGACCTCGGAAAAGCGCGTCACGGAAACGACGGGACCAAAGACCTCGCGCTGCACGATCTCGTCCTTCTGCAAGGCGCCGGCGATCACCGTCGGCCTGTAGAAGAACCCTGGCCCTTCGGCCGCGCTGCCGCCCGTGACCGCCTCCATGTGCCCATGCGACAACGCCCTTTCGACGAAGCTCGCGACACGTGAGCGCTGCCTTTCGGAGATCAGTGGGCCGATCTCGACGCCCTCTTCCTCCGGAGCACCGAATTTGAGCGTCGAAACCGCATCGGCGAGATCGGCCACGAGCCGGTCATGGATCTTCGGACCGGCATAGACGCGGCAGGCCGCCGTGCAATCCTGGCCGGCGTTGAAATAGCCGAAGGTTCGTATGCCTTCGATCACCGCTTCGAGATCGGCATCGTCGAAGACGATGACCGGCGCCTTGCCGCCGAGTTCCAGATGTGTGCGCTTCATGGCACGGCTTGCCGCCTGCAGCACCTTCTGCCCGGTCGCCACATCGCCCGTCAAAGACACCATCCGCACCCGCGGATGTTCGACGAGCGGTGCCCCCACCGTCTCGCCTCGTCCGGTGACGATGTTGAGGACACCTTTCGGAAAGAGATCGGCGACGAGTTCGGCGAGGAACAACGTCGTCAGGGGCGTCTGCTCCGATGGCTTCAGGACGGCGGTGTTGCCCGCGGCAAGCGCCGGGGCGAGCTTCCAGGCCGCCATCATCAAAGGATAGTTCCAGGGCGCGATCGAGCCCACGACGCCGACGGGATCGCGACGGATCATACTAGTATATCCCGGCAGGTATTCGCCGGCCGCCATACCCGGCAGGCAGCGTGCCGCACCGGCAAAAAAGCGGAAGCAATCGACGATCGCCGGCACTTCGTCAGCAAGTGCCGAAGCATAGGGCTTGCCGCAATTGAGGCTTTCAAGGCTCGCAATCGCCTCCGCCTCCTTCTCGATCCGGTTCGCCAGTTCCAAAAGGAAAGCAGAGCGCTCGGCCGGCGTCGTACGAGCCCAGGCCGGAAAAGCTTCCTCGGCGGCGGCGACCGCCGTGTCGACCTGTTCGGAGGAGGCTTCCGGGATGACACAGATCGCCTCGCCCGTGGCCGGGTTGAGGATCGTCTCATCGGCGCCCGCACCGGTAACGAACTCCCCTCCAATGAGAAGTTTCGCAGGCAGTCTCGGCGGTAACTTCATGGTCTCACTCCTCCCTTGGAATGGAAATTCACTTGCCTCCCCCTTCCGCAAAGGCGCTCGAACGTGTCGCCCAGTAAGCGGTCAGGATCGGAATGAAGGTGACGGCAATGACGAAAACGGCGACGACATTGGTGACGGGGCGCTGACGCGGACGCACCAGCTCCGACAGCATCCAAATCGGCAAAGTCGTCTGCTGGCCCGCGGTGAAGGTGGTGACGATGACCTCGTCGAAGGACAGCGCGAAGGCGAGCATGCCGCCAGCAAGAAGCGCCGTCGCGAGGTTCGGCAGAACGACATAACGGAACGTCTGAAAGCCATTGGCGCCAAGGTCCATCGACACTTCGATGAGGTTGCCTGAGGTGCGCCGCAGGCGGGCGACGGCGTTGTTGTAGACAACGACGACGCAGAAGGTCGCGTGGCCGACAACGATCGTCCAGAACGAGAAGGGTATGTCGGCGAGGCCGAAAGCGGAGCGCAAGGCGATACCCGTGACGACACCCGGCAGAGCAATCGGCAAAATGACGAGAAGGCTCACCGCCTCGCGACCGAAAAATCGAGCCCGACTGACCGCGGCCGCCGCGAGGGTCCCCAGGATGAGCGCCATCACCGTCGCGGTCAGGGCGACCTGCACGGACAGCGTCAGCGCATCCCACACATCCTGCCGCCCCCAGGCGACGGCGAACCATTTGAGCGTCAGGCCCGGCGGGGGAAACACATAGGATTTGTCCTCCGTCGTGAAGGCATAGAGGATGATGAAGGCCATCGGCACATGCAGGAACAGGACGCAAAAGACCGTTCCGAGCTTCAACAGAAAGCTCGCCCGCGGCCTTGCGCTGGCATGACGTCTAGAGCGCATTGAAAGCCCCCAGACGCTTGGCGATCATCAGATAGGCCGCCATGATGACGATGGGCACGGTGGAGAAAGCAGCCGCCAGAGGCAGGTTGCCGGCCGTTCCCTGATGCAAATAGACCGCCTGGCCGATGAAGAGCCGCGACGAGCCGACGACGCCCGGGATGATGTAGTCGCCGAGCGTCAGCGAGAAGGTGAAGATCGAGCCCGCGACGACGCCCGGAAAGGCGAGCGGCAGGATCACCTTGCGAAAGGTCATCCCCGGCCGCGCCCCGAGATCGGCGGACGCATCCGTCACCGTGCGCGGCACACGTTCCAGAGCCGCCTCGATCGGCAGGATCATGAACGGCAACCAGATGTAGAGAAACACCAGGAACATGCCGATATAGCTGACGGAGAGGCTCGGGCCGCCGATCACCGGCAACGCCAGGAGGGCATCGAGAAGCCAGCTCAGCCCAGTATGGGCCGCGATCCAGCTGATGATGCCTTCCTTGGCCAGAATGAGTTTCCAGGCATAGAGGCGGACGAGATAGCTCGACCACAGTGGCAGCATCACCGCGAGATAGAGAAGCCCCTTGATGCGAGGGCCGGCATAGCGCGCCATGTAATGCGCCAGCGGAAAACCGATGATCGCCGCACCCACCGTCACGCAGGCCGCCATCGTCACGGTGCGCATGATGATGTCGAGGTTTGCGAGGGTGAAGAGCTGCTTCCAGGTCGCCAGGGTCAGCTCGTATTTCACCATCCCGGTGAACGGGTCGATGGCGAAGAACGAGTTGAGCAGAAGAGCAAACAGCGAGCCGACATAGACGATGCCGAGCCAGAGAAGCGGCGGCAGAAGAAGCAGCAGGAGAAAGATGCCCGGCCGGCCATAAAACCAGCGCGAGACGCGACGGCCGATTCCAACAGGCGACCCGCCGGCATCGCCGGAGGGTGCCGTCAATGTGTCAGTTGGAGAGACGGACGGGTCGGTCATTTCAAGGCCTGCGTCGTGCCCTCCGCCCAGGCGAGGCGGACTGGTGTGCCGACGGCGAAGGCGGTGTCGCCGGTGAGTACATTGGGCGAGGTGACGAGAAGTGCGGCCTCTTCCACACCTTCGACGGCGATGCGGTAGCGCGTGGCGGCCCCGATGAAGTTGACCTCTCGAATGGTGGCGGCAATCCCCTCCCCGTCGCGTGACAGGACGATCTTTTCCGGTCGGATCGAGACCGGCTCAGAACTGCCAAAAAGCCGTTCGGCGAGACGCCCTTCGACGATATTGGAGGCCCCGACGAAAGAGGCGACGAAGCGGGTCAGCGGGCGGTCATAGACCTCCTGCGGCGTGCCGATCTGTTCCACGCGCCCCTTGTTGAAAACGGCGAGACGGTCCGACATCGACAACGCCTCTGTCTGGTCGTGCGTGACGAAGACGAAGGTGATGCCGACCTCGCGCTGCAGCTCCTTCAGTTCCACCTGCATCTCTTCGCGCAGTTTCTGGTCAAGCGCGCCGAGAGGCTCATCGAGAAGAAGAACACGCGGACGGTTGATGAGGGCGCGGGCGAGCGCCACACGCTGGCGCTGGCCGCCCGAAAGCTCGATCGGGCGGCGGTGCCCGTAGCCTCCGAGGCGGACGAGTTCGAGCATCTCTTCCGCCTGTTTGCGCCGCGCTTTCTTGCCGACGCCGCGCACCATCAGCCCATAGGCCACGTTGTCGGAGACGCTCATATGCGGGAACAGGGCATAGTCCTGAAACACCGTGTTGACGTCGCGCTCGAACGGCGGCAGCCGGGTGTCGTCTTTCCCATGAATGTAGACGTGGCCGGACGTCGGATACTGAAAGCCGGCGACCATCCTGAGGCAGGTCGTCTTGCCGGAGCCGGACGGCCCCAGAAGGGTGAAGAACTCTCCTTCGGCAATGTCGAAGGTCACGTCGTCGACGGCGATCACGGAGCCGAACATGTAGGTCACGTGATCGAAGCGCACCTCGGCTTGCATCTTCTATCCCTGGCGCGAAATGACGGAGGACGACTGGCGCGCCGCCTCATAGGCGGAGCGGCGCGCCGGCTATGCGGGTCGTTCAACGGCCGCCGAGAACGGCGATGTAATCGGAGACCCAGCGATAATAGGGGACGCAGCTCTCCTGGCTCTCGCACTCGGCCCTGGGCGTCCGCCAGAAATGGATCTCGTCGAACTTGCCGAAACCGTTCGTTTCGCAACCTTTGTCGCCGAGGAGCTCGTTGTCCTCGCAGGCCGCGGGAACGGACGGATTGGCGCCGAACCAGGCGGCGACGTCGCCCTGCACCTTCTTGTCGATGGAATGCTCCAGCCACTTATAGGCGCAGGTCGGATGTGCGGCTCCGGAATGCATCATCGTGGTGTCGGCCCAGCCCGTCGCCCCTTCTTTCGGAATGACGCTCTCGATCGGCTGGTTCTCCGACTTCAGGAGGTTGACCTGGAACGGCCAGGAACTGGACGCGGCCACCCCTTCATTGGTGAAATCGTCGATCTGCACGAAGGCGTCGTGCCAGTAACGGTTCACCAGCTTGCGCTGCTCGCGGAGAAGCTCGAGCGCCGCCTTGTACTGGTCTTCGTTGAGCTCATACGGGTCCTTGATGCCGAGTTCGGGTTTGGTGCTCATCAGATAGAGCGCGGCATCGGCGATATAGATCGGCCCGTCGAATGCCTGGACGCGCCCTTTGTTGGTTTTGCCGTCCGGCAGATCCTGCTCCTCGAAGACAACATTCCAGGAATCGGGCGGTGAATCCTTGAACACATCGGTGTTGTAGGCGAGCACGTTCGGGCCCCATTGATAGGGCACGCCGTAATGCTTGCCCTCGACGGTGTGCCAGGGCGCATCCTTCAGCCGATCGTCGAGGCTGTCCCAGGAGGCAATGAGTGCGGTGTTGATTTCCTGGACGCGGCCGCCGGCGATCAAACGAAGCGAGGCATCGCCCGAGGCGGTGACGAGGTCGAAGCCGCCCTCGTTCATCAGCGCCACCATTTCATCGGAGGTGCCGGCGGTCTTCAGGTTGACCTTGCAGCCCGTCTCCTTCTCGAAGGCGGTCACCCAGTCATAGGCGGCATCGCTTTCGCCACGTTCGATGTATCCCGGCCAGGCGACGATATCGACCTCGCCCTCTGCCTCACCGAGCGTTTGAAGTGGTTCGGCAAGGGCCGGACCTGCGGCCAGAACAAGTGCGGTGGTTGCTGCCACCACCCGGCGGATTCTCTTCTCGCGCATGACGTTGCTCTCCCCTCTTCGAGCCGCGCCGCAATCGGCGAGAGGAAGCTAATCGGAAATCTTTCGCAGTGAGAAATATGAAAAACTAAGCGGGCCTATGAAAAAAATCGAACGGCCTATCGATATGCTCATCGCGCTTATTTTTCAGGCAGTGCGACCGAGGTCTTATCGGCCCGGCCGCGACTGGCGGGCGCGCAGCTTCGCCTGCTCACGGGCAAGCTCGATGAAGGCCCGCGCCGGCTCCGGGAGAAGGCTTCCCTTCCGCCAGGTGAGGCCGATATCGATCGTCGGAAAAACCTCTTTCAAAGGGCGAACCTCGACGCGATCGCCCTCGAGCGACCACGGGCGGTAGGTCATGTCGGGGAGAACTGCGAGGCCGATGCCGGTTCCGACGAGCGAGCGGATCGCCTCCACCGAACTCGTTCGCAGGACGGTCCGCGGCTTGATGCCGGCCTCGCGCCAATGCCGCTGCGTGATCGCGTGCATGTCGTCGGTGGTGAGCTGCACCAGCGGCTGGTCCGCGAGATCGCTGAGCGACGGCTCGTCGAGCGCCAACAGCCGATGATTGGCCGGCAGCCAGACGAGATAGGGCGAACGCAGCAAGGTGTCGCTGGCAAGAGCGTCCCGATTTGCAAGCGCCGAGGAGATGAGAAGGCCGACATCGATTTCGCCGCCGATCAAGAGATGCTCAAGGAAGCGCTGCTGGTCTTCCACGACCTTGACGTCGACCTCCGGATAAACGCGCTGATAGCGCGCCAGAAGGTCGGCGAGATAATAGCCTGCGACGAGCGCCGTCACGCCGATCGTCAAGGTTCCGCCGCCGGTTGGCTCGCGAACCTTGAGCGCGCGCCCGGCATCGGCCACGACCGCCATGATGCGCTCCGAGTGGCGCAGGAATTGGTGACCCTCCTGGGTCAGCACCATGCCCCGCGGGGTGCGCAGGAAGAGCGCCGCCCCCACTTCCTGCTCCAGCTGCTTCAATGCGACGGTGATCGCCGATTGCGAGATGTGCAGATCGCGCGCTGCAAGCGACACCGACTGGCCGCTGGCGACAGCTATGAAATAGCGCACCTGCTTCAGCGTGATGTTCATGCGAGTTTGCCATGCTCGAAGGCGGGGATAGAAGACTAGCGCAATTCGCGAAACGAAAGCGAGGCGCGGCAAAAGCGAGATGGGCGCCGCCGCCATTCCTGAAGACCGTGACGTCTTCCGCCGATTTGCGGCCGCTGACAGCAAAGCCGGTCAGCTCCTAGAAAACTCGGGGAACGCTCACCTCGGAGATGACGCCCTCCCCCGATCGGGATGGCGAGCTCGCCATGGACGGATCAAAATGCACAACACCCGCAGATATCTCGGTGCAATTCTTCTTGTTTGCACAGGCTTTATGTCCGCCGCGAGAGCCGCCGACGTCATTCCTTTCGACACGTCCTCACCCGGACAGATCAGAACGGGAGCGCCGACCGGCCGGGCACAGGCAAACGTCGGTCAGTTCGTGACGCTGACCGATTTCGGCGCATCGACCAGTGGCACCCAGGCGCAGAACACGTCCGCGGCGCAGAATGCGATCGAGGCCCTGTCGTCACAGGGCGGCGGCACACTTTACATACCGCCCGGCACCTATTCGATCTGCGGCCTGATCCTCAGATCGAAAATCCACATAACGGGCGCCGGCCGAAACGTCACAATATTGGACGGCAGCTCGTGCAATTCGGCCGACGCCATCGTTTACGGCCCGTCGAATGCTTATTCACTCTTCAAAACAAGGGCTTCAGCCGGGATCTTTGATTGGGCGTTGAAAGACATCACGATCAAAGGAAACCTGTCGCACAGCCATGTCGATTGCCTCGGCACCTACGGATATCGATTTACAGTTGATCAAGTCGAATTGACTGAGTGCGGACGCAATGGCTGGCACACAGAAGGAGGTAATGCCACGCGCGGCCCGATGGAATCTTACGTGAACAACCTTCTCGTCTATACCGTGAACGCTACCGGCATATTCAATAACGGCCCGCACGATTCCAACTTCGACAATGTCATCATCGTCGATGCCGGACAGGGCGCCCACGACACCTATGCCGGAATGTATCTCGGCAGACATACCAACGTCCGCGCCAAGGGATTTCACGCCTGGCACAGATCGACGGCAACAAACAGGGTCCGCAACGCGCTGCATGTCGAAGGATGGGGGTCGACGTTCACCTCATCCAATTTCGAAGGCAGTTTCGGACCGCCCGTCCTGGTGGGCACGGGCGCATCCATGAACCAGTTTGCTTGTGACAATGCCTATTACAACAGATTTTCACCCGGCCCTCTCATTCTGATCAGGGGCCCGTCGAACTACATATGCGGATCCGCGATGAACAACGATCCGGGAACGTTGCCCACCAGCGTCGGCATTCAGCTCGGCGACCATACGCGTGGGGAGAATGTCAGCAACAATATGATTTCTCTCCAGCAGGAGAGCAACAATGGCGGCTCCATCGACTTCTCGAATGACGGCGGCGGCAACATGATCAGAATCGTGGGATACCAATCGTCAGGCCCGAAATTTCTGGGAAGACCACACCCCTCGGACGACATCGACCTCATCGTCACCGGCGTCGAAGGATCGAACCTCCACCAACATCCCTGACGTAGAGTCTCGCGCCCCCGCGCCTTACGTCGACCCGCGCTCGATCAGACGCAGCGGGATGTTCCGGATCGCATGTCGCGCCCGCGTTTCCTCCGGCTGCGTCTCCTGCAGCCGGTCGAGAAGCATCTGCCCGGCCACCGCGCCGAGCTTCCGTGTATCCGCGGCGATGGTCGTCAGGCCGGGCATGATTTCTTCCGCCAGCGTCGAATCACCGAAACCGGCAATGGCGATGTCGCCAGGGACGTCCAGACCTCTCCCACGGGCCTCAAGCAGGGCACCGATCGCGAGAAGATCGCTGGCGCAGAAGACGGCGTCGACGTCGGAGCCTTCGCCGATCAGGTCCTGCATGGCCTGACGCCCCTCGGGAATGCCGGAAACCGTGTCGCGGCTGATGCACCGACAAAGCTTAAGGCCGAGCCGCTCGCAGCTTTCCGCGAAACTGTTGAGACGAAGCATGCCACGCCCGCCGCTGCGGCCAATGAAGGCGACCTTGCGATAGCCCTTGGCGGCAAAGTGCTCCGCCACCATGCGCGCACCATCGGCGTTTGAGAATCCAACCAGCATGTCGATCGGATCGCGTGCCAACGCCCAGCTCTCGACGATGGGAATGCCCATGTTGCGGAGGAAGGTGCGGTTCGATTCCAGCTCCATCACGCCGGTGATGAAGACGGCAGCCGGACGGATCGCCGTGAGCGAACGGATCAGCGTCGTCTCTCGTCCGTAAGAGTAGGAGGTGCGGCCGAGCGCGACCTGAAAACCGGCCGCCTCCAAGACGTCGGACAGGCCTTCGATGGCGAGGCTGAACTGCTCGCTCAGGATATTGGAGACGAAGGCGGCGACGATGTCGGAGCGGCCGCTCTTCAGCGCCTTGGCGTGGGGATTTGAGGAATATCCGGTCTCCTCGACCGCCTTCATGATGCGTTCGCGGCGCACCGCGGACACCATCTGCGGCCGACGCAGAGCACGCGACACGGTGATCGGAGAGACCTGGGCGAGGCGCGCCACCTCCTCGATGCGGACCGGCCCGTGTTCGGCCTGGCTGTCCGCCTCGGGCGAAGCGATTCGCAAGACGTCGTCGAATGTCGCGTCGCTCATCGCTTTCTGTTCCGGCCCGTCAGCATGCACCTAGCCTTCGATTTCGGCGGCCGCCTGCACAAGGCAATCGCCAGCCTGACAATTGGCGTGCAAGCGTCGCGAGATGACGATCCCGCCACGGCGGAACCGCAGGATTTCCGGGTCGCGATCAAGGCGCTCCAGGTCGTGGTAATAGCCGGCGACATCACTGGCTTCGACGGATTGCCCGAGGGTGACGACCGGTTCGAACCAGCCGCGGCGCGTCGCGTAAATCGCCTGTTCGTGACTTTCCAGCGCCAGCACGGTCGTCGCCACCGGCGCCCTCACCTCGCTGATCAGCGGGGTCTCGGTGATGCCAAGCCGCAGAAGCAGATTGTCGATCGCGCGCTTGGTGTTCTGCATGGTCTTTGGCGTGACGGTGGCGCCGCCACCGAATTCACCGCTGACACCGATCGCGCCGGCGCGGGCGACCGCACCCATTGAGGTTGGGGAATCGTAGCCATTCTGCGCGACAAAAGCGTAGTCCTGGCCAAGATGCTCCAAGAGATCGCGCGCCTTTGCCATCATTTCCGGCGTCGGCTGCCGTTCGATCAGCGCCGTGGTCAGATGCTCCATCGACGTGCCACCGGAATGGATGTCGAAAACCACGTCATGCTGGGGAAACAACTGGTGTTCAAGATAGTACGCCAGACGTTCCGTTGGCGTGCCGGTCGGGTTGCCTGGGAAAGCGCGGTTCAGATTGCCGTCGTCGAGGGGAGATCGGCGCCGCCCGGCCATGACGGCGAGGACGTTGCTCATCGGCAGGATGGTGACGGCGCCGTGGATGCGGTCGGGATCGAGGGCGTGCAGGACATGGCCGAGGGCGAAAACGCCTTCATATTCGTCACCATGATTTCCGGCCATCAATAGGAGCCGCGGGCCGTCGCCGTTCTTGAAGCGGAAGATGGGAATCTTGACCTGAAAATAAGGCGAGCGGTCGATGGAATAAGGAATGCTGAGATAGGTCGAGGAGCGACCGTCGGCATCGAGGTCGAGATCCGTCAGAATACCGGTGTGCACGTGAGTTTTTCCAAATGTTATCGGACGGGACCGCAACTGGCCCCGCCCTGTTCTTAAGGCTCAGAGAGCCGCGACCGCCGTCATCTCCACACGCAGATCGGGATCTGCCAGGCGGGCCTCGACGCAGGCGCGCGCAGGCGGATTGGCGGGGTCGATCCATTTGTCGTAAACGCTGTTCATCGCGTCGAAATCGATGATGTGCGGCAGGAACACATTGACCGCCACGATCTTCGACTTGTCTGATCCGGCGCCCTCGACGAGGGCCAGGATTTTTGCAAGGACTTCCTCCGTCTGTTGCTCGATGGAAGCCTTGCGGCTGTCGGCCACCTGGCCGGCGACATGGACGAAGCCGTTGGCCGCAACGGCCTGGCTCATGCGCGGGCCGCTTTCGTAACGCGTAATGGTCATGTCTTTCCGTCTACTCTCTTTTTTCGATCAGATGTGAGGCAGGTTATCCTGCTTCACGTTGAACCACTTCTCCTGCAGCTCCGGCAGCTTGCCGTTCATACGATTGGAGAAAAGGAAGGTGTCCAGCCAGCGCAGCAAGTCCGGCTCGCCATGACGGATGCCGATATGCGCCGGCGACTGGCGGATGAGGAACTTGAGGTCCATCTCCACGTCCGGATTGTTCTTGGCCGCTTCGGCAACGATGGCGCTGTTTTCGGCAAACGAGCTCGCCTGACCGGCCATATAGGCGGAAAGCACCGAGGGAACGTCTTCGAAGCGGATGAGATTGGCGTCCGGCGCATTATCGCTCAGCCACAGATCGAGCGTCGTGCCCTTGGCAACGGCGATGCTCTGGCCGGCGAGCTGGTCGGGCGTTTCGGCCTTTTCCATATCGGCCGGGCCGTAGACACCAAGCTGGACGGCGGCATAGGGCTGCGAGAAAGCAACCTGCTGGGCGCGTTCCGGCGTGGCACCGAGCGCTGCCACGAGAACGTCGACCTTGTCGGCGAGCAGGCTCGGAATACGGTTGGGACCGGTCACCTGAACGAGCTTCAGGTCAACGCCGAGATCGTCCGCCAGAAGATTGGCAACATCGACGTCGAGCCCGGCGGGGTCGCCGTTTTCGTCTTTGAAGCCCCAGGGCGCAACATCGAGCAGCACGCCGACGCGGATTTCGCCGGCGGACAGAATGTCCTGAAGCTTGTCGGCCTTGGCGGGGATGGTTGAAGCAATCGCGATGCCGACGGCGATCGCAAACGCTTTCAGCTTGAACATGGCTGTCTTCCTCTAGTGACGGTGTGAGCCGATGAAGCTCTGGAGCTCCGGCGTCTTGGGATTTGCGAACAATTCCGCGGGTGGTCCTTCTTCCCAGACCTTGCCCTGATGCATGAAGACGAGCTTGGTCGCCACGTTGCGGGCAAAGCCCATTTCGTGGGTGACCAGGATCATCGTCATGCCCCTCCTGGCCATGTCCTCCATGACCTTGAGAACTTCCCCGACGAGTTCGGGATCGAGCGCCGACGTGACCTCATCGAAGAGCATGAGATTGGGCGACATCGCGAGACAGCGCGCAATCGCCACGCGCTGCTGCTGGCCGCCCGAAAGCTGTTCGGGGTAGGCGTCGATCTTCTCCGCCAGCCCGACTTGCGTGAGCACCTTCTCGGCAAGGACGCGCGCGCCCGCCTTGTCGACCTTTTTCGTGCGGATCGGCGCCAGCGTGATGTTGCGCTCTACCGTCAGGTGCGGGAACAGATTGAAGGCCTGAAAGACGATGCCGACTTTCTGGCGCAGTTCGCGCAGGCCCTTCATCTTCGGAGAGACGCTCTGTCCCTCGACCCGGATCTCGCCGGCCTGAATGGCTTCGAGCGCGTTAATGCAACGCAAGAGAGTGCTCTTGCCCGAGCCACTGCGCCCGATGATCGTGACGATCTCGCCTTCCTCGATATTGAGCGAGACGTCCTTCAGCACCTCCAGATCTCCGAAGGATTTGCGGACGTTCTTGATTTCAACCAGTGCCATTGAGACGCGCCTCGAGTGAACGGGACCAGGTGGTGAGCGGGAAGCAGATCGCGAAATAGACCGCCGCAACGATGGAGTAGACGAAGATCTGCTGGAACGTCGCGGCGGCGGCGATCTGGCCAGCCCGCGTCAGCTCCACGAAGCCGACGACGGCCGCAAGCGACGTGCCCTTGATGAGCTGGACAAGGAAGCCGACCGTCGCCGGCAGCGAGATCTTCAGCGCCTGCGGCGCGATAATGAAGCGGAATTGCTCGTAGCGGCTGAGCCCGAGCGAGGCCCCCGCCTCCCATTGGGTGAATTTGACCGCCTGGATGCCGCCCCGCCAGATTTCGCCCAGGAAGACGCCGGAATAGATGGAGAAGGCAACCGTCACCGCGGCCAGCGACGGCACCTCGACGCCCAGGAACACCGGCATGCCGAAATAGAAGAACATCAGGAGCGCCAGCAGCGGCACACCCTGCACGATTTGCAGGATGAGCGCGGCAAACAGGCGGAGCGGCAGGAACGGACTCGTGCGCAGAAGCGCCAGAACGAGACCGAGCAGGCCGCCGAAGAAGAAGGAGAGCGCGACCAGCACCAGCGTCCACTGGAAGCCGTGCAAAAAGGCGATGAGGTCGACAGTCGAAAGGCTGCGCATCTTGGGCGTATCTCCGGAAGGCCTAGCGGCGCACGGGCCAGCGGAAGGCAAGCGCTCCGATGGCGGCGAACATGACCCGGCTTGAGACGACGACGACGACGTAGATCGCGGAAATCAGCGCATAGACCTCAAAGGAGCGGAAGGTGCGCGATTCCACGAAGGTCGCCGTGTGGAAGAGCTCCGTCGCCGCGATCTGCGAGGCGACCGACGTGCCGAGAAGCAGCAGGACGAGCTGGCTGGTGAGCGAGGGATAGATGTTGCGCAACGCCGGCGGAAGAATGACGAAGCGGAACACCTCAAAGGACGTCAGGCCGAGGCATTCGCCCGCCTCAATCTGGCTCTTCGGGATCGAATTGAGGCCGGAGCGGATGATCTCGATGGCATAGGCGCCGAAATAGATGCTGAGCGCGACGCAGGCGGCCGGGAACGGCGACAGGCGCACCCCAATGCTCGGAAAGATGAAGAAGATGATGAAGAGCTGGATCAGCGGCGGCGTATTGCGGATGATCTCGATGTAGCTCTTCAGGAGGATGCGAACCGGCTTCGGCCCGCGGGTGAGGAGAACCGCACCCAAGACACCGATGAGAAGCCCAAAAAAGGCGGAAATGCCGGTCATCTGCAATGTTGCCAGCAGGCCGTCGATGAATTCCTCGCGATATCGCAAGACCTGCTGGAAATTGAGATTCTGCATGAAACCTCAGCCGAAGAAGGTTTGATGGACCGACGTGACTCGATGCGCGTCGTCGATCACGAAGAAGGCACGCCAGCGGTCGAAGCAGGTGCAAGGATGCGAAATGCCGAATTCGACGATGTCGCCTACCGACAGCGAAACCTCTTCGCCGATGCGGAGAAAACCGTGCTGGTCGTTGAGCTTCTCGATCGCCGCAACGCCTCGAAGGTTCTCGCCCTTCTCCCCTCCCCGCCATGCGGCAAGCGCGATCGGGAAACCCTGATCGAAAGAGACATCGCGCATGCCGAGACCGCAGATCGCGAGACTCGGCTCAGGCCGCGAAAGCACTTCGGCCCATAGCCGCATCGCCGGCTTGAAAACGTCGGACGCCGCCACGATTTCACCGTCGCGCACAAAGCCGCGACGGGCATCCATCCGCTGAAAAGCGCGCGCGTAGACGCCGTGATCATGAAAGAAGATCGCGCCGCTCCGCAGCATCAGATCCGCATCGCCGTCGGCGTCGACGACCGCCGTCAGTTTCTCGACGACGAGGTCGAAGAACTGCGAGCCGCCGGCCGACAGGAAGAGGCGGCGTTTCGGTTCGGCCTTGCGCACGCTGGCAAACACATCGGCCGCCAGGTGGTTCAGGGCCGCGATAGCCTTCTGCGTCGCAGCTTCGTCCTCGCTTGCAACAGCACCTTCATAGGCGGCCACACCGGCAAGCGCGATTTTCAGCGTGTTGCAAGCGATATCGATGAGGCGCTGAGCTGCCTCCGCCGTCCGGCATCCGGCACGCGCGAGCCCTACCTCGATCATCACAGACTGTGGCCGTCCGGCCACCTCGCCTGCGCGCGCGGCCGCTGCCAATGCGGTTGGCGAATCGACAAAAAGCACGATCTCCGCCTCCGGATAGCGTGCAAGCAGACGTCCCAGACGTTCGCCATTCACCTTACCGCCGATCTGGTTGGCGAGAAGCAGACGTTTTACGCCCGCCTTGAGCAGCACGCTCGCCTGCTGGAGATTGGCGGCGGAAAGCCCCCATGCGCCATGGGCGACGAGATCGCGTGCGAGCGCCGTCGACATCGGGGTCTTGGCATGCGGGGCGAGAAGCGCGCCCGCCTCACGGGCATAGGCGAAAATTGCGTCCCTGTTCGAGCGATAGGCACTTTCCTGCAACGTGAGCACGGGACAGGCGAGATCGCCCGCCGTCGGAGACCAGGCACGCGCGGCAATCTCCGCACCCGGGAAGGGGTCCGTTCCCGCCGGAATGCCGCGAAGCGTGTCGTCGACGATAAAATCATGCGCCATCTCGGCGGCCAGCGATCCGTCGCCACTGCCAACGCTCGTGCCGCCAGACGCGGCTGCCGATGCATCCATCACCATGAAATCCCGCTCGCCCCCTGCAGACGTTTCGTGCCCCAAATGACGAGGTTGACGTTGTGGACACGGAGTAATGACAACGTTATCATTTTTGTTATGGATGACAACCCCTGGGCTGCAGGCAAGTGCAATTGACCGTTTTCAATGAGAAGAGACCCCGCAAAAGCACGGCTTTTGCGACGATCGATTTCGAGCATGAAGGCCGCCAGACCGGCCATATTCACATTCCGCATTCGCCGCATGACGACGCCTGGGGGGCGGTGCGAATCCCCATCGCGGTGATCAAGAACGGCAATGGGCCGACGGTGCTCCTCACCGGCGGCAATCACGGTGACGAGCACGAGGGACCGATCGTGCTTGGCGAACTCTTCCGCGAATTGAGGCCGGAGGACATTTCGGGCCGCGTCATCATCGTGCCGGCGCTCAACCTGCCGGCCGTGCGGGCTGCGCATCGCACCTCGCCCGTCGATAGGCTCAACCTCAACCGCACCTATCCGGGCGATCCGGCCGGCACCATCTCGCAGCAGATTTCGGCCTTCGTCTGCGACCGCCTCTATCCGATCGCCGATGCGTTCATCGATCTGCATTCCGGCGGTTCTTCGCTCGACATTCTGCCGAGCGCCATCGTCGAGCCGACAAGGGACCCCGAGCATCTGAAGCGCAACATCGAGGCCGTGCTCGCCTTCGACGCGCCGCTGACCGTCGTCATCAGCAATCTCGGCGAGGAGCGGACCTCCACCGCGGCCGCCGTCCATGCGGGGCTGACCACGGTCGGCACGGAGATGGCCGGCGCGGGCACCGTCTCGCTCGAAGCGCTGTCGATTGCCAGACGCGGCGTGCGCAATGTGCTACGCCATCTCGGCGTCATCGCCGGAGAGCCAAACAAAGCGCAGGGAGAACGGAACGTCCTGGAGATACCTGGCGAGCGCGGTTACGTCTTCGCGCCAGAGGCCGGCGTCTTCGAGCCCTTCCATGCCAATGGAACCTGGGTGAAAAAGGACCAGCCGGCGGGACGCATTCATTTCGTCGACAATCCGACACGCGCCCCGCTCGATCTTGCCTACGGCCAGGACGGCATTCTCTATGGCCGGCGACATCCCGGGCGGGTCGATCCCGGCAATTGCTGTCTTGTCGTCGCCGCGCCCTACCAGAAGGATCTCACATGATCGATCTCGACGACGTTCGCGACGCAGCCCGACGGATCGACGGCTATGTCCGGCGCACGCCCCTCTTGCCGGCAACGCAGCTTCGCAATCCCGTCTGCCCGGGCAGCCTCCATCTAAAGCTCGAATGCCTGCAGCCTTCCGGCTCGTTCAAAGCGCGCGGGGCCGCCAACAAGCTCCTCGCCTCCGATCCGAAGGATGTCGAGCGCGGCCTGGTGGCGGCGTCGGGCGGCAATCACGGCCTCGCCGTCGCCCGCAGCGCGAGCCTCAAGAACGTCCCGGCCACCATCTTCCTGCCGGAAAACGTTCAGGCCGAGAAAGTCGACAAGATGCGTCGCTGGGGCGCCGAGACGGTGATTGGCGGCGCCAATTTCGACGAGGCCAATGCCGGCGCACATGCTCATGTCGAGAGGACCGGCGCACTTTACTTCCACTCCTTCGCCGACCCCCTGATCGTCGCCGGCCAGGGAACCGTCGGCCTGGAGATTATCGACGATCTTCCAGATGTCGAGACGGTGGTCATTGCCGTCGGCGGCGGCGGGTTCATCACCGGGGCCGCCGTGGCGCTCAAGGCGCTGAAACCCTCGATCCGGATCATCGGAGTGGAGCCGGTCGGATCGCCGACGCTCCATGCCTCGCTCAAGGCCGGGCATGTCGTCACCCTGGATCAAGTCACCAGCAACGTGCCGACGATGGCATGCCAGCGGAGCGACGAGCGGCTGTTTGCGCTGACGCGGCAGGTCGTCGACGAAGTGGTCCTGATCGAAGATGCCGCCATGGAAGCGGCGGCCAAGCAGCTCTGGTTCGAGTTCGGTCTCGCTGCGGATTCGAGCGGGGCGGCCGCGATGGCAGCGCTTGCGACCGGCTCCATTCCGACGCGGGACGACGAGATTGTCTGCGCGCC
This sequence comes from Afifella aestuarii, assembly GCF_004023665.1. Taxonomy (NCBI): domain Bacteria; kingdom Pseudomonadati; phylum Pseudomonadota; class Alphaproteobacteria; order Hyphomicrobiales; family Afifellaceae; genus Afifella; species Afifella aestuarii. The sequence continues at coordinate 843,303 of NZ_SAUF01000005.1, forward strand.
GGTTTGTGGCGCCGGCCTGCCGCCTCTGTGACCGGAGCGATTCGCCACCGGCGTGGCCACATGATCTGGCCGAGCTGGTCTCCGAATCGCATCTGGCGGATACGCCTGACGCTTTGCGGACAGCTCCTGGCTTGCCTTTCGGATGGAAAGATGAGCCGTCAGGTACCGACTGATGAGATCGGCGACGCAAGCGTGGTCGAGCGCCGTTTCGCGGATGCGCCGCGGCAACTCCGGCCGTATCGCTTGCGGCCGTGCGGCACCACACTTGGCCCTTGAGTTTGAATGGCTGGCGGACGGAGATTTGCGCGAGGGCTCCAAGGTCGGCGGCTTCAACGCCAACTGCGCAGAATATAAAGGCCTTACACACGTCGTTTTCAGACGACACGAAAAGCCCAAAAATCTCTTGATTATCAGAAGCTTAAATGGTCGGGGCAGCAGGATTCGAACCTGCGACCCCCTGCTCCCAAAGCAGGTGCGCTACCAGACTGCGCTATGCCCCGACGCCGCAATGGCGCGGAAATTAGGAGGCTGAGGCCGCCGGCGCAAGCGGGAAAGTGAGGGTGAAGGCGAAAGCCGAAAATTCCGGAAACCGGCACCATCACCCCCTTCCCCCCCGCCCCCTACCCCGCACCCCCGACACCTTCAAACTCAGCTTGCGTTGTGCTCAGCCCGCTTCCGGCACGCTCCGGCCTTCCTTCCGGACATTGTCCAGAACGTCGGCACTCTGCTAAGCCGCTCGCAACATTGGAGAAAGAGAATGATGACTGACGCGCCCGCAACCGAGCAACCGATATCCACATCGTCGCCGGCGGAAGAATCCCCCTCCTCCAAGGTGGCCCCGGAAGACGGGATCCTCTGGAGAGGGCGCCAATGGGCGGTGACCGATTTTGGGCTGGAACGACTGGGTGGCGGACAATCCGTCCCGACCGACCGCCTGTTTGAAGACATCTCTGTCTATTCCTGGGTCCGCCGCATGGGCGACAGGCCCGATGTCGATCTCGACGATTTCACCACCGCGTTCATGGTGGCGCTCGTCCTCCACGGCTTCGTCACCAATCTGCCCGGCGCCAAGGTTTTGGAGGATTACCAGAAGGCTGAACGAAAGCGGGCCCGATCAGCCTGAACGCAGGCGCGAAACAGCCGATCGAACGCGGCCTATCTGCTTCACATCTTGCGAGGGCGAACAGACGGCGGATCAGTTTCGCTCGATCGCTTTGCCGGAAACCTGGTCGCCCGGCCGGATATGAAGCCGGTCCGCCGTCCCACCAGCGACCTCGAGCACGAAACGCACCGGCCGCTCAGAGGCGATCGTCGTCTCAGACAAGGGCGTGGTCTCCTTGGCGATGCTCTGCACTTTGTGGTCGGACCCGATGAACACCATGTCGAGTGGCACATAGGTGTTTTTCATCCACATGGTGATCGGGCGATCGGAGCCGAAATCGAAGAGCATGCCGGTCCCGCGTGGCACCTCCCGGCGATACATGAGACCGCGAGATCGTTCCTGTTGGGTGAGAGCGAGCTCTACCTCGAAGGTGTGCGTGCCCTTGGCGCTCTTGATGGTGAGCGGCTCTGTCGCGCCTTGCGCGACGGCGCCTGCCGCAAACAAAACGAGACTGACGAAGAAAGAGACCAGCCGGACGGCCATCACACCAAGCCTTCAGTTCAAGATGAGAAATATGGTCCCGATCGCCTGAGACATCGTGGACCCCAAGATATCGTCGCCCCCGAGACCTTGGGCCCCCGAGACCTCGTGGCCCTCAGTGGGACACGGGAATATGGCCGCCCGAATGTGGCCGGATCTCGGCGGCCATGAGGCCCTTTTCGCCTTCGCCGTAGCGCACGAGAACGAGCTGCCCTGGGCGAAGCTCGGCCATTCCGAAGCGCCGCAAGGTTTCCATGTGGACGAAAATATCCGGAGCGTCTTCGCCTTCCGTGACGAAGCCGTAGCCCTTCAAACGGTTGAACCATTTGACCGTCGCCGTGACGAGCGGACTCGTCGGCGTGACCGTGCTGCGCTGGCTCGTCGGCGGCAATGTGGATGGATGCGGCGCCTCGCTTTCGTCCATGGCAAGGACGCGCATCGCCTGCAGCCCTTTCGCGCCCGGCAGCACTTCGCACACCACGCGGGCACCCTCATAGGCAGCCTGGAACCCGTCACGTCTGAGACAGGTGACATGCAACAGCACGTCCGGCATGCCGTTGTCGGGCACGATGAAGCCATACCCTTTGGCGACATCGAACCATTTGATATGGCCCGAAACTTCGATCACCTCAGACGCGGCCTCGTCGCGAACAGCGTCTTCGCGGACATCCGCTTGCGGCTTGAAGCCCATACGAGACCACTCCATCGAGGACCCTCAAGCCTGCCAACGGCAGCGCTTCCAAAATCGGTCCATTGATTCGTGCAAAAAAGCATAACATCGGTGCGGCCAGAGGCCACAAGACCTTTAAGAAGTTTTCACGGCTTTCCTTACCCACCACCGCTCAGCTCGGGAAATAAAGCGCTAAGAAGCGCACCGATCTCGCCCGAAAAACAGCTGTCGGCGACGTCATCGAGGGGCGTCTCCTCCCGGTTCAAGATCACCAGCCTCGCCCCGGATTGCTTGGCAACGAGCGGTATTGTGGCCGCCGGATGGACCACCAGCGACGAGCCCAGGACGATCATCAGATCGCATTCGTTGGCAAGCTCGAACGCCCGCCGCATCTCATGCTCGGGCATCGCCTCGCCGAAGGAAATGATCGCGCTCTTGATGAAGCCGCCACAATCCGGGCAGCGCGGGCTTTCACCTTTCGCTTCGATCATTTTGCGGACTTCGCCGAGCGTGAAAGGCTCGCGACAGTCGAGACAATGCGCGTAGGTGGCATTGCCGTGAAGCTCGACGAGATATTCCGGTGGGAGACCGGCCCGCTGGTGCAATCCGTCGACATTCTGGGTGACGACACCCGGCGAGCGCCCTTCCGCCACCAGATGCGCAAGGACCCGGTGCGCGATGTTCGGCTCGGCCTTCGAATATATTTCATCGAGCATGAAACGCCGCCGCCAGTCCTCGAGCCGAACCTCCTCGCTCGCCATGAATTCCTGGTAGGTGATTGGCTCCATTTTCGACCAGATGCCGCCCGGCGAGCGAAAATCGGGAATCCCCGATTCGGTCGAGATGCCGGCCCCGCAGAAGGCGACGATCGCCTTCGCGTCATCGACCAGCCGGTGGAGATGCGCCGCCTCACCCACGAGCGTGTCATTGTCAGTTTGGATCTGTGCCATAAGCTTTCCCGCCAACCCACTCACGGAGGCATACATGAAATATCTGCACACTATGGTGCGCATCAAAGACGTCGACCAGTCGCTCGACTTCTACTGCAACAAGCTCGGGATGGAAGAGGTCCGCCGCAGCGAGAGCGAGAAAGGCCGCTTCACCCTGATCTTCCTCGCGGCGCCGGATGACAAGGCCCGCGCAGAGACCGAACGCGCGCCTCTCCTGGAACTCACCTACAATTGGGATCCGGAAGAGTACGACGGCGGCCGGAATTTCGGCCATCTCGCCTTCGCCACCGACAACATCTACGACACCTGCCAGAAGCTGATGGATGGCGGTGTGACGATCAACCGCCCCCCGCGCGACGGCCATATGGCGTTCGTGCGGTCGCCGGACGGGATCTCGATCGAGCTTCTACAAAAGGGTGACGCTCTTCCGCCGGCAGAGCCCTGGGCCTCGATGCAGAACACCGGCTCCTGGTAAGAGCGCTTTTGTGCAGGCGCGCGGCCCGCGCCGACCGCCTGCGCGAGAGGGCAGACAAGGGCAATCAAATTTCCTTCATGATTTTCGTTGCATGACTTGTTTGCGGCGCCGCGCCCGACTATAAGGCGCCGCGACGCGCCCATCGTCTAGCGGTCTAGGACGCCGCCCTTTCACGGCGGAAACAGGGGTTCGATTCCCCTTGGGCGTACCATTCTCCCGGCGTCGCACATGCGATTCGCCAGGAGGATGCGGCGCGAGGCGCCTTTCTTCTCTCACATCCCCGTCAAATCGCGTCCCATGACCGCGAGCGCCCGCCGATACGCCCGCCGAGGCCGCGTCTCGTGTCCTGATGCAGTGCGATTCCAGCCCGCTGAGCGAATCAGGCGAGCCGGAAACGTTGAATCAGATCATCAGTTCGATCAGGAAGGGCCCGTCGCGTTCGAAGCTCGCCTGCATCAGGTCTGCGAGCTCATCGAGTGTCTCGGCGCGTGCGGCTTCCACGCCCATGCCTTTGGCGAGATTGATCCAGCCAAGATCGGGATTGCCGAGATCAAGCATCTGCATCGCCGTCTCTCCCGGCGTCGCACCGACATTGGCGTACTCGCCGAGCAAGATCGCATATTGGCGGTTGTTCAAGATGACGGTCGTGACCGGCAGTCGCTCACGCGCCTGCGTCCATAGCGACTGGATCGTGTACATCGCCGAACCATCGGCCTGGAGATTGATCACCCGGCGCCCCTCGCCTGCAACGGCCGCTCCCGTCGCGACGGGCATGCCGTCGCCGATCGCTCCGCCGGCGAGGTGCAGCATGTCGTGCGCCGGCGCGGCATAGGTCTCATCGTACAAGCCACGGCTATAGGAGATAGCCTCCTCGCAGAGGATGGCATTCTCCGGCATGAGGGCCGCAACGGTACGGGCGAGACCTTCAGACGTCGGCGCGCCGTGTGCCACCTCCGGCCGCGGTCCCGGATCCGGCATTGCCGCAGGAGGAGCTCCAAGCTCATCGACGAGCGCCTGGAGCGCGACCACAACATCCTGGTCGCCGCGCGCCAATGTCTGCAGCTCTGCCTCCGCACGATATTCAATCGACGGCTGACCGGGATACGCGAAGAAGGAGACCGGCGGCTTTGCGGCGACGAGGATGATCTGCTCGAATCGCTCAAGTGCGGCCCGCGCGGCTTCGGCGACATAGGGGACCCGGGCGAGCGGCACACGCCCACGCCCCCGCGCCACCTGCCCGCAGACGAAATCCGCCATAAGCGTGGCACCAGTCGCCTGCGCCACGCGCCAGGCGAGTTCCTGGGCCGGCTCGAGAAGCCCGGCGCCTCCGAGAAGAATGAGGGTTTCGCGGCCGTTCCGCAGCATCCGTGCGGCCGTCTCGACGGCCTGGGGGTCGAGTGGTGCCGCGGGCAGAGCCGGCAGCGCATCGGCGACGATCCCGCCCTCGTTCCAGCAGGTGTCGGACGGCAGGATCAGGGTTGCGACCTGCCCCGGCAGCACACGCGCGGCCTGCGTCGCGGCCGCAGCATCCCGCCCGACATCGGCAGCGCAAGTCGATGCGCGCACGAAGCCAGAAACCGTATGGGCAAGGCTGCTCGTATCCATCGTCAGTGGCGCGTCGTGCGGGCGATGATACGTCGCCTGGTCACCGACGATGTTGACGATCGCGGCTCTTGCACGGCGCGCATTGTGGAGATTGGCAAGGCCGTTCGCGAGGCCTGGCCCGCAATGCAGGAGCGTGCAGGCGGGCTTGCCCGCGATCCGCGCATAACCATCGGCCATCCCCGTGACGACGTTCTCCTGCAGTCCGAGGACACAGCGCATGCCCTCGATCTGGTCGAGCGCCGCAACGAAGTGCATCTCGCTCGTGCCGGGATTGGCGAAACAGGTATCGACACCTTGATTGAGGAGCGTTCTGACGAGGCTATGTGCGCCGTTCATCGCATTGTCCTTCTTGGAGGGTCCTTTTCGGAGACTTCTCTTCTGTGCCCCCCAACCCAGAAACGAGGTTCCGGTTGAAGTGCAGAATGGGGCCGTGCTCCGCCCTGGTCGGTCGCTTCCAGCGGCGACGGACGCCTCCCACCCGCCCCGTCCTATGGGACGGCACGTGTGGCGACAATGAGTTTTACGAGATGAAAAAGCCGCGGCTAAAAAATCCGCGAGTCGCGCCGGCCGGGCTGCTTATCCGCCGCCCGGCCAATGACGCTGATACAGACGAAGGGCGGCTCACCACATGAGCCGCCCTTCCTGAAAAATTGATCTGCGCCGTCAGTTCCAGCGCTTCAGAACGACGCTGGCGTTCACGCCGCCAAAGCCGAAGCCGTTCGACATGGCGACATCGATCTTCTGCTCACGAGCTTCCGGCCCGATGAGATTGAGCCCTTCCGCACCCTCCATCGGACTTTCCAGGTTGAGGGTCGGCGGCAAAATGCCATCGCGCAGCGCGAGAATGGTGAAGACCGCTTCCAATCCGCCGGCCGCACCGAGAAGGTGGCCTGTCGCCGATTTGGTCGACGAAATCGCCACTTTGTGGTCGCCGAAGACGGACCTGACACCGGCAAGCTCACCGGCATCGCCGACGGGCGTCGACGTCGCATGCGCGTTGAGATAGCCGACGGCAGAAGGTTCAAGGCCAGCCTGCCAAAGCGCGATGGCCATGGCGCGGCGGTTGCCCGCCCCATCTTCCGGACCCGCCGTCAGATGATAGGCGTCGGCAGTGGTCCCGTATCCGAGGACTTCCGCGATCGGCGTCGCGCCGCGTGCCTCAGCATGTTCAAGGGTCTCCAGCACCAGCATGGCTGCCCCCTCGCCCATCACGAAGCCGTCGTGATCGCGATCGAACGGCCGCGAGGCCTTTTCCGGCGTCTCGTTGAAATGCGTGGAAAGCGCCCGTGCCGCCGCAAAGCCGCCAAGGCTGACGCGGTCGATGCAGGCCTCCGCGCCACCTGCCAGAATCACATCCGCTTCGCCGTTCCGGATCAGCCGTGCGGCATCGCCGATCGCCTGCACGCTTGCCGCACAGGCCGTGACCGGCGCGCCAATCGGCCCGCGAAAGTGATGACGGATCGAAACCTGGCCGGCCGCGAGATTGACCAGGAACGACGGCACGAGAAACGGCGACAGACGCCGTGCACCGCGGGCCGTGGTCAGGTCTGCGGCCGCCCGCATTGCCGGAAAGCCGCCGACGCCCGAGCCGATCACCGTACCGGTGCGCTCGCGCTCTCCTTCATCCTCGGGATGCCAGTCGGCCTGCCCGAGGGCCTCTTCCGCCGCCACCATCGCCATCTGGATGAAACGGTCCATCTTCTTGAGGTCTTTTTCGGGCACCACGCGCGTGGGCTCGAAGCCGCCGTCCGCATCATCTGAAACGGAGGGAACGACACCGCCGATCTTGGACGGGATATCCGGGACGACGTCGTCGGGGAGTGCGCGGATACCAGAGCGGGCTTCGACCAACCGGCTCCAGACGAGGTCCACACCGCAGCCGAGCGGCGAGACGACGCCGAGCCCTGTCACGACCACACGCTTGTTCGGGTTCATGGAAACATCCTGACGTTCACATTCTCAGAAAGACGATTCGGCGCAACCTGCACTCCGGAGCCGCATGTGCAAGGCGGCATGACGCGCATTGCGCCATTGCACGGATCGACTCAAGCCTCCCGGAAATCAGCCGGTCGCCGATGCCGACCTCGGTCACTTACCGTCTTGCGCAGATCGAATAGCCTGACCTGGCGCCGCCGACCGCCCTAATCTGATGTCATTCACAAGAGCCTACAAGCGCCACGCAGAGATCGGGCTCTCCCCCCGGGACGCGGCGCATCGCCAGTGCATGGGCAACGAGCCACATGGTTCTTCTGTCACATAGTCGTACAAACTTGACCGCAATCAGCGGGCCATGCAATCGGACGCTGAGTGTCGGCGCTGCCTGACGCCAACGATGAGAACGAGTTCTGGGGGAGTGGATGACGACAACGCCCGCCTTTGAGCCAAATGCGCCGACGCCCGGCGCAAGCACATCCTGGCGCGAGCGGCTATGGCCGCGCGGCGGCAGCGGATCTGGCGAGAACCTGCGGCTCCTCGCTCTGATCATCCTCGCTTACGTCGTCATCGTGACGTTTCAGTCGCCGGATTTCCTGTCGCTTGCATCTCTGTTCGACCTTATCCGGACGGGCTCCGCCCTCACCATCGTCGCCCTCGGGGTTCTCGTCGTCATGGTCACTGGCGGGATCGACGTGTCCTTCCTTGCGAACGCGATTCTGTCGGCCTGGATCGCCACCGCTTTGTCCAACGCTCTCGGGATCGACAGTCTCGCATTCGCGCTCACCGTCGCGATCGGCATCGGCACCTTCGTCGGCCTCGTCAACGGCCTGATCATCTATCTGTTTTCGCTTCCGACCTTGATCACGACCCTTGCGATGCAGGGGGTTCTGCAAGGCGTGCTCATGGTCTTCCTCGGTGCACGGCCGATCACCGCGGGCTTCATGCCCTCCTCGCTGCGCGATTTCGGCACCTCAGTCCTGTTTGAGATCCCGGCCGGCCCCGGCTTCACCGGGCTCTCGGTCTTCGCAATTCCCCTCGTGATCGTGATTGCGCTCACCTGGTATCTTCTCAACCGGACGCCGATCGGCCGGGCGAGCTATGCCCTCGGCTCCAATCCCCTCGGCGCCGTGCGCTCCGGCGTCGAAGTCTTGAAGATCAACCTCGTCGTCTACGGCTATGCCGGCGCGCTTGCGGGCCTCACCGGCCTCATGATGGTGTCGGAAATCCGCCTCGTGAACCCGGTCTCGCTCGTCGGCAACGAGCTCATCGTGCTCGCGGCCGTCGTCATCGGAGGCGCGAAGCTGACAGGCGGCACAGGCTCGGTCGGCGGCGTCGTTCTCGGCATGGCGCTGATCACGCTCTTGAGCAACACGCTGGTGACCCTTGGGCTTTCCGCCTCGTGGAACCGCTTCTTCATTGGCGCAGCCATGGTGGCCATCGCCGCCATCTCTCATTACCGGGCGAAGCAGCGCAATCTAAAGCTCCTCAACTTCCAGGATGTGTGAGCACGGTCATGGCTGATACAACGCCTTCTCACCCCGCACCAACGAGCAAGCGGCCAGGATTGCAGGCCCGCCTCAACGAAGAATTCCTGGCCGAAGTCGTTCTCTACGGCATCGCAGCGATCGTGCTCGCTCTGATCGCCCTGCGTCTTGGTGGTGCGTTCTTCAATGCCACCAACCTCGTCTCGGTTCTCGAGCAGGTGCCGGAATTCGCCCTCTTCTCGCTCGCCATGGCGATTGCCATGATCACCGGCGGCATCGATCTTTCCGTGATTGCGGTCGCCGACCTGTCGGCGATCTTCGCGGCCTACATCATGACCAACCCGAGCATCGTCGACGCGCTCGGGCCCGACGGCGCGATCGCGCTTGCCACCGTCGTGGCGCTCGGAGCCTCCGTGCTGATGGGGCTTTTCAACGGCATCATCATCGCCCGTTTCGGCGTCCCGGCGCTGGTGACGACGCTTGGCACGATGCTGCTCTATTTCGGCCTCGCATCGGGGCTGACGGGCGGCGTCGGCATCACCGGCATGCCTTCGGCGTTTACCGACATTTTGATGCTGAAGCTCGGGCCGATCCCGGTTTCGTTCTGCGGATTGGCGGTGCTGTTCGTCCTCGCATCCTTCTACATCCGCAATTCGCTGTTTGGAAAAACCCTCTACCTCTACGGCGACAACAAGGTCGCGGCCCTCTTCACCGGCCTGCCGATCAACCGCGCCATCATGATTTCCTATGCGCTTTCCGGCCTCCTTGCCGGGGCCGCCGGCCTCATCATGCTGGCGCGCTTCAATTCCATGAAGGTCGGCTTCGGCGACACGTTTCTGCTGCAGGCGATCCTGGTCGCGGTCTTGGCCGGCATGGATCCCTATGGCGGCCGCGGGCGGCTTCTCAACGTGCTCGCCGCCGTCCTGCTTTTGCAATGCGTGGAGAACGCCTTCACCATCGAAGGGCTCTCGCCTTACGCCAAGAAGATGATTTGGGGCGGTCTTCTCCTCATCTTCATGGCGCTGAACTTCTTCGTGCGCAGGATCGTGAGGCGCTCACTGACGCGCGCCGCGCTCCGTGCTGGCTGATCAGGAGATGACAATGGAAACGATCACAAGCGGCTTTGAACGTGCCGTCGACGAGCTGAGCCAGGTGGCGAAGCGCCTGGATGAAGCCGAGATCAGCGCCTTCATGGACGCGATCATCAAGGCGAAGCGGGTCTTTTTGATCGGTGTCGGGCGCGAAGGCCTGTCGACCCGGGCCTTCACCATGCGCCTCATGCATCTCGGCAAGGAAGCGCATTGGATCTGGGACGACACGACGCCCTCGATCGGGCCGGGTGATCTGCTGATCGCCACCTCGGGCAGCGGTTCGATCGGCCATATCGATTATGTGCACGACCAGGCCGTCGGGGCCGGCGCCGCCACCATCGTGGTCACCGGCGATCCGAGCGGCACGACGGCGCAGAAGGCGAAACAACGCCTGTTCCTGCCGGCCGCCGTCTTCAAGGGTAAGGCCAACGTGGTGCCATCCACGCAGCCGATGGGCAATCTCTTCGAGCAGGCCCTGCTCATTCTCTTCGACCAGATCGTGATCGCGCTTGCCGAGAGCATGCAGGTCGACCGCGAAACCATGGTCGGGCGTCACCGCAACGTCGAGTGACGTCGCGGCTTTTCCAGACGCTTAAGCTCTCGATCGAAATCGAAACCGACAGGACGCTCAGTCGTCCTGCCGGATCGTTGCGGCGATGCGAGCCGATGTAATCTCCGGACCCGAAAATTCCTCGACGATCCGTCCCGTGCGGAAGACGAGGACGCGATTGCAGCTCATGGCGAGCTCGTCGAGATCGTCCGAAATCATGATGACGCCGCAGCCTTCGCGTGCCAGCGTCTGCACGATTTCATGGATCTCGGCCTTTGAGCCGACATCGATGCCGGCCGTCGGATTGTCGAGAATTAGGATCTTCGGCTCGGTCGCCAGCCATTTGGCGAGCACGACCTTCTGCTGATTGCCGCCGGAGAGGCTCTGCACGGGTTCTGCGGCCGATGGGGTTTTCACCCGCACCTTCGTCACCCATTCGTCGCCGATCGTCGCTTCCTTGTCGCTCGAAATGAGCGATAGCGCGCCCTTGATGCGCTCATAGATCGACGAGGCGATGTTCATGCGGATCGGCTTGCGGCCGAAGAGCCCCTGGCTCGCCCGATCTTCCGAGACGAGGACGATCCCGGCGCGCACGGCATCCTGCGGCGAGGTGATGCGCAATTCCGCACCGTCGACGAGCACGCGGCCGGACTTCGCCGGATTGAGACCGAAGAGCGAGAGCGCGGTCTCCGTGCGCCCCGAACCAGTCAGGCCGGCAAAGCCCAAAACCTCGCCCGCGCGCAGCGTGAAAGACAGATCGCGGTACTGGCCGTCACGCTGAAGATCCTGAACTTCGAGGAGGACAGGCGCATCCGCCCTCACCTCGTCGCTCTTTCCGGCAACGACGCGCACACCCGTCATCAGGAAACCAAGCTCGCTGACGTCGATATCGGCAGGCGCGTACTCGCCCACTTCCTTCCCATCGCGGAGCACGTAGATGCGGTCTGCGATCTCGAACACTTCGTCGAGCTTGTGGCTGACGAAGATGACGGAAATTCCGCGTTCCTTGAGGCGCCGCACCATGGTCAGCAATTGCTCGACATCGCGCGCCGGCAGCGCGCTCGTCGGCTCATCCATGATCAGCAGGCGGCATTCCTGTGTCAGGGCGCGCGCAATGGCCGTCGTCTGCTTCGCGCCGAAGGACAGATCACCGAGCCTGGCATCGAGCGGCAGCTTCGCCCCGAGGGAGGCAAGCGCATCTTCCGCCGTCTTTCGGCACGCCTTCCAGTCGACCCACAATCCCTTGCGATGCTGGATCTCGTGGAACGCAATGTTCTCGGCGACCGTCAGGTCGGGGAAGATCGCCAGATCCTGATAGATGATCTGGATGCCAAGGCGCATCGCCTGCGACGGGCTCAAGCGCTGATAGGCATGGCCATCGAAAACGATGTTGCCGGAATCCGGCTCCTCGGCACCGCAGATGCACTTCATGAGCGTCGACTTGCCGGAGCCGTTCGTGCCGGCGATGCACAACACCTCGCCGGCGGCAATCGACAGGTCGACATGATCGAGGGCCTGGGTCGCGATATATCGCTTGCTCAGGCCCTCCAAGCGGATCAGTTCAGCCATGATCGCTGAGCATCCCCTGGGTTAGAACTTGTAGTCCTTCCAGTTCTCTGCGGTCAGGATCAGTGTCGCATCGCCATAGACGACACCGTCCTCGATGGTGACTTTGTCGTAGCCCGGCCGCTTCAGGTCCATGCCCGCCTCGACGGTTTCGCCGTTCAGAAGCTTGTAGGCGACAAAGGCGGACGCGTAGCCGGCATCGGCAGGACGCCAGCAGAGCGCCACATTCTGATAGCCGTCCTCGAGATACGGGCCATTGATGCTCGGAAGGCCGAGACCGACCACGGCGATGTCCTTGCGGCGCAGTTTCTCGACCGCGAGGGCCGCCATCGAGGTGCCAGACACCGAGCAGCCGACGATACCCTTGAGGTCCGGGTAGCGCTTCAGCACCTCGTTGACCTTGTCGAGCGCAGTCTTCTCGTCGTTGTTGTCCTCGATCGGCTCGGACAGGACGAATTCCATGTCCGGGTAATCGGCCTTGATGTGCTCCATGCCGGCATTGAACCACTGCATGTGCGTTTCCATCGTCAGCGCACCGACGATCGCGACGAACTTGCCTTCGCCATTCATGGCCTTGGCGAGCTTATCGAACATGAGGGCGCCGAAATCTTCGTTCTTGAAGGCTTCGACATCGTAATCGGCCGTGCCCGCAAGGCTCTTCGCCTCATGGCTGACGATGACGATACCCGCGTCCTTGGCCTTCTGGAGCACCGGCTCCATGGACTTCGGATCGTTCGGGACGACGAGGATGGCGTCGACATTCTTGGCGATCAGGCTTTCGACCATCTGCGCCTGCTTGGCGGGGTCTCCGGTCTCGGGTGCGATCTGATAGGCGTTGACGCCGAAATCCTTGGCGAAATCCTCCACGCCCGTGCGCATGTCGTCGAACCAGGAGATACCCTCCTGCTTGGCGCACATGACGATCTCGAACTTCTTGGGCTGAGCCCAGACTTTCGACGCTCCCGGAAGCGCGGCACCAGCCGTCAGAAGGGCGGCGGAACCGAGCAATGTTCTTCTTGTAATCACTGTTGGTCTCCTTTGTCTCCGAGGAGGAGAGCACGCTGCGCCCGCCCTTTTAATTGCACCTTGATTTGCATCAAGGACAATTTTGAGCCCGATCGTCGCGCAAAAGCGTCAGCCTGGCGGTAAGGGGTGGCCTAAGAACGCCACCCGCACGAGCGCACCAAAGCCCGCGGCTCAGACGATGAAGGCAGCCTCTCCCGGCCTTTCGTCGAGAAGCCGTTTGAGGCGCCAGAGCCCGTCTTCCACCCGCGAGTGAGACGCCTCATGGCTGAGGCAGAGGCGAACCGCGGCAGGCGCGACGGCGGGATCGACGCAAAAGGACTGTGCGGAGCGCAAGGCGACACCCTCACGCTGCGCCGCCGCTTCGAACGCATCCGGCCGCCATCCCTTCGGCAGATGCAGCCAGAGATGGAAGCACGCCAGATCGGCCGCCAAGCGGCTCCCTTTCAACGTCGCACGCGCCAAGGCCTGCCGAGCCTCAGCAGCCTGACGCTTCTCTTCGTTGAGGCGCTCCGCCGTCCCATCCTCGATCCAGCGTGTCGCGATCTCCGCCATCAGCGGCGGCGGCATCCACGAGGAGAGTGCGACTCCCGCCCGCAAAGCTCTCTCATGGCGCATGGGCGCGCTCAGATAGCCCACGCGCAGACCCGGCGCGAGGCTCTTTGAGGTGCTCGCCACATAGATCGTCTGATCGGGCAGCCAGGCACCGAGAGGCGCAGGCCGCGAGCGCGGCAGAAAGCCGAAAACATCGTCCTCCAGAATGTCGATGCCGTGACGCTCGGCGACTTCGGCGACGGCCCGACGGCGCGCCTCGGACATCGTCGCAGTCGTCGGCGTGTGCAGCGTTGGCATGGTGTAGAGAAGTCGGGCGGCCGTCGCCTTGCATTGTTCGTCGAGAGACTGAGGTAAGAGCCCCTCCCCGTCCATGGCGACAGGAAAAACCCTGAGACCGAGACGCTCGGCCGCTGCCAGGACGGGTGCATAAGAGAGCGCCTCGGCGAGGATCGCATCGCCAGGCCGCGCCAGCGCCAGGAGCGCCACGAAGAGCCCCTGCTGCGAGCCGTTGGTAAGCACGATCGACCGCCCCTGATGGGGAAGCCCCAGCGTTTCGATCCATGCGCCCGCGGCCTCTGCGTGCCGCTCTGCCGTTCGCCCCGGCCAGTGATCGAGAAAAACCCCGAGCCCCGGCTCGCCCGAGATTGCGCCCAGCGTTTCTGCAAGTTGCCTTTCCGCCCCGCCGAGCGGCGGCAGATTGTTGGCGAAATCGATTGCATCGCCCGCGGGCCGCGCGAGCCCCGCATTCCATGCACCACTTGCCGCGGCGGTGACCGCTTTCGCATCGCGCACATAGGTGCCGCGCCCGACGCTGCCTTCCAGAAAGCCCCGACGCACCGCCTCGCCATAGCCGCGCGTCACCGTCGAGAGCGACAAGCCCAGCCGCCAGGCGAGATCGCGCTGCGGCGGCAGCCGCTCGCCGGCACTTAAACTCCCATCGGAGATCGCCGTGCCGATCGCCTCGGCGAGTGCTGTGTAGGCCGGGCCGGAAAAGCGGGAAAGATCAGGGATCCACATTGCCATCAATACAATAATCCGATTGCATTCAATACCGCACGAGACATACCAATACAATCACACACATCTTCTCATGGAACGGTGATGTCCACGTCGCATCGTACCGGCATTCTCTACGCCCTTTGTTGCCTCGCCATCCTATCGGCGATGCCGCTCATCGCCGATGCGCGTCCCGAAGGATCGAGCGGCCTCTCCTTCGCCATCTGGCTCACCTTTTGGCAGCTTATCGCGGGTCTTCCCCTCTTTATCGTCGAGCTCCGACGCGGGGTGCCCGCAAGCACGGCAGCGCAAAGACCTTCCGCCCGAACGCTCGCAATCGCGCTCTTGACCGGCGCGATGTTCGCGGTGGCGACCTACATGTATGTGGTGGCGGCCAAGAAGGCCGGGCCCGTCAGCATGGTGATCGCGCTGCAGGCCTATCCGCTCTTCGCCATCCTTCTGGAGGCGGTTCTTCTCGGCAAACGCAAGAGCACCACCGAGCTCGGTTTCACCGCACTCCTACTCGCAGCTCTGGTCTATCTCACCACCGGCGGCACGTTTCGCGTGGCGGACATCTCATGGTGGTCGGCCTATGCCCTCGGCATCCCGGCATTATGGGCCATCGCACATGTGCTGCTGCGCCAGGTTCTGACGACGACGTCGATCACGCCAAACCAGGTGACCGTCACCCGCCTCGTTACCTCCGGCATCGTGCTTCTCGCCCTTCAGGCGGTCATTGGCGAACCGGGCGCTCTCTTGCAGGGTTTCACCGATCCGACCTTCCAAAAGGCCGCGATCCTTCTTGGCGTCGCCTACTATCTGGAGCTCGTCCTGTGGTTCAACGCCATCCGCCATATCGATGTCTCCGTCGCGAGCTCGATCACGGTACCGACCCCAGCGGTCACCATGCTCATTACTGTGGTCGTTCTCGGCGGGCACGTGGAGACATTTCAGATCCTGGCGATGGTCGTCATCTGCGTGGCGCTATACGGGCTCCTCTTCGCCGGCCGTCAGGCGCGCCGCGCGCCCTCACCCGGATGACGATCACCGCCAGCAACGGAGACAGCAACACCGTGCGAACCGGTGCCTGATCTCACCGTGACGCCGGCCATGCCATCAGGCGTTGGTGGCTCGCCTTGCGGCTTTGTGGCAAGGACGGCGAATGGCATCGCTCCCCTCCTCTCTGACCAACACGCCCGCCGAGATGGTGCGCGGCATCATGATCTTTGTCGCCGGCGGCATAATCATCCCGACGATGGATGCCTTGAGCAAGCTCCTCATCACGCAGCACGGCCTTTCGGCCGGCGAAGTCGGAGCCGTTCGTCTCTTTCTCCAGGGCGTGCTGATCTTGCCCCTGCTCCTTCATTGGGAAGGGACCGCCGCTCTGCGCATTCCGCATCTCGGGCTCAACCTCCTGCGGGGTGCCTGTCTCGGTTTCGGCAGTCTCGCCTTCTTCGCCGCGCTGCGTTTCCTGCCGCTCGCCGACGCGATTGCGATCTTCATGATCGAACCGATGATCGTGACCCTTTTGTCCGGCCTATTCCTCGGCGAAAAGGTAGGATGGCGGAGGATCGTCGCGGTTCTGGTCGGATTTGCCGGAGCGCTCATCATCATCCAGCCGAGCTATGCGGTCTTCGGGCTGCCCGCTCTCCTGCCGGCGCTGACAGCATTCCTCGTCGGAATCTATTTCATCTTGAGCCGGCACGTGGCGCGCGGTGCGAGCGCCTTTGCGATGCAGTTTTATGCAGCTCTCGGCGGCTTTGCGGTCATCGTCGCCGCGATGATCGTCTGCCGTCCATTCGGCATCAAAGATCTTGCCTTCTCGTGGCCGGCAAGCACTCTTGCCTGGACCTTGTTGCTGGCGACAGGCGTCATCGGAACGTTCGCCCATCTTCTCTTCAACCGGGCCTACCAGCTCGCCCCGGCTTCGGTCCTCGCCCCTTTTGGCTATACCGAGATCGTCTCCGCGGTGGCTCTCGGCCTCCTGGTCTTCGGCGACCTCCCGAATGCTCCGAAATGGGCCGGGATGGCGATCGTCGTCGGCTCCGGCATTTTCATCTATCTGCGCGAGCATCGCATCGCCCGCACCACGGCAAAGCCGCCGGTCACGCACTGAGGCGACCGACGGCTCGAGAGGCTCAAGCGTTCAAGCGCTCAGAGCGGGATGTTGTCGTGCTTCTTCCAGGGATTGGCGAGTTCCTTGCGGCGCAGGAGCCGGAAGGCGCGGGCAACCCGCCGTCTGGTCGATTGCGGCATGATCACGTCGTCGATATAGCCCCGCTCCGCCGCCACGAACGGATTGAGGAAATGATCCTCATAGGTCTTGGCGTGCTCGGCGATCTTCTCCGGATTGTCGATATCCTTGCGGAAGATGATCTCCACCGCACCCTTGGCGCCCATGACGGCGATCTGCGCCGTCGGCCAGGCATAGTTGATATCGCCGCGCAGATGCTTTGACGCCATCACGTCATACGCGCCACCGAAGGCCTTGCGCGTGATCACCGTCACCTTCGGTACCGTCGCTTCGGCATAGGCGAAGAGGAGCTTGGCGCCGTGTTTGATGAGGCCGCCATATTCCTGCGACGTGCCGGGCAGGAAACCCGGAACGTCGACGAAGGTCAGGATCGGAATGCCGAAGCAATCGCAAAAGCGCACGAAGCGTGCCGCCTTCCGTGAGGCGTCCGAATCGAGGACGCCGGCCAGAACCATCGGCTGGTTTGCCACGACACCGACCGTACGTCCCTCGATGCGGCCGAAGCCGGTGAGGATGTTCTTCGCATGGTCGGGCTGAATCTCGAAGAAGGCCGCTTCGTCGAGCGTCTTCAGGATGGCTTCTTTGATGTCGTAAGGCGTGGTCGCCGAATCCGGGACCAGCGTATCGAGAGATTTCTCCTGCCGATCCCAAGGATCGTGGACCGGGATTTCGGGCAGTTCGGCCTTGTTGTTGAGGGGCAGGTAATCGTAGAGGCGCCGGATCTCCAAAAGCGCCTCGACGTCGTTTTCAAAGCCGCCATCCGCCACGGACGACTTCACGCAATGCACCGATGCGCCGCCGAGCTCTTCGGCTGTCACCGTCTCGTTGGTCACGGTCTTCACGACATCCGGGCCGGTCACGAACATGTAGGACGTGCCGCGCACCATGAAGATGAAATCGGTCATTGCCGGCGAATAGACATCGCCGCCCGCGCAGGGCCCCATGATCACCGAAATCTGCGGAATGACGCCGGAGGCAAGCACGTTCCGCTGGAAAATCTCGGCATAGCCGCCAAGTGCCGCGACCCCCTCCTGGATGCGCGCGCCGCCGGCATCGAAAAGCCCGATGATCGGCGTGCCGTTCCTAAGCGCCATGTCCTGGACTTTGCAGATCTTCTCCGCATGCGCCTCGGAAAGCGAGCCGCCGAAGACGGTGAAGTCCTTGGCGAAAACGTAGACGGGGCGGCCGTTGATCGTCCCCCACCCGGTGACGACGCCGTCGCCCGCGATCTTCTGCTCCTCCATGCCGAAGGCCGAAGAACGGTGCTCGACGAACATGTCGAACTCTTCAAACGAGCTGTCATCGAGAAGCACCACCAGGCGCTCGCGCGCCGTCAGCTTGCCCTTGTCATGCTGGCCCGCAATACGCTTCTCGCCGCCGCCCGCGCGCGCATTGGCGCGCCGCTTTTCCAACTCCACTAGAACGTCACGCATTCTACCCCCCAATCAGATTGATCTTGTTCCCATGGCCATTAGCCGGTTTAGAATCTCGCCTTCATATAACGGCCTACGCCAATCAGCGGCATTTGTTGAGAGAGATCGGATGCGAATCTGGCGTTGATGTGAAGAGGCATGACCGCTTCGTGACATTGCGCGCCATAGCGGACGCTATATTCATGGGGATCACGAAGGGAATGCACCAATGCCAGAGCCGGCCGAACCGCAAACGGAAATCGTCTACCGGCACGGATGGGCAACGCGCATATGGCACTGGCTGAACGCGTTCTGCCTCTTCTTCCTTCTCGCGAGCGGTCTGCAGATCTTCAACGCGCATCCCGCGCTCTATCTCGGCACCCAGTCGAACTTCTCCAACTCCCTCGTCTCCATGACCGCCATGCGTACGGGTGACGGCAGCCTGCGAGGAATTACAGAAATCGGCAGCATGGACTTCGACACGACCGGCTTTCTGGGCGCCTCACGCGACAGCAGCGGGGCACTTGTCGCGCGCGGTTTTCCCGCCTGGGCGACCATCCCGAGCTACCGAGACCTTGCGACCGGTCGGATCGTGCATTTCTTCTTCGCCTGGGTGCTGGTGGCGAGTGGCCTCGCCTATGTCTGCGTCAGCCTTTTCAACGGCCATTTCCGCCGCGATCTCATCCCCCGCCGCGGCGAGCTACGCGCCATGCCACGCGCGATCGGCGATCACCTCCGCTTCCGCTTCGGACGAGAGGCTCATTACAACATTCTGCAAAAGCTCTCCTACCTCATCGTCATCCTCGGCCTCATTCCAACGATGGTCGCCACCGGTCTCGCCATGTCGCCGGGGATGGATGCTGCCCTGCCCTGGCTTCTCGATCTGTTCGGTGGACGCCAGTCGGCACGCACGCTGCATTTCATGACGATGAGCCTGCTCGTCCTCTTCTTTGTCGTTCACATCGTCATGGTTCTCGCGGCAGGTCCGATCAACGAGATGCGCGCCATCATCACCGGACGGTACCGCGTGCGGCCCGAGGCGAAGGGAGAAACCTCATGACCGTCTCCCTAACCCGTCGCGGCCTCATCCGGGCCGCCGCCATTGGCGGTGGAGCCGCGCTCATGTCTGGTTGCGACCGCATCGTCCAGAATCCGATGGCACGCGCTTTCTTGCAGCGGGCCGAAGATCTGACGATGACCGCGCAGCGCAGCCTCCTCGATCGCGAGGCCCTGGCGCGCGAGTATTCCGAAAGCGAGATCATCCAACCGCAGCGTCCGAACGGCTCGATCAGTCCGCGCGATCCGGATTATCGGAGGATGGCCGCGAATGGCTTCGCCGATTGGCGTCTTTCCGTCACCGGCCTCGTCGAGCGACCGCAATCCCTGTCGCTCGACGAATTACGCGGCATGCCAGCGCGCACGCAGATCACGCGGCATGACTGCGTCGAGGGATGGAGCTGCATCGCGAAATGGACGGGCGTGCCCCTCGCCGCGGTTCTCGATGAAGCCGGTGTCAAACCCGGTGGCAGCTACGTGGTCTTCCGCTGCGCCGACACGCTCGGTCGCGAAAAATACTACGAATCGATCGATATGATCGACGCACGTCACCCGCAGACGATCCTCGCCTACGGCCTCAACGATGAAACCCTGCCGGTCGCAAACGGTGCGCCGTTGCGCGTGCGCATCGAACGCCAGCTCGGCTACAAGATGGCGAAGTACGTCATGGGCATCGAGGTCGTGGGGAGCTTCGCCTCAATCCGCGGCGGCAAGGGCGGCTATTGGGAAGACCGCGGCTACGAATGGTATGCCGGCATCTGAGCCATGACCGCCAGCGGAAACGGAAGGACAGTTCAGGCGCGCAGCACCATCGCGGCCACCGAGAACTCAGAGCCGCGACGCTCACGCCGCTCCTTCGCCTCGAAATCCTCACCCCATTGCGAGATGTTGAAATCCTCGTCGACATGCGCAGCGGCCCAGGCAGCCTCGGCATCGATCACACCTTCCGCCAGGGCGAGCGCGATTAGTGCCGATCCGGTCAGCGTGGTTGCCGTGTGGAGAGCCGCGAGCGACAGCGGCTCGTCAAATCCCTCGAGAGCCTCGCGCACGGCCTGAAGCCCCTCTTCCGGTTGATCGACCGGCATGACCCCTTCGACCAGACGGAAGCGAACCGAAAAGCGGCTTTCTGCCCAGGCAAGCAGCGGGTCCCAGATCGCGCGCTGCCGGGCGACGAGAGCTTCCGGCTCGCCGGCACGGTAAAAGAGAAGGTCCGTGCCCGCATAAGCCGCCACCTCTTCGCGCACCGCAGGCATTTCGTCGGCCACCCCATCGATCGCCACATTGGCGAGACGTGTGAGCGGCATTGTCAGAGGATCGATGCGTTCTCCCTGAGCGTCCCATTCCTCGGCAAGGCTTTGACCGAGAGCTGCGCGCGCGACGGCAAGCGGCTTCTTACCCGGCGTGCGGGCCGGACGCCCGTCGAGGCGAAGCTCGAAACCGGATTCCGTTTCAACGGCTTCGGCCCGTTTATAGAATCTCTTTGGCAGCTCCCTTGCCGCATGCTCGCGCGCCTTCGACATCGCATCGTCGGGCTTTGCAGGAAAATCGGGCAACAGGCTCTCCTTGCTCAATAGATCTGGGCTCACTGGGTCTGGGCGTAGTCAGGGTCCAACATCTCACGCGCCCGGCGGAACGACACGGCGGACCGGCGCAGGCCTGTTCACCAGATAGATACCGCCGGCGACGAGCAAAAGGGCAAGGCCGTGGCGCCAGCCGACAGGATCGCCAAGGAGCACCGCCCCGAAGAAGACGCCGGAGACCGGAACGATAAAGGTGAAGGCGTGGAGCAGCGGCGCGGAATGGGTTCTCACCAGCCAGAACCAGGCGAGATAGCTCGCCCCGGCGACGACCACACCTTGATACAGGAAGGCGAGGAGTTCGATCGAGGTCACAGGCCCGATCCCCGCCTCCCCGACAAGGAACGACAAGGCAAAGCCGAGCGGGGCCGAGACCAGCAACTGATAGAGAAGGATTTCTTCGGCGGGCGCTTCGCGCAAGCTCGTGCCCTTCACGACCAAAGTCGTCCCGCCCCAGAACACGGCGGCCAGAATGCACAGCACGTCACCAGCGGCCGTATTGAGCGTTCCTGGGCTTAGCCCGTCGAGGAAGGCGACCACGATCCCCACGAAGGCGAGCGCGAGCCCAGCGGCTTTTGCCGCAGAAATCCTGTCTCCCAGCCAAAAATGGGCTCCGACGGCGACAAAGAAAGGAGCGGTATTGAGGAAGACGACGCTGCGTGAAGCCGTCGTCATCGTCAGACCGAAGAACACGAGAGCGAACTCCATCCCGAACAATATCCCGGTCAGGACACCCGGGCCGAAACGCCGACCCGACCGAAAAACCGGCACGCCGCGCGCAAAGCACCAGAGAAGCACCAGACCGCCGGCCACGGCAGAACGCAGCCCCATCTGCAGCATCGGCGGGAAGCCACCGAGTGCCACTTTGATGGCGACCTGGTTGAGCCCCCACATCACAGTCAGGAGCACGAGCAGAGAGGCGGGCTTCGCCCCAAGCGCTTGCGACATCGCAGTCAAACGGCCTCGGCCGCAGCCTCCCCGCCAGTCTCGTCAAAGCCGAGCACGGCCCAGCTCTGCGCCATATGCGGCGGCAGCGGTGCCGTCACATCGAGAATGCCCCCGGTGGGATGAGGCAAAATGATTCTCCGAGCAAGGAGATGCAGCCGGTTTTGAATGCCGCCTGGCAACTCCCAATTCTCAACATCGAAGTACTTCGAATCGCCAATGATCGGATTGCCGATATGCGCGGCATGGGCTCGAAGCTGATGCGTGCGCCCCGTCACCGGCCGCATGATGAGCCACGAGAGCCGCGAGCCAGCCTGATCGGCCACCGCGTAGTGCGACAGGGCATGATCCGCTCCCCGCTCGCCGTGACGAGCGACCCGCATACGCTCCGCATCGTCGCCCTCGCCGCGTACCAGAAACGTCGAGATCTTGCCCTGCGGCGGCTTCGGAACGCCCTTCACCAGCGCCCAATAGAGCTTGCGGCTCTCCCGCTCCTTGAAGGCCTTGCCGAAAAATGCTGCGGCACTTCGCGTGCGAGCCACGACAAGCACGCCGGCCGTGTCGCGGTCGAGACGATGAACGAGCCGCGGCTTACGGCCGTGGCGATCGCGAAACGCCTCCAGCATCCCGTCGACGTGACGATTGACGCCCGATCCGCCCTGGACCGCGAGACCGGCAGGCTTGTTGAAGACGTAGACTTGGCTGTCCTCGTAAAGAAGTGCATCGTTCAGCACATCGACATCGCGCCGGTCGCGGATGGTCGCTTTGGTCTGCGGGCGCACATCGCCTGTCGCAAGCGGCGGCACGCGCACCTCCTGACCGGCGACGAGACGGGTCGAGGTTTTCACGCGCCCCCCGTCCACACGCACCTGGCCGGAGCGAAGAAGCTTCTGCAGATGGCCGAAACCGAGGCCCGGATAATGCTCCTTGAACCAACGATCGACGCGCATACCGGATTCGTCCCGGTCGACGCGCCGCATCACGACGGAGGCCGGGGCACTCATGCCAGGCTCCCGGAGACTGGCTCGCGGTGTGACCGCGACACGAGGGTCACGGGGCTGACACGAGAGTCGGAATATCGGTCGCGGACGATAAGGAGAACTTGCTTCATAACCTGAGCGCTTAGAGCGTTTTGTCGGCCGAATGAAGCCCGCCTCGCGACGACCGCGCGTTTTTGCATCCCGAACGTCAACAAAAAAGGGCGCGGGGTAACCGCGCCCTTCTTCAGAACCGAGGTTTTGACGGATCAGGCCGTCGCCTCTGCCTCCTTCGCTTCGACGAGCGCCCGCTGCTCGCCCTTCAAGCCCTGATAAATGCACCAGATCATCAGGAGCAGGATGAGCGCAAAGGGAAAGCCCGTAGCGACAGCGGCCGATTGCAGAGCTTTGAGCCCGCCTCCGAGAAGGAGCGCGATTGCCACCAGCCCCTCGAAGGTCGCCCAGAAGACGCGCTGCGCGACCGGTGCATCGACCTTGCCACCGGCCGTGATCGTATCGATCACCAGCGAGCCGGAATCCGACGAGGTGACGAAGAAGACAATCACCAGGACGATGCCGATGAACGACGTGATCGAAGCAAGCGGCAGATGCTCCAACATCAGGAAGAGCTTCACAGGCAGCTCGGCACTGACGGCCCCGTCATAACCATTCATCAGCTGCGAGATCGCGGTCCCGCCAAAGGCCGTCATCCAGAAGATGCTGACGACCGTCGGGATGATGAGGACGCAGATCATGAACTCACGCACCGTCCGCCCATACGAAACGCGCGCAATGAACATGCCGACGAAAGGCGACCACGAAATCCACCACGCCCAGTAGAAAGTCGTCCAGCCATTGCGGAAACCGTCATCGCTCCGGCCGATCGGGTTCGACAGCGGAATGATATCGCGCGCATAGGCGACGATGTTCTCAAAAAAGCCGGAGACGATCGCAAGGGTCGGCCCCACAGCCACGACAAAGACGAGCAGCAGGAAGGCCAAAGCCATATTGATCTCGCTCAGCCGCTTCACGCCAGCGTCAAGGCCGGCCAGAACCGAGGTCAGTGCGCAGCCGGTGATGGCGACGATCAGCCCAACCTTCCATGGATCGGTCGCGGGGATGCCGAAGATGTGGTTGAGACCGGCCAGTGCCTGTTCCGCACCGAAGCCGAGCGAGGTCGCCAGGCCGAAAAGTGTCGCAAACACCGCGAGCGTATCGATGACATGGCCGAGCCAGCCCCAGACAGCCTCACCGAAGATCGGGTAAAAGGCAGACCGGATCGTCAGCGGCAGGCCCTTATTGTAGCTGAAAAGCGCAAGGGCGAGCGCGACGACGGCATAGATCGCCCAGGGGTGCAAACCCCAGTGGAAGATCGTGGCCGCCATGGCGAGCCGCCTTGCACCTTCCGGATTGTCGGGCGCACCCATCAAAGGCGCATCGCTACCCGCCTGCGCGGCATCTGATGCAACGGACGCGTTGTAATGCGTCAAAGGCTCCGACACGCCGTAGAACATCAGCCCGATACCCATGCCCGCGGCAAAGAGCATGGCGAACCACCCAGAGTAATTGTACTCCGGTCTTGCATCAGGACCGCCCAGTCGGATTTTCCCGAGAGGCGAGACGATCAGAAACAGGGAAAACAGGACGAAGACGTTTCCGGCAATCAGGAAGAGCCAATCGAGGTTCGATGTCAGGAATGGTCGCAGCCAGGTGAAGAAGCTCTCCGCGCCCTGTTGAAAAAGGAGGGTGAAGACGACGAACAGAATAATCGTCAGCCCTGACACGATGAATACGGGGTTGTGAAAATCGAGACCAAGGACCTGGATATTGTCCTGACCGACTTCATAGTCGGTCGGAATATCCTCGGTCGCGTCGCCTGTTTGATCCACCGTCTGTTCGCTCATATAGCTCCTCGTTTGTCTGTTGGACGAACGAAAGCACCGCTCCGAGGCGGGATCCGTCGCACATCTTTTTGAAGCCCAAAAGGAGGTAGAAGGCGGCGACGCAGGGTCAAGGAAGAGCACGCCAGATTTTTGCCACCTCAAGACCCTTTTGTGGTGACAATCGTCTCCAAGGGGCTCTTATGCCACTCGGGTCGAGTGCCGTAGCCGAGGCGGATATCTCCGGATTGTCAGGCACTTGCCCCGCAATGCCACGTTCGCGGTTGAGGCTCTCACCGCCGCTCGGAGCCTCCTTGAATAAATCCGTCGATTCTTTCGAGGCAAATGGCCGCCCGAGCGAGAGAAAGCCATTTGCTCGCCAGAACGCGATGCCAATTGGCATCAGGCGCACGATCGATCAGGTCTCGTCTTCGCCTTTGGCACGTTCGCGCCGCACCCGGTCCCAATGATCGAGCCGTCGTTTGAGCTCCGCTTCGAACCCACGTCCGGTCGGCACGTAAAAGTCCTGACGCTCCAGTTCGTCGGGGAAATAATTCTGCCCCGAGAACGCCTCTTCCTGAGCATGGTCATAGGCGTAGCCGGCCCCATAGCCTTCCGACTGCATGAGCTTGGTCGGGGCATTGAGGATGTGCTTCGGAGGTTGGAGCGAGCCGGCCTCCTTGGCCGTCCGGCGCGCGGCGCCATATGCCTTGTAAAGGGCGTTCGATTTGGGTGCCGTTGCGAGATAGACCACGGCCTGGGCAATGGCGAGTTCGCCTTCGGGCGAACCCAGCATGTGGTACGCCTCTTTCGCAGCATTCGCCTGCACGAGCCCCTGCGGATCGGCGAGGCCGATATCCTCCACCGCCATGCGGATCACCCGTCGGGCCAGATACATCGGGTCTTCGCCCGCATCGAGCATGCGCCCCAGATAGTAGAGAGCCGCCTGCGGGTCGGAACCGCGCACCGATTTGTGCAGGGCCGAAATCAGGTTGTAATGACCATCCCGGCTCTTGTCGTAGATCGGCGCCCGCCGCTGCAGAACCTTCTGCAGACGCTTCGCATCGAAGGTTTCGTCCTTTCCCGCCGCGCGCCAGACCTCTTCGGCGAGCGCGAGAACGGCCCGTCCGTCGCCATCGGCCATACGCAGAAGAACGCCGCGCGCTTCCTCGTCGAGCGGCAGCTTTCGCCCTTCCTCTATCTCGGCACGTTCGACGAGCTTGCCGAGCGCGTCAGAATCGAGCGGGCGAAACACCAGAACGGCTGCACGCGACAGAAGCGCCGCGTTGAGCTCGAAAGACGGGTTTTCGGTGGTCGCCCCCACGAGCGTCACCGTCCCGTCCTCCATGACGGGAAGAAAACTGTCCTGCTGTGCGCGATTGAAACGATGGATTTCGTCGACGAAGAGAAGCGTCCCCTGCCCTGTCTGCCGCCGCCCGCGCGCCGCCTCGAAATGCTTCTTGAGATCGGCGACGCCGGAAAAGATCGCCGACAGCTGCTGGAAATAAAGGTCCGTTTCGCGGGCCAGAAGCCGCGCGACCGTGGTCTTGCCCGTCCCAGGCGGCCCCCAGAAGACCAGAGAGCCGAGAGAGCGCGTCCGAAGCATCCGGGTGAGCGTGCCGTCCTCACCCGTCAGATGCGGCTGGCCGACAACATCGGCGAGCTTTTTTGGCCGCAGCCGGTCAGGCAAGGGCTGCGGCGCGCTCTTTTCCAATCCGGCTGCTGTGAAGAGATTGTCCGACAAATGCCCCTCATCCACCGATGACAAGCCGCGAGAGCCGGCCACCACGGTTGACCGTGATCCGCCACAATCGCTGCTTTTGGCTCGTCATACGTTTCAGCTCGCTCGACGATTCGACACCGTGCCCCTGCAAGGCAACGACAATATCACCCGGCTGCAGGCCTAGCTGCGCGGCGGGTGACCGCGGCTCCACCTTGGTAACCGCGACGCCCTCTTGATCACTCGGCAGCCGCAGTCTCTCCGCAAGCCTCGGCGAGAGATTCGCGACCGTCGCCCCGGTCAGCGGCGAATAGCCGTCAAGAAGCTGCTCGTCGGCCCGCACCGTCTCCGGCGCCGATTCCAAAGAGACAGTCAGCGTCTTCTCTACCCCATCGCGCAGGACGACAAGCTTCTCCGTCTCGCCAATTCCCTTGATCGTCAGCCGGTATTCGAGCGAACGCGGATTGGCCACCTCGTAATCATCGGCCGACAGGACGAGATCGCCGACCGCAAGACCGGCCTTTTCGGCGGGAGAGCCCTCGAAGACCTTGACGACGAGCGCTCCCTGGGGCCGCGGCAGATCGAGCGAGCGGGCAATATCCGGCGTCACCTTCTGGAACGTCGCTCCGATCCAGGGGCGCACCACTTCCGTCCCGCCGGCGAGCGCCTGGGCGGCCACCGCCTGCGCCATGTTGGAAGGAATCGCGAACCCGATTCCGTTCGAACCGCCAGACCGCGAGAAGATCGCTGAATTGATACCGACAAGCCGGCCCTTCACATCGATCAATGCGCCGCCCGAATTGCCCGGATTGATCGCCGCATCCGTCTGGATGAAAAACGACATGTCGGAGATACCGACCTCCGTTCGCGCCACCGCAGAGACGATGCCGCTGGTCACCGTCTGTCCGACACCGAACGGGTTGCCGATCGCGAGCACGAGATCGCCGACCTCGAGATCGTCCGAATCGGCAAACGAAAGCGTCGGGAAGTCCGTATCCCCGTCGGAGATCTTCAGGATCGCAAGATCGCTCTGTTCGTCTCGCAACAGGATTTCGGCTTCAAATTCGCGCCCGTCCGACAAGGCCACCTTCACTTCATCGGCACCGCGGATGACGTGATAGTTCGTGACGACAAGACCGGATGCATCAACGATGACACCGGAGCCGAGCGAATTGCGCGCACGCTCACGCGGCACGCCGAAAGGCGACCCGAAACCCCCATCACCGAAGAAATGCCGGAAGAAGGGATCGTCCGCGAAGGGCGACGGCGCTGTGCGCACGATCTGCTTCGCGTAGACATTGACGACCGCAGGAGCGGCCTTCTTCACGATCGGGGCAAAGGAAAGAGAAATCTCTTCACGGCTTTGCGGCACGTCCTGAGCATGCGCGAGCGGCACACCGACAACGATACCGCTCGAAACACCGGCAGAGGCGAGCAGGACACAGCAGGCAAGGCGAAACTGACGAAACGACGTCACGAGAGCCTCCAATTTAGCAGCGGGAATGCGGGAGCGACCTTGACGCGCGCCACGGTCGTCCGCGCTTGAAAAGAGTGAGCCAGGAACCCGTCAAATCCGGAAATTCTATGTCGTGCGGGCAATGATCCGGCCACATGCCGCCCGCGCCAACAAAAAAGGGGCCACACGGGCCCCTTTTCACAATCCAGGAAGAGCGACAAGCCTTACGCTGCGGCTTCCGCAACCTCGGCCGCTTCCATGCGAGCCCGATCCTCGGCGCCGCGCGCATCCTCGTCGCGATCGACGAATTCGATCACGCCGACCGGCGCACTGTCACCATAGCGGAAGCCGGCTTTGAGCACGCGGGTGTAACCACCGTTCCGCTCACCGTAGCGTGGGCCGATCGTCTCGAAGAGCTTCTTGACCATCTCTTCATCGCGCAGCCGCGACATCGCGATCCGGCGCGCATGCAGGTCGCCCCGCTTTCCGAGCGTGACGAGCTTCTCCACGAACGGCCTGAGCTCTTTTGCCTTCGGCAGGGTTGTCACGATCTGCTCGTGGCGAATGAGCGCCGCCGCCATATTGGCAAACATCGCCTGACGATGGCTCGACGTCCGATTCAGCTTACGGCCGGTCTTTCTGTGGCGCATGGCCCTGTCTCCTCATTCGAACGACGGCTCCCGCCGCTGTTCATCAAAGCTTAGTATTGGTCTTCGAAGCGTTTGGCGAGATCGTCGATATTGTCGGGCGGCCAATTGGCCACTTCCATACCGAGATGCAGGCCCATGGAGGCGAGAACCTCCTTGATCTCGTTCAGCGACTTGCGGCCGAAGTTCGGCGTGCGCAGCATCTCCGCCTCGGTCTTCTGAATGAGATCGCCGATATAGACGATGTTGTCGTTCTTCAAGCAGTTGGCCGAGCGAACCGAAAGCTCCAGCTCGTCCACCTTCTTCAGAAGCGCCGGGTTGAAGGCGAGCTCCGGGGTCGCCTCGTGGACTTCTTCCTTCTTCGGCTCGTCGAAGTTGACGAAGATCGAAAGCTGGTCCTGCAGGATCCGGGCCGCATAGGCGACGGCATCGTCCGGCGATACCGAACCATCGGTCTCGAGCGACAAGGTCAGCTTGTCGTAATCGAGGACCTGGCCTTCACGCGTATTCTCGACGCGATAGGAAACCTTCTTGACCGGCGAATAGAGGCTGTCGACCGGAATGAGGCCGATCGGCGCGTCTTCCGGGCGGTTGCGATCCGCCGGGACATAGCCCTTGCCGGTATCGACCGTCAGCTCCATGCGAATGTCCGCGCCCTCATCGAGCGTGCACAGAACGTGTTCGGGGTTGAGCACCTCGATATCGCCGACCGTCTGGATGTCGCCCGCCAGGACCACGCCCGGGCCGGACTTCCTGAGCGTCAGCCGCTTCGGACCTTCGCTCTCCATCTTGATGGCGATTTCCTTCACGTTGAGGACGATGTCGGTGACATCTTCCCGAACGCCAGCGATGGAGGAGAATTCGTGCAGAACGCCATCGATCTGCAGGCTGGTCACAGCCGCACCCTGCAGCGAGGACAACAGCACGCGGCGCAGCGCATTGCCGAGCGTCAGGCCGAAGCCGCGCTCAAGCGGTTCTGCGACGACGGTAGCGATGCGGCTCGCATCGGACCCGTGCTTCACATCAAGCTTGTTCGGCTTAATGAGATCCTGCCAGTTCTTTTGTATCACCACGGGGACGAACCTTTCGTTTTGTGCTCTCGCATGCAGACGCGACTCGCATCCGCGAGCCGCGTACACCTCAAATGCGAGATCAGACGCGGCGCCGCTTCGGGGGACGGCAGCCGTTGTGGGGGATCGGCGTCACGTCACGGATCGAAGTAATGGTGAAGCCCGCAGCCTGCAGCGCGCGCAGAGCCGATTCACGGCCCGACCCCGGTCCGGAAACCTCGACCTCAAGCGTCCGCATGCCGTGCTCCTGCGCCTTCTGCGCAGCAGTCTCGGCCGCGATCTGAGCGGCATAGGGCGTCGACTTCCGCGACCCTTTGAAGCCCATCGCGCCGGCAGAGGACCACGAAATCGCGTTGCCCTGCACGTCAGTGATGGTGATCATCGTGTTGTTGAACGTCGAATTCACGTGGGCGATGCCCGACGTAATGTTCTTTCGCTCGCGCCGACGCACCCTGGTGGTATCTTTCGCCATCTAAGTCAGGCCTTCCTTGGCGTTATTTCTTCTTGCCGGCGATTGCCTTGGCCGGTCCCTTACGGGTCCGGGCATTGGTATGGGTGCGCTGTCCGCGCACCGGCAGCCCGCGCCGATGGCGCAGCCCGCGATAGCAGCCGAGATCCATCAGCCGCTTGATGTTCATTGCCACCTCACGACGCAGATCGCCCTCGACGATATAGTCGCGATCGATCGCTTCGCGGATCTGCAAGATCTCCGCATCCGACAGCTCGTTGACACGACGCGACAGGTCGATGTTCGCCTTCTCAGCGATTTCACGCGCCATGGCCGGTCCAATTCCATGGATGGCCTGCAGCGCGATCACGACGCGCTTGTTGGTCGGAATGTTGACGCCAGCAATGCGTGCCACGTCTTTCTCCTCTTTGTCTGGCGCAGTCCGCATCCGCGGCGCGCCCCGGCTTCACCTATTCGGGACGAAACGCCAAAAAACGACGCCCCAAGCTTCATCCGAGCTTCGGCGCCGTTATCCGCACTTCAGGATTGCGCCGGAGATAGTCCTTACGCGGCCGCCCGTCAACCGCATCGACCGAAGATCAGCCCTTCAAATCGCCCATAACGTCTTCGATTGCGGCTGCGACGTCTTTCGCGGGCATCATTCCGTCGACGTGACGGAGTTTTCCCTTCGCCCAGTAGTACCCGACGAGGGGTGCCGTATCGCGATAATACGCAGCAAGCCGCTTGCGAATCGTTTCCTCGTTGTCATCGTCGCGCCGCCGGAACTCGGTCGAGCCGCATACGTCGCAGACACCTTCCTTGGCCGGCTTCTTCGTCGTGTCGTGGTAGATCTCGCCGCAATTGGCGCAAGAGTACCGACCCGCAACACGGTCGACCAATGCCTCGTCCTCGACCGTCAAGAGCACGACGCCGTCGAGCGGCATGCCCTTTTCCGAAAGCAGGACTTCGAGCGCGTCCGCCTGCGGCAAAGTCCGCGGGAAGCCGTCGAGCACGAAGCCCCTCAGGACGTCGGCCTCGTCGAGCCGCTCCGACATGATATTGATGACCACCTCGTCCGGAACGAGATTGCCCTTATCCATGATGGCCTTCGCCTTGAGACCGACGTCGGTGCCCGCGGCGGCAGCGCCGCGAAGCATGTCACCCGTCGATAGCTGCACGAGGCCGTGCTTCTCTACAAGTCGCTGGGCCTGGGTGCCCTTCCCGGCTCCGGGAGGTCCCAGAATGATCAGTCTCATCGACGCCGGCTCCCGCGCAGCTTCGATTTCTTGACCAGCCCTTCGTACTGGTGCGCGAGCAAATGGCCCTGCACCTGTGAAACAGTATCCATAGTCACACTGACAACGATGAGGAGCGAGGTGCCGCCGAAATAGAACGGCACGGAGAGCTCTGCGATCAGAAATTCAGGAAGAAGACACACAATGACGAGGTAGGCAGCACCCGCAACGGTGATCCGCGTCAACACGTAGTCGATATATTCCGCGGTGCGCTCACCCGGGCGGATACCCGGAATGAAGCCGCCATGCTTCTTCAGCTGGTCGGCCGTGTCCTTTGGATTGAACACGATCGCCGTGTAGAAGAAGGCGAAGAAGATAATCAACGCCGCGTAGATCGCCATATGCAGCGGCTGCCCACGGCCGAGCATAGCCGTCACCTGAGCAAGCCAGGCGGGCCCCTGCCCAGCCGAGAAATTCGCGACCGTGATCGGCAGAAGCAGAAGCGACGACGCGAAGATCGGCGGGATAACGCCCGACGTATTGAGCTTCAGCGGCAGATGCGACGTGTCGCCCTGGAACATCCGGTTGCCCATCTGACGCTTGGGATACTGGATGATGAGCCGCCGCTGGGCACGCTCGACAAAGACGATGAAGGCGATCACGGTGACGACCAGAACCATCACGGTCAAGATCACCGGCGTCGACAAGGCGCCCTGACGCCCGAGCTCGAGCGTACCCGCCAAAGCGTTCGGCAGATTGGCGACGATGCCGGAGAAGATGATGAGCGAAATGCCGTTACCGATGCCGCGCGAAGTGATCTGCTCACCGAGCCACATCAGGAACATCGTCCCGCCGGTCAGCGTCACGACGGCGGTAAACCGGAAGAACCAACCCGGATCTGCGACGATGCCGCTCGAAGAGCCCTCGAGGCCTACCGCGATGCCATAGGACTGGAACGCAGCCAGCACGACGGTCAGATACCGCGTGTACTGGTTGATGACCTTTCGGCCCTGCTCGCCTTCCTTCTTCAGCGTCTCGAGCGTCGGGATAACCGTCGTCATCAGCTGAATGATGATCGAAGCCGAGATGTAGGGCATGATGCCGAGCGCGAAGATCGCCATGCGGCCGACGGCACCGCCGGCAAACATGTTGAAGACGCCCAGGATACCCTGCGACTGCTGCTCGAACGCCTGCTGCAGGGCTTCGATGTTGATGCCCGGCAGCGGGATATACGTGCCGAGCCGATACACGAGCAGCGCACCGAGAGTGAACCAGATCCGCTTTTTGAGCTCCGTCGCCTTCGAAAAGGCGCCGAAGTTCAAATTGGCGGCAAGCTGTTCGGCTGCAGAAGCCATTGGAACTCCGAATGCGGTTTAGGCAGGGAGCCGTCTTCGCTTAGGCGGAGGCGTCTTCGCTCTTGCCGGATTGGGATTTGGCCGGGACCGGTTCGATGATCGTGACCGAGCCGCCAGCCTTCTCCACAGCCTCGACGGCCGCGCGCGAGGCGCCGGCGACCTTGAGGGTCAACTTCGCGGTAAGCTCGCCATCACCGAGGATACGCACACCGTCCTTCGTCCGCCGGATGACACCGGCAGCCTTGAGAGCAGCCGCATCCACATCGGCCTTGGCGTCGAGCTTGCCAGCATCAACCGCCTGCTGCAGACGCCCGACATTCACTTCCGTGAAGTCTTTGGCGAAGATGTTGGTGAAGCCCCGCTTCGGCAGACGACGATGCAGCGGCATCTGGCCGCCCTCGAAGCCCTTGATTGCGACGCCCGAACGCGAGGTCTGACCCTTCACGCCGCGGCCGCCGGTCTTGCCGAGGCCCGACCCGATGCCGCGTCCAACGCGCTTGCGCTCTTTGACGGCTCCCGGATTATCGGAAAGTTCGTTGAGTTTCATTGGGTTTAAGCCCCGATTCAAAATCGTTGTGTCAGTTCTCGTCGACGACGCGAACGAGATGCTGAACCTTGGCAATCATGCCGCGGGTTGCCGGAGTGTCAGGCAGAACGGAACGACGGCGCTGTTTGTTCAGGCCGAGCCCGATCAGCGTCTGCCGCTGCACGCCAGGACGGCGCAGCGGGCTGCCGGTCTGCTCCACAGTGATGGTCTTCTCAGCCATGATCAGGCTCCCTGCGCCTCACTGCCGACTTCGTGCTGGCGACGAGCCTGCAGCGTCGACACTTTGATGCCCCGACGTGCCGCGACCGAGCGCGGGCTGTCCTGCTTCTTCAGAGCCTCGAACGTCGCCCGCACCATGTTGTACGGGTTGGACGTGCCGAGCGACTTCGCGACGACATCATGCACGCCGAGCGTCTCGAAAACCGCACGCATCGGACCGCCGGCGATGATGCCGGTACCGGCCGGAGCCGCACGCATCAGAACACGTCCGGCGCCGTGGCGGCCGTGAATGTCGTGATGCAGCGTGCGGCCTTCGCGAAGCGGAACCCGGATCATCGACCGCTTGGCCGCTTCCGTGGCCTTGCGGATCGCTTCCGGGACTTCGCGCGCCTTACCGTGACCGAAGCCAACCCGACCGCGCTGATCGCCGACCACGACGAGCGCGGCGAAACCGAAGCGGCGACCGCCCTTCACGACCTTGGCGACGCGGTTGATATGCACGAGCTTGTCGACGAATTCGCTGTCGACCTTCTCCTCGCGCTCCCGGCGTCCGCCGCCACCGCGCTGTGAACGTTCTCTTTGCGCCATTTTAACCTTCGTCCGTCTGTTTGCTCGACTGCCGGGTCGGCCCGACGACCTGTCTCATATTCCTAAAAGTCCAGCCCGGCTTCGCGGGCGGCATCTGCCAGGGCTTTGATTCGCCCATGATAGATATAGCCTCCGCGGTCAAACTGCACCTTTTCGATACCGGCTGCCTTCGCACGCTCTGCCAAGAGCTTGCCAACGGCAGACGCGGCCTGGACATTCGCGCCGCTCTTCAGCGTCTCACGCAGATCCTTTTCCACGGTCGAAGCGGAAACCAAGGTCCGCCCCTGCGTGTCGTCGATGATCTGAACATAGATATGCTGCGAAGAACGGAACACGGAAAGCCGCGGCCGCCCGTAAGCAACCCGCTTCAGCGCCGCCCGCACCCGGCCCTTGCGGCGCTCGGTACGCATCCGTTGACGCGTCGTTGAGGTTCCCATCGTTGCGCTCCGTTACTTCTTCTTACCTTCCTTACGGAAGATACGTTCCTCTGCGTATTTGACACCCTTGCCCTTGTAGGGCTCCGGCGGGCGCCAATCGCGGATCTCGGCGGCCACCTGGCCGACCTGCTGCTTGTCGATACCGCTGATGACGATTTCCGTCGGGCGCGGTGTCTGAATCTGGATACCTTCCGGCACCGGATAGGTGACGTCGTGGCTATAGCCAAGCGAAAGGCTCAGCGCCTGGCCCTGGGCCTGCGCACGATAGCCAACGCCGTTGATCTCCAGACGCTTCTCAAAGCCCTGGCTCACGCCGGTGACGATGTTCTGCACCAAAGTGCGGGACATTCCCCAGGCTGAGCGGGCCTTCTTCGACTTGTTGACCGGATCGACCTTGATGCCGTCATCGTCCATGGCGACGTCGACGTCGTCGACGAGGACCACAGAAAGCTCGCCCTTCGGGCCCTTCGCTTTGACCGTGTGGCCGTCAACCGACGCCGTCACACCGGACGGGATCGAAACGGGCTTCTTGCCAATTCGCGACATGATCTCTTACTCGCTTCTTCAGCCCGCCTAGAAGACGCGGCACAGAACCTCGCCGCCCACATTCTGCTCGCGAGCGTCATAATCCGCCATGACACCTTTCGGCGTGGAGAGGATCGAAACGCCCAAGCCCTTATGAACGGTCGGGATCGATTTCACAGACGCATAGACCCGCCGCCCCGGCGTGGAGACGCGCTGAATCTCGCGGATGACCGGCTCGCCCTCGTTGTACTTCAGCTCGATCTCGAGCTCCGAAATACCGTTGGCGTGATCGACTTCCGAATAGCCGCGGATGTAACCTTCCGCCTGCAGGACGTCGAGAACGCGCATCCTGAGCTTGGAGGACGGAGAGCTGACCGAGGTCCGCCGGCGCCCCTGCGCATTGCGGATACGGGTCAGCATATCGCCGAGAGGATCATTGATAAGCATGATATCTCTCCTACCAGCTCGACTTGACGAGGCCGGGGATCTTGCCCTCGTTGCCCAGCTCGCGAAGGGCAATACGGCTCATCTGAAGCTTGCGATAGAACGCACGCGGACGACCCGTCACCTCGCAACGGTTCCGCACCCGGCTCGGAGCCGAGTTCCGCGGCAGCTTCGCAAGCTTAAGCCGGGCAGCAAAACGCTCCTGGTCCGACAGCGATTCATCCGCCGCCAGCGCCTTCAGCGCCTCCCGCTTCGCCGCATACTGCTTCACGAGCTTCATGCGGTGCCGGTTCTTCTCGATTGCGCTCTTCTTCGCCATACTTACCTCTTCACGCCCTAACCGCGTCTAGCAGGCTGTGCCTGCTACTGCCGGAAGGGAAAGTTGAATTCCCTGAGGAGCGCCCGCCCCTCATCGTCCGTCTGCGCAGTCGTGCAAACGATGATGTCCATGCCCCAGATCTGATCGACCTTGTCGTAGTTCACTTCCGGGAAGACGATGTGCTCTTTGATGCCAAGCGCGTAGTTCCCGCGCCCGTCGAAGCTCTTCGGATTGAGGCCACGAAAGTCACGCACACGCGGCAGAGCCACGTTGACGAGACGATCGAGAAACTCGAACATCCGCTCGCGGCGCAGCGTCACCTTGACGCCGACCGGCATGCCTTCGCGCAGCTTGAACGTCGCGATCGACTTGCGAGCCCGCGTGATGACCGGCTTCTGGCCGGCGATCAGAGCGAGATCCTCGGCAGCCGACTGAACCTTCTTGGAATCAGAGACCGCTTCGCCGACGCCCATATTGAGGACGACCTTGTCGAGCCGCGGTACCACCATCGGGTTCGCGTAGCCGAACTCTTCCTTCAGCTTCGGCACGATCACATCGCGGTAATGTGCCTGCAGCCGCGGCGAGTAGCTGTCGATATCGAAAGCAGCCTCAGCCATCGATCGTTTCTCCTGAGCGCTTGGCGTAGCGGACCTTGCGGCCGTCTTCCAGAACCCGGAAGCCAACCCGCGTCGGGCCGCCCGTCTCTTTGTCTTCGAGCGCGAGATTGGACAGATGCACCGGCGCTTCCTTGCGCACGATGCCGCCTTCTTCGCTCGCGGTCTGACGCTGATGACGGGTGATCATATTCACCCCGCGCACCAGCGCCCGGTTCTCTTTCGGGATCACCCGGATCACTTCGCCCTTGCGGCCCTTATCCTTGCCGGCAAGAACGATGACCCGATCACCCTTTTTGATCTTCGCGGCCATCAACAAACCCTTTTCACAGCACTTCCGGTGCCAGCGAGATGATCTTCATGTGGTTCTTCGCGCGGAGCTCGCGCGGAACCGGGCCGAAGATACGCGTGCCGACCGGCTCTTTCTGGTTGTTCACCAGCACAGCCGCATTCTTGTCGAAGCGGATGACGCTGCCGTCCGCACGACGAATGTCCTTCGCGGTGCGCACCACGACCGCCTTCATCACGTCGCCCTTCTTCACGCGTCCACGCGGAATGGCTTCCTTGACGGAGACGACGATGATGTCGCCGACATGGGCGTATTTTCTCTTCGAGCCGCCGAGCACCTTGATGCACTGCACGCGGCGCGCGCCGGAATTGTCCGCCACATCGAGGTTGGTCTGCATCTGGATCATGGCCCGACGTCCTTCTTGTTCTTCATTCGGAACCGCTGTTCCGACAGTTGTTTCTGTGCGCTATTCGGTCGGTGCTTCGCGGCCGATCGCCAGCCAGCACTTGTTCTTCGAAATCGGACGGGTCTCCTGGATGAAGATCACGTCGCCAACCTTGAACTCGTTGTTCGGGTCATGCGCCTGATACTTCTTCGTCCGACGGACCGTCTTCTTCAGGAGCGGATGTGTAAAGCGGCGCTCGACGTCGACGGTAACCGTCTTGTCGGAGATGTCGCTTACCACCGTGCCTTGCAACACGCGTTTCGGCATTCTTCGCTCCTCAAGCCTTCGCCGCGGCGGCATGCTTCTGCGCCGCAATGGTTTTGATACGCGCAATCGTGCGGCGGACCTCGCGGATGCGGGCGGTCTTCTCCAGCTGGCCGGATGCCTGCTGGAAGCGCAGATTGAGCTGCTCCTTCTTCAAGCGGCCGAGCTCGTCGTTAAGCTCGTCCACCGATTTGGTATGAAGTTCGGTCGCCTTCATGGCCTCTTCCTCACTCGCCGATCCGGGTGACGACACGCGTCTTCACCGGCAGCTTCGCAGCTCCAAGACGCAGCGCCTCACGCGCAGTCGCCTCGCCGACGCCGTCGATCTCAAACATTACGCGGCCCGGATGAACGCGGCACGCCCAGTATTCCGGCGAGCCCTTGCCCTTACCCATACGCACTTCGGTCGGCTTCGACGACACCGGCACGTCCGGGAAAATACGGATCCACACACGGCCGGCACGCTTCATATGACGCGTGATCGCCCGACGAGCCGCTTCGATTTGCCTGGCGGTAATCCGCTCCGGTTCCATCGCTTTGAGGCCGAAGGAGCCGAAGTTCAGATCCGTCCCGCCCTTCGCCGCTCCGTGGATGCGGCCCTTATGCGCCTTGCGGAACTTGGTGCGTTTGGGTTGCAGCATGTTCTTCTCTCAATTCCCTTATCCGATCAGCCGCAGCGTCTTAGGCCGACGCGCCACGGCGCGAGGCTTCAGGCCCTTCGAGCTGCCGTTTCTCGGATGCAAACGGGTCGTGCTCCAGGATTTCGCCCTTGAACACCCACACCTTGATGCCGATCGTGCCGTAGGCGGTATGCGCCGTGGCCGTCCCGAAATCGATGTCCGCGCGCAGCGTGTGCAGCGGAACGCGACCTTCGCGATACCATTCAGCCCGTGCGATTTCCGCGCCGCCGAGCCGGCCGCCGCAGGCGATCCGAATGCCCTGGGCGCCAAGACGCATCGCCGACTGCACCGAGCGCTTCATCGCCCGGCGGAACGCCACACGGCGCTCCAGCTGCTGCGCGATCGACTGAGCGATCAGGGCAGCGTCGGTCTCGGGCTTGCGCACCTCAACGATGTTGATGTGCACTTCCGAGTCCGTCATCCGCGCCACCTTGCGGCGAAGCTTCTCGATGTCGGCGCCCTTCTTGCCGATCACGATGCCCGGCCGAGCCGTCTGGATCGTCACACGGCACTTCTTGTGCGGGCGTTCGATCACGATGCGCGACACCGCGGCCTGCTTGAGATCTTCCATCAGAGCGCGGCGGATCCTGAGATCCTCGTGCAACAAGGGCCCGTATTCCGCGTCACTGGCGAACCAGCGGGAATCCCAGGTCTTGTTGATGCCGAGCCTGAGGCCGATCGGATTGACTTTCTGTCCCATACCTTACTCCTCGGCGCTTAGGCCGCGTCCTCGACTTCGCGCACGACGATGGTGAGATTGGAAAACGGCTTGGTGATCCGTCCGACCCGGCCGCGCGCTCTCGGAGAAAAGCGCTTCATCACGAGCGCCTTGCCGACGTGAGCTTCCGCGACGACCAGATTGTCGACGTCCAAGTCGTGATTGTTCTCCGCATTCGCAACCGCGCTCTCCAGGGTTTTCTTCACCTGAATGGCGATGCGTTTGCGCGAGAAGGTGAGATCGGCAATCGCCGTCGACACCTTCTTGCCACGGATGAGGCCGGCAACCAGGTTCAGCTTTTGCGGCGAAATGCGCATCATGCGCGCAACCGCCTTGGCCTCGTTGTCGCCGAGCGCCCGCTCACGCTTGGGCTTACCCATGGTTACTTCCTCTTCGCCTTCTTGTCCGCCGCATGACCGTAATAGGTGCGGGTCGGAGCGAATTCGCCGAACTTGTGCCCGATCATGTCTTCCGTCACGAGCACAGGGATATGCTTGTGCCCGTTATGGACGCCGAAAGTGAGCCCGACGAACTGCGGGAGAATGGTGGAGCGACGGCTCCAGATCTTGATCACTTCCTTGCGGCCGGACTCGCGGGCCTTCTCCGCCTTCTTGAGGAGGAAGCCGTCAAAGAACGGACCTTTCCAGACTGAACGTGCCACTTCGATTGAACTCCTGATCCTGCCTGTGCCGGCCCGTTACTTCTTGCGGGCGTGGCGAGAGCGGACGATGTATTTCTGCGATGCCTTGTTGGACCGCGTGCGCTTGCCCTTTGTCGGCTTGCCCCAGGGGGTCACCGGGTGACGGCCGCCCGAAGTGCGTCCTTCACCACCGCCGTGCGGATGGTCGATCGGGTTCATCGCCACACCGCGAACACTCGGCCGACGTCCAAGCCAACGCGACCGACCGGCCTTGCCGAGGCTCACATTGGAATGATCCGGGTTGGAGACGGCGCCAACTGTCGCCATGCACACACCCTGAACCAGACGCTGCTCGCCAGATCCGAGACGCAGAACAGTATAGCCCTGGTCACGTCCGACGATCTGCGCGTAGGCGCCCGCTGAGCGCGCCATCTGGCCGCCACGGCCCGGCTTCAACTCAACATTATGCACGATCGTGCCGACCGGCATCGCCCGCAGAGGCATGGCGTTGCCCGGCTTCACGTCGATATTCGACTGGCCCGAAACGATGGTGTCGCCCTCGGCGACGCGCTGCGGCGCCAGGATATACGAAAGCTCGCCATCCTCGTAGCGCACCAGAGCGATGAATGCCGACCTGTTCGGATCGTATTCGAGGCGCTCCACCGTTGCCGGCACGTCGAACTTGCGACGCTTAAAATCGATGATGCGATAGCTGCGCTTGTGACCACCGCCACGCCGACGCGCCGTCGCCCGACCGAGATTGTTGCGTCCGCCCGACTTTGTCAGACCTTCCGTCAAGCTCTTCTCGGGCTTGCCATTCCAGAGGCCCGAGCGGTCGACGATGACCAGCTGACGCTGGCCCGGCGTACGCGGATTGAAGGTTTTCAAAGCCATCGCTTAAAGACCCGTCGTCACGTCGATCGAGTGCCCTTCCTGAAGGGTCACGATCGCTTTTTTGAAATCGCCCTGCCGGCCTTTGATGCCGCGGAAGCGCTTGGTTTTACCCTTGCGCAGGAGCGTGTTCACCGCCGTCACTTTGACCTTGAAGAGCTCTTCCACGGCAGCGCGGATTTCCGGCTTCGTGGCATCCTTCTTCACCTTGAAGACGACCTGATTGTTCTCAGACGCAAAGGTCGACTTTTCCGTGATCACCGGCGACAGGATTGTGTCGTAGTGTTTGAGGCTGGTCATTTGAACCGCTCCTCCAGCGCCTCGATCGCCGACTTCGTCAAAACCAGCTTCTCGCGACGCAGAATGTCGTAGACGTTGATGCCCTGCACAGGCAGCACATCGACATTGCGCAGATTGCGCGCCGCCTTGGCGAAGTTGTCGTCGAGCTGCGCACCGTCCACAATGAGGACGCTGTTGAGCCCGAGCCCGGCGAACTGAGCGGCAAGACCCTTGGTCTTCGCTTCGCCCGCCTTGGCATCATCGATGATGATCAGCGTCTCAGTCTTCGCCCGCACAGAAAGCGCGTGCTTCAGAGCAAGAGCGCGAACCTTCTTCGGCAGCTCGATCGCGTGGCTACGAGCAACCGGACCGTGCGACTTGCCGCCGCCGCGAAACACGCCAGGCTTCTTCGAACCGTGACGGGCGCGACCGGTGCCCTTCTGACGATACATCTTGGCGGTCGTCATCGAGACTTCGCCCCGATCCTTCGCCTTATGCGTTCCCGCCTGACGCTTCAGGAGCTGGTAGCGGATCATGCGCTGCAGGAGATCCTGCCGCGGCTCGAGGCCGAAGACCTCGTCCGATACCGACACCTGCCCGGCAGATTCACCGGCGAGCGTGGTGACTTGAAGTTCCATTATTCTGCGCCCCCTTCGGCGGTCTCGGGCGTTGCAGCAGCGCCAGCATCCCCACGCAACGCGGCCGGAGTCGGAACGCCCTCAGGCGCCGCCTTCTTGATCGCGTCGCGAACCAAGAGCCAACCGCCCTTGGCACCCGGAACGGCGCCGCGCACGAGAAGAAGACCCTTCTCGGCGTCGGTGCGGACGATCTGCAGATTCTGCGTCGTCACCCGCGTGTCGCCCATATGACCGGCCATCTTCTTGTTCTTGAAGACCTTGCCCGGATCCTGGCGGTTACCCGTCGAACCATGGGAGCGGTGCGACACGGACACGCCGTGGGTCGCACGCAGACCACCAAAATTGTGCCGCTTCATGGCACCGGCGAACCCCTTACCGATCGAGGTGCCGGTGACGTCGACATACTGACCGGGCAGAAAATGCTCGGCCGTAATCTCGGCGCCGACTTCGATCATGTTTTCCGGGCTCACGCGAAATTCGGCGACCTTACGCTTGGGCTCGACTTCGGCCTTCGCGAAATGGCCGCGCATGGCCTTCACGGTATTCTTCGGCTTGGCGCGCCCGACACCGAGCTGCACGGCCGTGTAGCCGTCCTTCTCCGCTGTGCGCTGAGCGACGACCTGGCAATTGTCGAGCCTCAAAACGGTGACCGGCACCTGCTCGCCGGCTTCCGTGTAGACCCGGGTCATGCCGAGTTTTTTTGCGATGACGCCAGAACGCATCCTGGTCTTCCCTTCGTCAGGTATCCGCTAGAGCTTGATCTCGACGTCGACGCCCGCCGCGAGGTCGAGCTTCATCAAAGCATCGACCGTCTGCGGTGTGGGATCGAGGATGTCGAGCAGGCGCTTATGCGTGCGGATTTCAAACTGCTCGCGGCTTTTCTTGTCGACATGCGGCGACCGGTTCACCGTGAACTTCTCAATCCGGGTCGGCAGCGGGATCGGCCCGCGGACCTGCGCCCCGGTCCTCTTCGCCGTCGAGACGATTTCCGCCGTCGACGTATCGAGAACGCGGTGATCGAAGGCCTTAAGCCGGATCCGGATGTTCTGTCCGTTCATTTCATTGCCTCACAGACGGGGCGTGGTGTCCGCGGGTGCGAACAAGCCACGCCCGATCGCGGTTACTCGATGATTTCGGAGACGATGCCGGCA
>NZ_SAUF01000006.1 GCF_004023665.1 Afifella aestuarii
GAGCGCTTGCCCGACACATAGGAATAGCGCCGCCGCCATGCGTCGAAAGATGCCCGGAAGAGTGGCCCCCGACGCTCGCTGGCATCGACGGGACGAAGACGGCCTTCGTCCAATTCTAGGGTCGCGGCAGCCCCTTGAAATTCCGCTCAAGAAGTTCCGGCGGGATGGTGATCTGCGTCCAATGCTCGCCGTCGAAGGTGCGAACGCCGTGCTTGGAATCGAAGTAGAAGAGCAGGTCGTCAACCGCCTGGACCTTCAGCGGGTTGGGCACGCCATCGTTGATCGAAGGATCGAGCACCGGGCGCAGCGGCGATAGCATATGGCCGTCGAACCAATGCAGCGCGTAGTTGGACGCGATAACCATCTTGTCCCGGAACCTGGTGATGGAAATCAAGCTGTCGTCGTCGCCCTTGAAGGAGACGTCCTGAAAGCCGTAGGTGGCGTTGCCGAGAAGGATCACCCCATTGTGGCCAACAGCCCAGACCCTGTCTGGTGCTTCGACGAAGATGTCGGCCAGCGTCGCCGGCGTCGGCTCATAACGCCCGGCACGTGGCGTGGCGACGATCCGCCATTCCTCCCCGTTCCAATGATACAGCCGGCCTTCATGAACA
This sequence comes from Afifella aestuarii, assembly GCF_004023665.1. Taxonomy (NCBI): domain Bacteria; kingdom Pseudomonadati; phylum Pseudomonadota; class Alphaproteobacteria; order Hyphomicrobiales; family Afifellaceae; genus Afifella; species Afifella aestuarii. Next base: position 612 of record NZ_SAUF01000006.1, read on the forward strand.
CGCGACGGGCCTTCCGCTGCTTTTCGGATCGCGTATGCCTCGTCATTCTTACCGGCGAGGTATAGCCGATCCATTTCGTCCTCTTCTTCCTCCGTCAACTCGCGGTTTGTGCTCGTCGGGGAATAGGTGACACTCATATAGAGGTCGTCTTCCGCGGGACCGTCCAGATCGCCAAAGATGAGGTAGTCATAGGTCTCTGGTGCCCGGGGCAGCGTATCCTCGTGAAACCAGTCCCAGCCGGTCTCCGACACGCGGTAGAGCTGCGAATGATAGCCGGTGACCAGCAGCGCGCCGCCGATCAGGGCAATCGAATTGACATAGCCGAGATCCGTCGCATCGTCGGACCAAACGCCAGCGCCTTCGATCTTGAGTTTGCCCGGCTCGTCGTCTCCCGCCGGCAGAGTATAGACCTCGCCTTCGTCGCTGAGGGCATAAAAGATCGGGCGTCCATCCGGGGCAACCTGGCCGGTCAGCCCGGTGATGTTGCGGGGGACGTCAAAACGACTCCACGGCTGCTCCAAATGCCCCTCGTGGATCAGGATATAGGAATACATATCGTCGTATTCCGAACCGCTGAAGGTGATGCCGAACGTGTCCTTGTTCAGGGCAAAGGCCGTGTAGAGGCGGTATGGGTCGAAGAGTTTCAATGTCGAACTCCTAAAATGTCGAACTCCTAATATGTCCCAGCTTCATATGTTCCAGCTTTGAGGACCCGGATCACATCGGCGTCTTTGGGGGGATGCATCGAGGTACGGCCGGGCTGATTTCGTCTACCCACGACCTGAGCGTATGTAGCTTTTTTTGCTCTTTCTCGACACTCCTGCGATAATTCCTCAACCTTATCGATAGCCTTGTAGACTTCGTCCCTGATCTTCCCAAGTGGGGCCGTTCCCTTCGGCTTATAGGTCCGACCATCACCCAATTTTTTGAGAGCATCGTCTAACGATTTATGGATAGCATCTTCACCCGTACGATGCATGGACTCCGAAAGGCAGATGGCTTGGCCGCCGTTATAGGTCGGAGAATTAGGTATGCGGTTGTCCGTAGAATTCTTCTCAGGCTCGAGTTCTGGTGCTTTGCCCAACCGGTAAACCCTATCTGGAATGAGATGATGTGCTTCGCCAGGACAGATCATACTTACATATTTATAGGGACCAACGATACACGGATACTTTCTCTTGTTTCTCGTATCAACTCGAACGTTGTGATCAAGGGCCAAAGCCAGATTTTTTGAATGTTCAACTGCTTTGTTTGCTTCGCGGTTCTCGTCTTCTCGGGTCTTTTCTTCTGCGGTCGGGTTCAGTCGGCCTTGTTGCTCCAGTTCACGCAGACGTTCCCAACCGACTTGTTCAATTTGCTCGGCATCTGCGGGTGTCGGCGCATTGCGCATCCGCTCGGCCGTATCATGAAGAATATCGGCCGCGTCCTCGCTCAGCGACGGATCTTCGGCAACACGGTCCAATTCCCCCGCCCGGATTCGACGGCGATCTTCCGGATATTTTTCTATCGTATGTTGCAGCCACCACCAGAAAGGGTTCGGACGAAGTCGTCCAAAAATGCCGCGACGGAGCTGAGGCCGATTGTCATTTGCGGGAGTAGGTATCGGGGTTTTCCCACCAGGAGTTTCGGGCCCCGAAGGAGGAGACGACGGAGCTGGCGATGGTAAAGGCTGCTCCGCCGGCATCGCCTGCGCATATTGGGCCCCCATGATGAGCGGATCGGGCGAGGCGTCGCTCATAACCAGCGGCTCGCTCTGCGTGCCCCCCTCTTCAATGCGCCGCAGCGACCCCGGGATCGGGTCGTCATCCTCAGGTGGCTGATAGGTGGCGGTGTCCTTGACGAAGATCGCCTCGCCCACCGTGTTCCTGCAATTCATCCAGCACCGGTCGAGATGGCGGATCACCGGCGAGCCCTCGGCGCGCACCTCAGGCGCATGGCCGATCGGCTCGCAGATGTCCTCAACCGTGCCGGATTTTATACCCTTTGCCGTGCCCGGCTTATCCCCGTGCACATGCGTGGTATTGGAGCGGAGGACCATCGCCTTTTGCCCGGTGAAGCGCACCGATGGCGTATAGGCTTCGTCATGCCCGCAATAATCGACGATCTGGTAGAGGACCGGCACCACCGAGGAGCCAATAGGCGTCAGGCAAACGTCCGGAGCGAGACAGACGATCCTCGCCTCGTCGGTGTCGCGCAGACCTTCTCTGGGCTCGCCGGTCGTCCACGGCGCCGGGTAACCAGGCTCCCCCGCATAATCCGACCCCGCCTCGACCAGATCGCCCCAGCCGGCTGTCATCTTATCCTTAGGCGTCTCCTCAGGCGTCGACATCGGCCGCCTCCGGTTGCGCCCGCGCCGGCGCGGCGGTGCGCTCGCTCATCACCCGGGCGAGCGTCAGCGTCACTCCGGCCGCCTCCGGCAAAGGAAACCGCCCGCGCCAGGTGAGGATCACCCGATGGTCCTCCCGCCAGTCGAAGTGCACGCCGTCGAGCGCCAGGTCATGCCAGCCGTCGGTGGGCGTTCCATCTGTGCGTACTGCCAGTGTCACATCCGGCAGTCGGCCTTCCGCAACGGCAAAGTCCGGCGACAGGTTTTCCAGTCGATAGGCCTCGTTGCCCTTCAGATGGGGAATGGCGATCTGGTCCGGCGGCGACGACTGCCAGAAACGCAAATCGAAATCCTCCGGCAGGAGCGGATGGCGCTCGTCCAGCCAAGCCTGATCGTACGTGCCAACATATTGCTCGCGCTCCCGCCACCAGGGCGACAACGGACCAAGGCCAGCGGGCGCGCGTGGCGCGCGCCAGTCCGGCTCCGTCTCGTCGGGCCAAGAGATCTGATGGGCGGGGCACGGCCCGGCATCCGGGCCCATCTTCAGATCCACCAGGCCACGCCCCAGCGGATTGCGCTGCTCGACATCGACGGGTCCGCTGTGGTCGGGGCTCGTTGGAAGCGGACCACCCAAGGCGAAAGCCCAGCTCAACGGCACGCAGTTCGTCGGCTCCGGCTCGGTCAACGTCCAGCCGACGAGTGCGCGCTTCGACGCTTTAGCGTGAAGACCAGGCCATCGCACCTCCGTATCCGGCAACCATTGGCGTGGGCCCGCCACGTTGAGCCGCTTGTCGACCGGTCCGAGTTGCAGACGCACTGGCCATTCGGCGAGCAGCTTACAGCCCGGCGCCTGAGCGGTGCCCAGAAAGGTAACGTCAGTCCCGACCTTTTCAGGCGTCAGATCCGTCTGCCGGACGAGCGGGCTGGCATGAGGCTCGCCCTCATAAGCGTCCTCCCACTGGAAGGGCTCCTGCTCACGATGAAGCCGCAGCCCGCCCCCCTGCCGGTGCAGAAAGGTCGCCTTCGCAGACACCACGACATCGAGCCCGCCGTCGCGGTCGAACTGGCGGAAGGCGACAGCAGTGAGCGGGGTCGGGTTGACGAGCTTCATCGAGCCGAACTCAATTCATGTCGATCGGCTTGCCGCGCATCTGAAAGTGGTCTGTCGCGACGAAATTGAAGGTCTTGCCGAGGATGATCACCTCACCGTTCGCCTTCATGATGAACTTGGAATCCCCGCACTCGATGACGAATTCCTCGCCGACGGCGATCTTGCGGTATTTGCCCGTGCTTTCGAGCTGCGTGGCGCCGACATTTGTGACCTTGCTCACGCCGATCTGCTCGGCGCGGGCGACGCCAACGGTGTCGGATTTGAAGGCACCGACGACGGTGTTCATGATGCCGCCGAAGGGGAAGAGGTTCGACGCGTCCTCGCCCATTCCTGCACCGGAACCGGCGAGAGCCGTGCCCGCATCGGCGCGCGGGTTCGGTCCCGAGACGACGCCGTCGCGCGCGCCGAGGCCGCCCATGCCGAGAAAGCCCAGCGCCGAAGAGGCGAGCGTGCCGGCAAAGCCGGTCAGCGCCGCGCCGCCGCCACCGGCGATCGCCCCCGCCTGAGACAACAGCCCTGCCGTGTGGCCGGCAAGCCCGGCCACCTGCGTCATCAGCCCGGCCGCCATCGCCCCCGTCCCGCCGACCGTCAGGTTCATCGAGCCCCCAACCTCGGTCTTCTGGTTCCGCGCCACCTCCAGCGCCCGGTTGCCTCCGATCGAGGCCACCTCATGCGCGTCCACCCGCTTGGTGCGGTTGTTCAGGACCCGTGTCGTCTGATCCTTCTGGGCATGCAGGAACATGTTCTCCGCACCGGTCGCATCCTCGAAGGTCAGCTCGTTGAAGCCTTCCGATTTGTGCGAGTTCGAGCGGATGATCGAGCGTGTCTTATTGGCCGGCAGATCGTAAGGCACGGCCTGCTGCGGGTTCGGCACCAATCCCGTAATCAGCGGGCGGTCGGGGTCGCCGTCGATGTAGGAGACCATCGCCTCCATGCCGA
>NZ_SAUF01000007.1 GCF_004023665.1 Afifella aestuarii
ATGGCAAAAGAGAAATTTTCGCGCACGAAGCCGCATGCGAACATCGGGACGATCGGTCACGTCGACCATGGCAAGACGACGCTGACGGCAGCGATCACGAAGTTCTTCGGCGAGTATCGGGCTTACGACCAGATTGATGCGGCGCCTGAAGAGAAGGCGCGCGGCATCACGATCTCGACGGCGCATGTCGAATACGAGACGGAAAACCGTCACTACGCCCATGTCGACTGCCCGGGCCACGCGGACTATGTGAAGAACATGATCACGGGCGCGGCGCAGATGGACGGCGCGATCCTGGTTGTGTCGGCGGCCGACGGCCCGATGCCGCAGACGCGTGAGCACATTCTGCTCGCCCGTCAGGTCGGTGTTCCGGCGCTTGTCGTTTACATGAACAAGGTCGACCAGGTTGACGACGAGGAGCTTCTTGAGCTCGTCGAGCTCGAGGTTCGCGAGCTTCTGTCGTCCTACGAATTCCCGGGCGACGACATTCCGGTGATCAAGGGCTCGGCGCTTGTGGCGCTCGAGGACGGCGACAAGGCGCTTGGCGAGGATTCGATCCGCGCGCTGATGGCGGCGGTCGACGAGTACATCCCGACGCCGGAGCGTCCGATCGACCAGCCGTTCCTGATGCCGATCGAAGACGTGTTCTCGATCTCCGGTCGCGGCACGGTCGTGACGGGTCGTGTGGAACGCGGTCAGATCAAGGTGGGCGAGGAAGTCGAGATCGTCGGCATCCGCGACACCCGCAAGACGACGGTGACGGGCGTCGAGATGTTCCGCAAGCTGCTCGACAGTGGCCAGGCGGGCGACAACATCGGCGCGCTGCTTCGCGGCATCGACCGCGAGGGCGTGGAGCGCGGGCAGATCCTGTGCAAGCCGGGTTCGGTGACGCCGCACACGAAGTTCAAGGCGGAAGCGTACATTCTGACGAAGGAAGAGGGTGGGCGGCACACGCCGTTCTTCACCAACTACCGTCCTCAGTTCTACTTCCGGACGACGGACGTGACGGGTGTCGTGACGCTGCCGGAAGGCACCGAGATGGTGATGCCGGGCGACAATGTGACGATGGACGTGACGCTGATCGTGCCGATCGCGATGGAAGAGAAGCTGCGCTTCGCCATCCGTGAAGGCGGCCGCACCGTCGGTGCCGGCATCGTCTCCGAAATCATCGAGTAACCGCGATCGGGCGTG
>NZ_SAUF01000009.1 GCF_004023665.1 Afifella aestuarii
CGGTCGGGGTCGCCGTCGATGTAGGAGACCATCGCCTCCATGCCGATGCGCGGGATGATCTGGCCGCCCCAGGTACCGCCGGCCCAGCTTTGTGAGACGCGCACCCAACAGGTGTCGGAGCCGTCCTTCTTCGCCCGCCGGTCCCAGGGAAACCAGAGTTTCACCCGGCCGTACTGGTCGCAATGGATCTCCTCGCCTTCCGGGCCCGCAACGATGCCCACCTGCGCCCCCTCGATGCGCGGGCGCTTCGTCGCGCGGTGCGGCGTCAGCGGAATGCGCGAGGGCATCGCTTCGAATTCGTTGCGGTATTCCGGCTCGTCCTCCGCCGTCTCGTAGGAGCGGTCCACCACCTGGTGCACCGCGCGGATCACCACATGCTCCTCGTAGCGCTTTTCCGGATGGGCCACTTCATAGGGCGCAAACCGCCGCCCGGGCTCCACCACGCGGATGTTGGAGGCCGCCTTGACCCGGTCGTGATCGGCCTCCGACGCCTGCATGCGGAGCTTTTCCATGCGCTCATGCGCGGCCACATCCATGGCGCGGGCCGGATATTCATAAAGCTCGCGCCTGGCGTTCTCCGGCAGCTCGACGAGCGAGGGCGTCTCCGCCGAGGGCACCGTGTTCGGCGTCTCGAAATTCCAGTCGGCGCCGGAGCGCTTGCCCGACACATAGGAATAGCGCCGCCGCCATGCGTCGA